>JBAZYO010000005.1:0-300000 GCA_041659285.1 Vicinamibacterales bacterium | reverse complement strand
GATGCGACGCCCTCGACGCCCGCCCGGTAATCCGCCGCCTAGGCCTTGGTCGCCGCGATCAACGCATCGGGCGCGATGAAGTCGCGTTCCTTCGCGCGCACCGCCAGCACCGGGCACGGCGCCGTCCGCACCACGCGTTCCGCGGCGCTGCCAAGCAGCAACTGCTTCACCGCGCCACGCCCGTGCGTGCCGACGATGATCAGATCGATGACGTTGACCTTGGCGTACTCGGTGATGCCCGCCGACACGTTGAAGCTGGTCTGCACGACCGGCACGACCTTCAGCGTCTTGCGGTCATCGTCGGTGACGGCCGCGTCGAGGTCGCGTTGCGCCGCCTTCTCCAGATCCTTCTGGAGATCCGGGATCGCGAAACCGACTTCGGGGCTGTAGCGCATCATCACGTCCTCGACGACGTGGAGCACGTGGAGAGTGGCGTTGTAGGAGCGGGCCAGGTCACGGCCGTACGCCATGGCGACGGCGGACGGCTCGCCGAAGTCCGTGGCGACCAGGATGTTCTTCAGCACAACCATTGGAGTCCTCACTGGAAACGCCGGCGGTCGGGCCGGCACTTTGGATTGAGCACAATGTATGCCAGAGCTCGCCGGCCTGTGGCGCGATTTTTGAAGATCGTCCCGGCATGAACAGGATCGCGTGCACAACCGCGCGTGTTTCCGGGCCCTGGATTCCCGGTTCGCTCCCGGTCGCACGTGAGATTCCGAGGGTCGCCGTGAAAAAACCCCCACTCCACGTGCTGGTCGTCGACGACGAACCGCTGATTCGGTGGTCGGTGACCGAGACCCTTGCCGACCTCGGACTCGACGTGGAGCAGGCCGACTGCGCCGCCTCGGCCTTGCATGCCATTACCAGCACCGTGCTGCCCTTCGACGTGATTGTGTTGGATCTGCGCCTGCCCGACATGCGTGACCTGTCGCTGCTGGCGACCATCCGGCAACTGGTGCCCGAGACGCCGGTCGTGTTGATGACGGCGTTCGGCACGCCCGAGATCCTCGCCGACGCCTACCACCTGGGCGTGCGTGGCGTCCTCACCAAGCCATTCGAGCTCGCGGACCTGAGCCGGCTCGTGATGGAAGTCGCCAAGGTCTGACACCGGCGACTGAGGCGACGCGGGGCATTTTCCCGACTCACACGCGAAATTCCGGGGACTCGAGTACAACCGCGAGACACTGCTCCGCACGTCGAGCGTGTTCACGACCGGGTAGTACTCGGTGCTGGACCAGTCGTCGCCACCGGGGCGCGTTGAACAATCGCCGCTGCTTGGGCCATACTGGGGCGTTTCCTGACAGCGCCCCACTGGACCATGACTCCACTTTCCTGCGTTGACGAGCCTTTTCTGCCCGATGCCTTGATGGCGCCGGTGACGCACGGCGACTTCGAGGCGCCGGTGGTGGGCGCCGTGTCCCAACACGCGCTGGTGGTGGATGACGAGGCGCTGATCCGCTGGTCGGTGTCCGAAACGCTCTCCGGCATGGGCATGACGGTGCAGGAGGCGGGCGACGCCGCCGGCGCGCTGGCGGTCATCGCCGCGGCCACGGCGCCATTCGACGTCGTCATCCTCGACCTCCGCCTGCCGGACATGGATGACCTGTCGCTGCTCGAGAGGGTCCGCCAGTTGCTGCCCGCCGCCGTCGTCGTCTTGATGACCGCGTTCGGCTCGGCGGAGATCGTCGCCGAGGCCGCCGAGTTGGGCGTGCAGGCGGTGCTCAACAAGCCGTTCGAACTCGACGAACTGAGTCGCCTGCTGTCGCGCGACGGCCCGCCATCCTGATGTCGAACGCGACCATCCTTGTCGTTGATGACGAGCAACTGATCCGCTGGTCGCTCGCCAGCCGGCTCAAAGAAGAGGGCTACCGGATCCTCGAGGCCGCCACCGCCGGCGAGGCGCTGTCGCTCTACCGCGAGGGCGTGGATCTGGTGCTGCTCGACATCGGGCTGCCCGACGCCAGCGGTCTCTCGGTGCTCAAGCAGATCAAGGAGTCGGACCCCGACACCCTGGTCATCATGCTGACGGCGCAGACCGGCGTGCAGACCGCGGTGGAGGCGATGAAGCACGGCGCCTTCCACTACGCCAACAAGCCCTTCGATCTCGACGAGGTGGTGCTGCTCGTCGAGAAGGCCCTCGAGACCACGCAACTGCGCCGCGAAGTGCGGACGCTGCGCGCCCGTCAGGCGCAGCCGTACAGCCCGGAAAGCATCGTCGGCGAGAGCGCCCCGATCGTCGCGGTGCGCGCCATGCTGCAGAAGATTGGCGTCAGCCCGGCCACCACCGTGCTGCTGACCGGCGAAAGCGGCACCGGCAAGGACCTGGCCGCCAAGGTGATTCACTACAGCAGCAGCCGCGCCTCGAAGCCGTTCATGAACATCACCTGCTCGGCGCTGCCCGAGACGCTGCTCGAAAGCGAACTGTTCGGTCACGAGCGCGGCGCGTTCACCGGCGCGGATCGGCAGAAGCGCGGGCTGCTCGAATCAGCCGACGGCGGCACGGTCTTCCTCGACGAAATCGGCGAGATGGTGCCGATGCTGCAGGCCAAGCTGCTGCGGTTCCTCGAAGAGAAGTCGTTCAAGCGGGTGGGCGGGGCCACCGACGTCAAGGTGGACGTCCGCGTGATCGCCGCCACCAACCGGTCGCTGCAGGACGAGGTCAAGAAGGGCCACTTCCGCGATGACCTCTTCTATCGCCTCAACGTGATGGCGGTGCCGCTGCCGCCGCTGCGCGATCGGCGCGACGACGTGCCGCGGCTGCTCAACCACTACATCGACAACTTCAACACCGAGTTCCGCAAGAAGATCCGCGGCGTCACGCCCGGCGCGCTGAAGGCCCTCCAGGCCTACCCGTGGCCCGGCAACGTGCGTGAGCTCCGCAACGCCGTCGAGCGGGCGATGTTGTTGAGCGAGGGCAACGAGCTCAACGAGAGCCACTTCCCCATGCTCAATGCCTCGGACGCGGAACTGTCCACGGGAATGGGGTTGCCGGCCGCCGGCATCAACCTCGAAGAGATGGAGCGCTCGCTGGTGGTGCAGGCGCTCGAGCGCAGCGGCTGGAACCAGACCAAGGCGGCGACCCTGCTCGGCCTCAACCGCGACCAGATCCGCTACCGCATCGAGAAGTTCAAGCTCGAAAAGCCGGCCTGAGCCGGCGGCGGTCAGCCGTCAGCCGTCACGTCACCCGACGGCAATTCCACCGACACGATCGTGCCGCCCCCGGGCGGGCAGACCACGCTGATGCGGCCCTCGTGCAATTCGACCAGGCGCTTGGCGGTGGCCATGCCCAGGCCGGTGCCGCGCGCCTTGGTGGTCTTGAAGGGGCGGAACAACACGGCGCGAATCTCGGCGGGAATGCCGGGGCCGTGGTCGGCGACATCGACGCGGTGCCAGCCGGCGGTCGCGCGAAGCGTCACCTCGATCGCCCCGCGGCCGTGCATGGCCTGCGCCGAGTTGATCAACAGGTTCTGGAACACGATGGTCAGCAACGCCGGGTCCGACGTCAGCACCGGCGCCGCGCCGGTGATCGACACCTCGAGCTGCTCGTAGGCCGGGTCCGACTTCAACAGGTTGACCACCGAGGCGAGCAGCGCCCCCAGGTCGGTGTCGGCGGGCTTCGGCTTCGGCGGCCGCGAGAACACCAGCAGATCCTGGATCAGGCTGTTGAGCGCATCGATCCGCGCGATGATTTCCCTGATGATGGCGGCATCGCCGGTGCCGCCTTTCATGCGCGACCCGATCACCTGGATGGCGCCGCGCACCGCGGCGAGCGGGTTCTTCACTTCGTGGGCGATGACCGCGGCCATCTCGCCGAGGCGCGCCAGGGCGGTCGCCTCGCGCAGGCGATCTTCGAGGTCGGCGCGGCTCGACAAATCATGCAAGATGCCCGTGAAGTGCCTCTCGCCGTCGATTTCCATCTCACCCACCGACAGGTGCAGCGGAAAGGTCTGCCCGTCCTTGCGCTTCCCGGTCACCGCCCGGCCGATGCCGATGATCCTCCGTTCGCCGGTCGCGGCGTGATGCGAGAGGTAGCCGTCATGGCGGGACCGATCCGGTTCCGGCATGAGCAGGCTGACGTTCCGTCCCAGGATTTCCTCTTCGGAATGGCCGAACATCCGCTGGGCGGCGGCGTTGAAGACTTCAACCCGCCCCAGCGAGTCGATCACGATGATGCCGTCCACGGCGGCGTCGATGACGGCGCGCCAGCGGGCCTCGGCAATGCGGCCGGATTGGAGCAATTGCGGTTTGGGATCGGTGTCGCTCATGCCGTGAGGAGACACCAATAGCAGATTGCGGGGGATTTCGCTACCTGCAGAGGCACGCGCGAGAGCGCGGGACCGGCGCCGTCAGCAGCGTCGGCATGCCGCCGCGCCAGAAGTATTGCCACAGCCCCGTGCGGAACCGGCGGTGGCCGGCGCGCACCTTCGGGTCGCGTTGAGCCAGCGGCCGCGCGTCACGCGTTGGTCTGCGTTCTTCACGCCGCGCTGGGTCTGCCGCAACCGCGCGTCGCAGGGCGCGAGGGGCTGTGGCGGTCACAGGCATTACTCTTCCGTCTCCAACCATTCCTCCTGGCCGCGAGCCTTGCGCAGGTCACGGTTGGACTTGTGTTCGGGCTTGCGGGCAATCAGATCCAGCAGGTCCGACACCGTGACGATGCCGGCCACCTTGCCGTTGGCCGACGTCACCACGAGCGAACCGAGCGACCGGCCCTTCATGAGGGTGGCCGCGCGCCGGACCGCAGTGCGCGTCGTCACCGTCACCACCGGGCTCGTCATCAGGTCCGAGACCGTGAACTTGCCCAGCACCTTGGGCAGCTTGGCCCCGCCGAGATCACGTTCCGAGACGATGCCGAGCAGCTTGGCGCCATCGGTGACCACCAGGTGATGAATCTTCTCTTGCTTCATCCGGGTCTTCGCTTCCGATGCAGCGACCTTCGGCCTGACGGTCTGAACGGCTTTGCTCATTACTTCGTAGACTCTCATCGGAGCTCTCCTCGTCTGTATCGACCCTGGAGAGTGCAAAGATGCTGCCGCCGGCGGGGCGCGCCCGGTCAGGGAAACGCCGACCGGCCTCGTCGAGTGGCCCAACGGGACCCGGCGAGAACGGTGGCTGCGGCAGGTGACCCAGCTCGGCAGTGAAGCCCGGCAGGGCCAAACGCCGAGGAAAACTCCCCAACGCTGCGGGATTTCCACCCGGCTGGCGCCCTTCTGGCCTTCGGATTCCCAGCTCACGAACATGGCACGAAGAGTGCTGTATTAGCGGTGACGCGGAACCACCAAAGGGCGGAATCATGAAAACCATCGTCATTGGCTTGCTGGGGATCGGGCTGGTTCAGGGAGTCGCGGCGGCACAGACGCCGCAGGAACAGTCGCAGATTCTTCGAGCGTTCCAGGACAGCGTCGAGGGCTACTCGAGCGCGGCAACGCCCGCGCCGCGCATCTTCACGCTGCCGGTGGGGACGGTGTTCCGCCAGATCATCGCGAAGACGCTCGACGAACAGGTCCACGTCACGCACATGACCGCGGTGGCGCCGGAGCTGCCGCTCGATCATCACCCTGCAGCCCTGGAACCGTTCCCGGACGCGGAACTCCACGAGTTCCCGCCGGTGCTGGCGCGCGCGCTGCCGACGCTCCCCGCGGCGCTCGATTACCGGTTGATCGGCAACGACCTGGTGATCCGGGATGTCGGGGGTCACGTAATCGTCGCAGTGTTGCGCGATGCTGTTGGCCAGGTGGTAACCACCAGGCGCTAGAACGGAAGGATTGGAAGGGGGAGTGATGCCGTCCCAGATTGGCGAGCCTTGCACGGTATATGTGTTCAATCGGACACCGCCGAATGACCTGGAGCTCAGGGTCCGCGGCGAGTACCGGGAGATGCCCGGCCTGCGGCTGCGTGCCGAACAGGCAATGCGGCTGTGGTCGCTCGACCGCGCGACATGTGAACGCCTGCTCGACGACCTCGTGGGCGCGGGGTTCCTGCAGCGTGACGACACGGGCCGATACGTGCGCGTCCACGGCGGGTACTGAGGCCTCAACGGCTTGGCACCGGTTTCGCAATAGAGTTAAGACAAACGCGTAACCGGGATCTCAGTGGTGCGCGCGGATCGGCCGGGCCCGTTAGCCTGCCGCGAAAGGCAGATCGTCATGCGCACAGTCAATGCACTCGTTCTCGCTGTAGCTGTTGCCGTGCTGGCCGGCTGCGCGTCGATGAACGTGAGTTCCCACATCGAGCGCGGCGTCAACTTCGCCGCGTTCACGACCTTCGAGTGGGGCGGGCCCGACAACCTGCCCGTCGGCGATCCGCGGCTCGACAACAACCCGTTCTTCAGCGACTACGTGACCGGCACCATCGAGAAGAAGATGGCCGAGAAGGGCTTCCAGCTCTCGAAGGCCGGTGGCGCCGACCTGTTGGTTCACTACCACGCGAGCGTCAACCAGCGGCTCGACGTCTACCGCGCCGACCAGCCGTATGGCTACTGCTACGGCAACTGCGAACCGCAGGTGGTGGACTTCGAGCAAGGGACGCTGGTCATCGACCTGATCGATGCGAAGACGAAAAAGGTTATCTGGCGCGGCTGGGCGCAAGACACCATGACCGGTGTGATCGACAATCAGGAGCGCCTGAAGAAGCAGGTCGATGAAGGCGTGACGAAGATGATGCAGTTGCTGCCACGCGGCGGCGCCGCCCTGCGCTAGGGGCGGAGGGGTCGGGTCAGACCGCCAGTCCGAACACCCAGCCGACCAGGGCGGTCAGGCCCATGGCGAGCGCGCCCCAGAACGTCACGCGCCATGCGGCGCGACCGGGGGGCGCGCCGCCAACCTTGGCGGCGAGCGCGCCCAATCCAAACAACAACACCAGCGACGAGACCGCGATGGTGGTCCCGGCCTGCGCGGCCGGCACCGTCGCGGCGACCACGAGCGGCAGTGCCGCACCCACGGCAAAACTCGCCGCCGAGGCCAGGCCGGCCTGCACGGGGCGGGCGCTCATGGTTTCGCTCAGCCCCAGCTCGTCACGCGCATGCGCGCCGAGCGCGTCCACGGCCGTCAGTCGCGTCGCCACCTGATCGGCCAGCGCCTGGTCCAATCCCCGCTTCACGTAGATCGCCGCCAGCTCCGCATGCTCGAAGTCCGGGTCGTCGGCCAGCTCCCGGCGTTCGCGCTCGACTTCGGCCCGCTCGGAATCCGCCTGCGAGCTGACCGACACGTACTCGCCGGCCGCCATCGACACCGCGCCCGCCATGAGGCCGGCCACGCCGGCCACGAAGACCTCGCGCGGGTTCGATGATGCGGCGGCGACGCCCAGCATCAGGCTCGAGGTCGAGATGATGCCGTCGTTGGCGCCCAGCACGGCGGCGCGCAGCCAGCCAATGCGGTCGGTGCGATGGGACTCGGCTAACGGGTGAGGGAGCATGGACTCGCCTTTGCGGACGCCCTGAGATTAGAGCCTGACACTGTGCTGCTTCACGAAGACGCGCGTGGCGCGCCCTGTCGGCGCGTGGCGGCGCCGCCTTGCCTGCCGTGAGCCGGCGGTGGCCGCCCGCACCGGAGCGAACGTAACTCCAAGGCGGCCTGTGCAAACCGCCTGCCGCCGGGACGCGATTCGCCTAGAAGTCGTGCATGGCGGACGGCGGGAACGCCGCCCGCAACGCGTTGAGCACGGCGACCACGTCGATGGCCTCCTGCAACACGGCGCCGCCGACCGGCGTCAGGTGCCCGGCGGCCGCGAAGCCCATGCCGATCAGGCTGAGCGCCATGCCGCCCACCGCGCTTTGCAGCGCGATGGACCGCATGCGCCGGGAGATGTGAATGAACTCGTCCACCTTCTTCAGCGAGTTCTCGAGCGCCACCACGCCCGCCGCCTCGGCGGTCACGTCGCTGTGCTCGCCGATGGCCATGCCCACCGTGGCCGCCATCATCGCCGGCGCGTCGTTGATGCCGTCGCCGACGTAGAGCGTCGGCGCCGCGGCCGTCTCGGCCCGCACCAGCGCCAGCTTCTGTTCGGGACTCTGGCCCGCGTGCACCTCGCTGACGCCGACCTCGCGCGCAAGATATTGCACCTCCGACTCGCGGTCGCCCGACACGATCATGGTCCGCCGGAACTGGTGCCGGGGACCGAGGTGCTGCACGAACGAACGGCTGTCGGGACGCGGCGCGTCGCGGAAGCGCAGCGTCGCCGCGTAGCGCCGGTCAATGGATACCATGCATTCGAGACCGCCGGCGGAGTCGGGCAGCAGGGCCGCCACCGACGGGTCGTCCGCGATCAGCTTCCGCCGGCTGAGCACCGAGATCTGGCGGCCCAGCACGGCGCCGCACAGGCCTTCGCCCGGCGGCTCGGTGACCTCCGAGGCTTCGGCCAGCGTCACGCCGGCGGCGGCCGCGAGCACCGCGCGCGCGAGCGGGTGCTTCGAATATTGCTCCAGGCTGGCCACCGCCGCGAGCACGTCGGCCCGGGCAAACCCCTCCGCCACGGTGATGTCGGTGAGCGTCGGTTCACCGAAGGTCAGGGTGCCGGTCTTGTCGAAAATCGCCGTGCGGCAGGTCGCAATCTGCTCGAGCACGACCGGGCTCTTGATGATGATGGCGCGCCGCGCGCACAGCGAAATCGAGCCGACGATGGCGACGGGGATGGCGATCAGGAGGGGGCACGGCGTGGCGATCACCAGCACGGCGAGGAAGCGCGTGGGATCGCCGCTGAGCATCCAGGCGGCGAGCGCCACCGCGAGCGCCACCGGCGTGTAGACGGCGCCGAGGCGATCGCCGAGGCGGCGGAGCCTGGGCCGCGTCCGCTCCGAGTCGCGCATCACCTCCATGATTCGCGCGTAGCGGGAATCGGCCGCACGCCGCGTCGTCCGGATCACCAGCACCGACAGTCCGTTGATCGCGCCCGAGATGACGCGCGAGCCGCGCGTCTTGGTGATCTCGAAGGGCTCGCCGGTGAGGTACGACTCGTCCATCACGCCGTGACCCTCGATCACCTCGCCGTCCACGGGGCAGATCTCGTGCGGATGGAGCACGAGGATGTCGCCCACCGCAACGTCGTCCAGCGCGACATCCTCGGAGCCGCCGGCGACGCGGCGATGCGCCACCAGCGGGACGCGGCGGGCGAGGGCGTCGAGGACCGACGAGGCACTGCGCAGGGCGTAGCTCTCCAGGGCGGCGCCACCCGACAGCATCAGCACGATGATCGAGCCGGCGAGGTACTCCCCGAGCCAGATCGACGTGATGATGGAGATGCCGCCCAGCAGGTCGGAGCCGAACTCGCGCCGGAGGGCCCTGCGAAGCAGCTCGTAGACCAGCGGCACGCCACCAAGGGTGATGGTGGCCAGCAGCGGCAGGTCGGAGGTCGTGGCCGGCATGTCGAGGCCGAAGCGCAGCCCGAGGTGCACGGCAATCGCCAGGACGCAGAAGGCGGCAATGGTGGTGGTGTATCGCGGCATGCCTAGGGGGATTCTCCCGCAGACGGCGAGGAATATTCCCCCAATATCGCCAAAAATCAGCGATCTCTGGTCGAGGCGGCAGCGGCGAGGTCTTTGCAGAAGAATGTGCTAAACAAGACAGCCGCGTGTTCGAGGAAGCAATACAACAGGGCTATATTCATTCTTCATTCATTCTTCGACGCGACTGTTCAATGGAGGAATTTAAGACATGAGCGGACTAATTCGGGTAAGCGGGTTCCTGATGTTGGCGATTTTCGCCGGGGGTATTGGCGGGGCGGCGGCACAAGCGGCTCCGGCACCGAGCGGGGCGGCGGCGGCCGATAAGGGCGCGGCGGTCTATGCGGCACAGAAGTGCACGATGTGCCACGCACTGGACGGCAAGGGCAACGCCAAAGGCGCGCTGGACGGCGTGGGCACCAAGCTGACCGCCGTCGAAATCCGGCAGTGGATCGTCACGCCTGTGGAAATGGCGGCCAAGGCCCAGGCCCAGGCGGCGCGCAAGCCCGCGATGAAAGCGTTCGCGACCCTGCCGAAGGAAGACCTCGACGCCCTGGTCGCATTCCTGGCTGCGAAGAAGAAGAAATAGGCGGAGGCCACATGTCTCGCATCTGTTCAATGACGCTGATGGGCCTTGGTTGCGCCCTGTTGCTGTCGGCTGGTCCGGCCTACGCGCAGACTGAGGCGGGGATCAAGGTCTACGCCGCGCAGAAGTGTTCGCTCTGCCATTCAATCGCCGGCGTGGGCAACAAGAAGCTGCCGCTCGACGGCGTCGGCACCAAGCTCACCGCGGATCAGCTCCGGGAGTGGGTCGTCGCCCCCGTCGAGGCCGCGAAGAAGGCCAAATCAACCGCGAAGCCCGCGATGAAGGCGTATTCCACTCTGCCGAAGGCCGACCTGGATGCGCTCGTCGGGTACATGAAGTCGCTCGCGAAATAGGCTGAGCGATGTCGGCGCGCTTCGCATTCGGAACGGGAACGGTCGTGGTCTGCCTGCTGCTCGCAGCAGCGGGATCTGCCGCGGCGCAGGCGCCGGCGGCGCCGGTGGCGCCCGCGAACGACGACTGCCTGGCGTGTCACGGTGACAGCACCGCGACGCGGGCCAACGGTTCGAGTGTCGCCGTGGCCGCGGACGTGCTCGGCAAATCCGTTCACGGCGCGCTCCCCTGCGTGAGTTGCCACGCCGATCTGGCGAAGACCACCGAGTGGCCGCATCCCGAGAAGCTCCAGCCGGCGGCGTGCGGGACCTGTCACGGACAGGAGGGCAGCAATTACGCCGACAGCGTGCATGGCCGCGCCGTCGCGAAAAGCGGCCTGGCCGTGGCACCCCGCTGCGGCACGTGCCATGGCACGCACGACATTCAGCGCAGGAGTAACCCCGACAGCTCCGTTCATCGCGCGAAGATTGCCGGCACGTGCACGACGTGCCATCAGGGCATCGAGCCGCTCTACGCGAAGAGCGTGCACGCGCAGCCACTTGGCCCCGGGGGCTCGGCGGCCGCCGTCTGTTCCGACTGCCACACCGCGCATCGCATTCAACGCGGCGACACCGATACCTGGCGTCTGTCGGTGATCGAGGAATGCGGCACCTGCCACCTCGGCCGGATCTCGTCCTACCGCGACAACTTCCACGGCCAGAGGACCGCGCTCGGATCCGCGCGCACCGCGACGTGCAGCGACTGCCACGACCATCACGTGATCCTGCCGGCGAGCAACCCCGCGTCGACGGTCTCTCCGCAGAATCTCGTGAACACCTGCCGGCAATGTCACGCGCAGGCCACCGCGGCGTTCGTCAAGTACGACCCGCACGCCGACAAACACGATCCGGCCCGCAGCGCGCCGGTGTACTGGACCTACCGGCTCATGCAGGTCCTGCTGATCGGTGTCTTCGCTTTCTTCGGGGTGCACACGCTGCTGTGGTTCCCGCGATCGTTCAAGGCGCGCCGTGAGCAGCGCGCGGCCGCCGCCGCCGGAGAGGACACCGTCTCATGACGCCCGGTGCGCGACACATCGTCCGGTTCAAGCCCTACCAGCGGTGGATGCACTTCGTGCTGTTCACGAGTTTCCTTGGACTCGCCACGACCGGGCTGCCGCTGTTGTTCAGCCACCGCGCGTGGGCGCACACCCTGTCGCACGCACTCGGCGGCATTCAGGCGGCCGGCATCGCGCATCGGTTTTTCGCCTCGCTGCTGCTGCTGCTCTTCGCGGGTCATCTGGCCGAGCTTGCGTGGCGCTTGGTCGTGGGCAAGAATCACGGGCTGTTGTGGGGGCCGTCGTCGATGATTCCGCAGCCGCGTGACGCCGTGCAGTTCTGGCAGCACCTCATGTGGTTCGCCGGCAAGGCCGACCGCCCACGATTCGATCGCTACACGTATTGGGAGAAGTTCGATTACTGGGCCGTGTTCTGGGGCATGATCATCATCGGTGGATCGGGGCTGCTGCTGTGGTTCCCGCAATTCTTTGCGTCGTGGTCCCTCCCAGGCTGGATCTACAACGTCGCCACAGTGCTCCACGGTGAGGAGGCGCTCCTCGCCACCGGCTTCATTTTCACGATCCATTTCTTCAACAGCCACTTCCGGCCCGAGAAGTTCCCGATGGACATGGTGATGTTCACCGGGCAGGTGACGGAAGCGGAGCTTCGGCGCGAACGGCCCGCCGAGTACGAGCGGCTGGTCGCCGAAGGCAAGCTCGACAGGCTGGCCACGCCGGCGGCACCGGTGTGGCTCTCGAGAGGCGGCCGCGTGATCGGGGCAGCGGCAGTGGCGCTCGGACTGGTGCTGCTGGTATTCATCATCGCGGGAACATTTCAATGAGTGAGGATCGACCGGATCCATCCGAGCCATCGTCAGCGTCGCCCGTCGCCGTGCTTCGTAATCCCGTCACGGTCATCGGCGCGCTGCTGACCACGATCGCGGTGTTGCTGTTCGCTGGGTTCTTTGCCATCGAATTGACCGGCCTGACCGGTCACGAGAACCCGTATCTCGGCATCGTCTTCTTCATCACCCTGCCCGCGCTCGCCGTCATCGGCCTGCTGCTGATTCCGTTTGGCGCGTGGCTGGAACGGCGCCGGCGCCACCGGGGGCTGCCCCCGAGCCTGCGGCAGTGGCCGCGGCTCGACCTCAATCACCCTCACACGCGAACGACGTTGTTCATCATCGCGGTGCTGACACCCGTCAACCTGCTGATTGTGTCGGCCGCCGCCTACAAGGGCGTCGAGGCGATGGACTCGGTCGGCTTTTGCGGTCAGGTCTGTCACGAGGTGATGGAGCCGGAATACGTCGCCTATCAGAACGGCCCTCACGCCCGCGTCAAGTGCGTGTCGTGCCACATCGGCTCGGGTGCGGGCTGGTTTGCCAAGTCGAAGCTCTCCGGCACCCGCCAGGTGTTTGCCGTGCTGTTGAACACGCATAGCCGGCCGATTCCGTCACCGGTCCACGACCTTCGGCCGGCACGCGAAACGTGCGCGGAATGCCACTGGCCGGCGCAGTTTCACGGTGACAAGGTCGAGACCAGGCGCGAGTACGCCGACGACGAGAAGAACACCGAGTCGGTGACCAACCTCCGGCTGCGCATCGGCGGTGTTGACGGCACCGGCCGTCCGACCGGCATTCACTGGCACGTTGCGGAGGAGAACGTCGTCGAATACATCGCATTGGACCGCGAGCGCCAAAAGATTGGATACGTCAAGCTGACGACGGGAGACGGGGAGAGCCGCGAGTACTACGCGGAGGGCGTCACCGAGGCTGAACTTGCCGGCGGCGAACGCCGGCGTATGGACTGCGTTGACTGTCACAATCGCCCGAGCCACATTTTTGCCCGGTCGGCCGATCGGGCGGTCAACGAGGCCATGGCGTCTGGTGCCATCGCCAAGGACCTGCCGTTTGCGAAGCGCGAGGCGGTGGCGGCGCTGACCGTGCCCTACCCTGACCGCGCCACGGCCGAACGCGAGATTGCCAGCCGGGTGAGCGCGTTCTATCGTGACGGCTACCCCGCGCTGTGGACGTCGCGGCAAGAAGATATCGAGCGCACCGTGCGAGGGGTACAGGGCTTGCACAGCCGCAATGTGTTTCCAGCGATGAAGGTGACGTTTGGGACCCACCCGGACAACAAAGGCCACACGGAGTTTCCGGGCTGCTTCCGGTGTCATGACGAGGAGCACAAGACTCGCGATGGCAAGGTGATTTCGCAGGATTGCTCGACCTGCCATGAAGTGTCCTGAATGAGACAGTCAGGGCGTAGGCACCGGTGGGATATTTCCCAGCGGTGGGAAAGAATTCAGCACCGGCTAAGCCCGGAGGATGTCTATGTCGATCACTAAATATGTCTTGGTGTTGACGGCGGGCCTGTGGGGCGCGCTGTTCGTGACGCGCGGCGTCGCGTCGCCGCCAACGCCGGTTCCGGCCGCGCCGGTCGCCGTCGAGGCGCCCGCGCCGCAGCAGGCGCCCGCGACGCCGCCGGCCGGGTATGTCGGCGCCGAGGCCTGTGCCACGTGCCACGAGGGCTACGACAAGAACGTGGACGGGACCAAGCACGGGTTCAAAGCCAACGCCCGCACACCGATGGCGAAAATGGGCTGCGAGTCGTGCCATGGCCCCGGCGAGGCTCATGCCAGCGACCCGGAGAAGATCAAGCCGATTCAGTTTGACAAGGTCGCGGCGAGCGAGGGCAACCGCCAGTGCCAGACGTGCCATAACCGGGGCGAGCACGCCCTGTGGGACGGCAGCCAGCACGAAAACCGGAACCTCAAGTGCATCGACTGCCACAGCGTCCACTCGGCGGAAGGGCCGACGCTGATGCGCGCGAAGACCCAGCAGCTCACCTGCGCCCGCTGCCATCAGACCATCACCAACAAGCAGCAGCGCTTCAATCACATGCCGGTCCGCGAGGGCAAGATGACCTGCGCCTCGTGCCACAACGTCCACGGCTCGGTGAACGTGAAGCTGCTGCGCACGGGCACCACGGTGGATCAGAGCTGCACCAGCTGCCACACCGAGAAGCGGGGACCGTTCCTGTGGGAGCACGCTCCGGTTGTCGACAGCTGCACGACCTGTCACGACTCGCACGGCAGCAACAACGACCGGATGCTGGTCGCGAAGCTGCCGTTCCTGTGCCAGCGGTGTCATGTGACCTCGCGGCACCCTCCAACCGTTTACGAGGGCTCTACCCTGAACAACACGCAGAACGCCAACAAGATGTACGGCAAGTCCTGCGCGAACTGCCATCAGCAGGTTCACGGGTCGAACCACCCGAACGGCAAATTCTTCCTGCGGTGATTGGAGGCATGCGATGCGCAAACGAACGATAGCAATCTGTGCGGCACTGCTGCTGGCCTCCGCCCATCTGGCGCAGGCCCAGACGCCGCCGACCAAGCCCCTGCCTCCCGCCGGCGTGCCCACCGTGGGCCTGGCCGACTTCGGGTTCCGTGGCGGCAGCATTGATGGTGACGAAGCGCGCTTCGAGCGCTACCGGGACCTGCGCCCAGGCGCGACGACGCTCTTCGAGATGAAGAAGGACACCGAGAAGTACCGGTTTGAGGCCAAGGCCTCCAACATGGGCTACCGCGATCAGCGCTACTCGGCCGAGTACACCAACGGGAAATTCACCATGAGCGGCGTGTACGACTCGATTCCCTTGAACTACCTGTACGACGCGCCGCTGGTGTGGAAGAACGAAGGCAACGGGCGGTTCACGCTGGATGCGGCCGCGCGCCAGGCCATCCAGGGGCCAACCAACGTGGCGGGCGACGGCACGGCGGTGGGTGTACCCTGCGCCCCGGGCAGCGGGCCGACCTCCTGCAACGCCACCACGGCGGCGGCGGCCAGGGCCAACCGGTCGATCTACAACCAGTTGCTGCGGCCGGACGACATGGAAGTGCTGCGCAGCATCGCCGGAGTAAAATTCAAATACTCGGCGACGCCGTCGTTTGACATCGACGCGGACTTCTCGTCAACCGGCCGCAACGGCTCGATGCCGTGGGCGGCGTCCTTCGCCTTCAACAACGCCAACGAGCTGGCGGCACCCATCGATCACCGCAACAACGAGCTCAAGGCCGGTACCGAGTGGGTGAATGCCAAGGGCATGTTCCGCCTGAACTACTGGGGCAGCTTCTTCGAGAACAGCGTGCAGACGCTGACCTGGGACAACCCGATTCGGGCGACCGACTTCAATAATGGCCTGCTGCCCCCGAGCGGTCCCTATGACGCGAGCGCCTACAGCAACGGCAATGGTCCGGCGCTTGGGCAAGCCGCCCTCTGGCCGAGCAACACGCTCAACTCGTTTGGCTTGACCGGAATGTACAAGGTGTTGCCCAAGACCACGGTCAACGGCAACGTGCAGCTGACCTACATGCGGCAGAACGAGTCGCTGTTACCGTGGACGCTCAATTCGTCGATCAATAACGCCGTCGTGCTGGATGCATTCCACGGCTTGCGCGCCCTTCCCCGTGCCTCGGCGCAGGCCGAGGTGAACAGCCTGAACGCGCTGTTCAACCTCACCAGCCGGCCGATGCGGTACCTGACCATCCAGGCGCGCTACCGCTACAACGAGCACGACAACAACACCCCGCACTTCGACGGCCGCGAGTACGTGCGCTTCGACGGCGTGCCCGAGGAACTGGCGGACGAGCCGACCACGCCGTTCGTCGAGGGCTACTCGGAGTATTTCCACATCACGCGCAAGAACTTCGATGCCAACGCCACGTTCGGGTTGCGCGACATGGGGTCGCTCCGCGTGGGATACGCCAACGAGATGTTCGAGCGCGAGGGACGCGGCTTCAGTGACGTGTCGGAGAACACGTTCCGGTTGGCCTATGACGCCAACCTGTACAACCGGGCCACCGTGAGAGCCACCTTCGACGCGGGAAGCCGGCGCGGCGACGGCTATATCCTGAGCGGCATCGACTATGAGTCGGGCCCGGCAGGCACGCAGCCGGGGCTGCGCTACTACGACGAGGCCGACCGGGATCGGACGCGCGCGTCCGTCATCTTCAGCGTCAATCCGGCGCCGATGGTCGATGTGTTCGTGCAATGGTCGACGACCAAAGACACGTTCCTGGCCGATGAGTCCATCCCCGCCGGACGCGAGTACTTCGGCCTGATGAGCCAGGATGTGGACGCGGTGGTCGCGGGCCTCAACCTGAACCCCAACGACACCGTGCACTTCGGTCTCAGCTGGGGGCGCGACAAGTTTGACGCCTTGCAGAAGTCGCGCAACTCCAACCCGCCGCCAGACGCGAGCTGGATCGACCCGAGCCGGAACTGGACGCTCGACAACAACGAGGTCGTGAACACGTTCATGACCTACCTCGATCTGAACGGGCTGGCCGGCGCCAAGGCCGACGTCCGGTTCAGCTACGAGTTGAACGATTCGGACAACGCGTTTACCTACGGCGGCCCGCGCATTTCGGCGCTGCAGGCGACCAACGCCTTCGTCCCGCTGCCAAACGTCGTCAACGAGTGGCAGCGCTTCGCGGTGGACCTGAAGTACTTCCTGACGTCCGCCGTGGGCGCCGGCATCGGGTACGCGTACGACAAGCAAAGCATCACCGACTGGAACACCATCGACTCCAATGGTCCGGTGGGCTTCACGGATGCCACGGGCATCCCGCGCATCGACTGGCTGGGCAGCCTGAGGACCGGCTACGGCAACCGGCCCTACGAGGGGCACCGGGTATTCGTGCGCCTGCTGTACCGCTTCTAGGGCTGCTCCGTTCCGACAGGAATCCTCCGGGGCGGCCGCCAGCCGCCCCGTTTTTTTGTACCGATCCGAAAGGCACCTTTTTTGCTTAAGCAGGCCTCATCCGACGGGGTCATAAATGAAAATTCCCGAGCAGGTCAAACGGCTTTTGGTCGTGAATGCGGTGCTCGTCGGCACCGCCCTGGCGATCCGGTTTTATGTGATCCCGAAGGACCTCGTCTCCACCGAGGTGCACCGCTCGACCACCGTCGAACGGGAGCTCGCCAAGCCGGTGAAGTTCGCCGGATCCGAGACGTGCGTCGTCTGCCACGAGGACGAGGGCACCACCAAGGGTAAGAGCTTCCACCGGAGTCTCTCGTGCGAGGGGTGTCACGGGCCGGCCTCGGGCCATGCTGCTGACCCGGGGGCGATAAAGCCGCCCGCACCGCGCGACCGGAAGTTCTGCCCCGTCTGCCATGCCTACGACGCCTCGCGGCCGACGGGCTTCCCGCAGATCAACCCGACCGCCCACAATCCGCTCAAGGCGTGTATCGAGTGCCACAACCCACACGATCCGTCGCCGCCTGAGACGCCGCGGGCCTGTTCCGCGTGTCATGCGCAGATCGAGCGGACCAAGGCCGTCTCGAGCCACGCGCTCCTGGACTGCACGACGTGCCACGTCACGCCCGAGTTGCACAAGACGTCGCCGCGGACGGCGCTGCCGTCGAAGCCTCAGTCGCGGGAGTTCTGCGCCACGTGTCACGGGAACGATTCGAAGCAGAAGGACCCGCCGAAGGTTGACATCACGACCCACGGCACTCCGTATCTCTGCTGGCAATGCCACTATCCGCACCTTCCGGAGGGCCGGTGATGAACAAGCGCGAATTCTTGAAGAGCATGCAGGGCCTCATCCTGTTCTTCCCGGCGGCCGGCGTGCTGGGCGCGCTGGGCGTGGACGTGCAGGCGCAGGAGGCGGCGCCCGCGCCACCGGGCACCCCTGACTACAACCCCCAGGACCACCTCTACGGCATGGGCATCGAGATCGACAAGTGCATCGGCTGCAACCGGTGTGTCGAGGCGTGCAAGGCGGAAAACGACGTGCCGCAGGACGACTTCCACTACCGCACCTGGGTGGAGCGGTACGTGATCAAGAAGGACGGCGAGGTCACGGTGACCAACATCAGCCGCCACAGCGAGGCCGCCAGGGAGGCGTTGCCCGAGGATGCCGACGTGCTGCGGACCTTCTTCGTGCCCAAGCTCTGCAACCAGTGCGTGAATCCCCCGTGCGTGCAGGTCTGCCCGGTCGGCGCCACCTTCTCGACCGAAGACGGGGTGGTGCTCGTCGATGCCAATCGCTGCATCGGCTGCTCGTACTGCATCCAGGCGTGTCCGTACGGCGCGCGGTACATGAACCCGAAGACCCACACCGCGGACAAGTGCACTTTCTGCTACCACCGCGTCCGCCAGGGGTTACTGCCCGCTTGCGTCGAGGTCTGCCCGACCCAGGCGCGCGTCTTCGGCGACCTCAGGAGCAAGGCCAGCCGGCTCGTGCGATTCGCGCGGATGAACAAGATCCACGTCCTCAAGCCGGCGCTCAACACCGAGCCCAAGGTCTACTACGCGCAGCTCGACGGAGAAGTGCGATGACCCCCGAAGCCACGGCGCACCTGTCGGAGTTGCTGGCCCAGGTCACCGGGTTCATCTATCCCAACGAGATCGAAATCCACTGGTCGATCCTGATCGTGGTGTATCCCTACATCACGGGCCTGGTCGCGGGGGCGTTCATCCTGGCGTCGCTCGAGAATGTCTTCAACGTGGAAGAGGTGCGGCCAACCTATCGGCTGGCCCTGCTCACCGCGTTCAGCTTCATGATGGTGGCGCCGCTGCCCCTCTTGCTGCACCTCGGTCACCCCGAGCGGTTCTACGAGATCCTGCTGGCCCCGAACCTGACCTCGGCGATGGCCATGTTCGGGTTCGTCTACGGGTGGTATCTCGTCGGTGTCCTGCTGCTCGAGGTCTGGTTCGAGTACCGGCGGGACCTCATCCTGCTCTCGCGGCGCGCGCCGGTGCCGATGCGGTGGTTCTACCGGGCGGCGTCGCTGTTCTCGACTGACATCAGCGCGGCAGCGCTGGCGTTCGACCAGAAGGCCATCCGGATCATCACCATCGTCGGCATCCCGTCGGCCTTCCTGCTGCACGGGTACGTGGGCTTCATCTTCGGGTCGGTGAAGGCGAACCCCTGGTGGAGCAGCGTGCTGATCCCGATCGTGTTCCTGATGTCGGCCATCGTCTCCGGGATCGCGCTCGTCATCTTTCTCTACATGATCCTGGCCGCGCTCCGGAAGGAGCAGGTGGACATGAAGTGCCTCGACACCATCACGTCCTACCTCTTCTACGCCGTGATCGTGGACTTCACGCTCGAGGCGCTCGACTTCACCCACCGTCTCTACGAGAGCGAGGAGTCGGTGCGAATCCTTGGCTCGCTCATCAGGCAGAAGCTGTTCCTGAGCCTGATCGTGCTGCAGATCCTGCTCGGCATGCTGGTCCCGCTCGGCCTCCTGATCGTCGCCAAGTGGCAGAAACTCAGCGAGGACGGCCGGAAGCTGCTGTACTTCACGGCGGTCATCCTGATCCAGGTGGGCATCTTCAGCACGCGCTGGAACATCGTGATTGGCGGGCAGCTCTTCTCGAAAAGCTTCCGGGGGCTGATGGAATACAAGATGGCGATCATGGGCCTCGAGGGTTTCCTGACCGCGCTCTTGCTCCTCGTGCTGCCGTTCGTGGTCCTGGCGGTGTTGATCAAGCTGCTGCCCACCAAACCGCTCATGGACGAGGCGCACACGCCCGCGTGAGCCGGCGGCCGCGTCACTCCGTCAGCTTGCGCAGCCGCGGCACCAGCACCAGCGCGGCGCCGTAGAACGCCAGCGCCGCGAACAAGGTCGATGCTTGCGAAGAGCGAAGGTCGATCGCCACCAGCTTCAGGCCGGTTGCGGCCAGCAGCGGGTACGCCAGCCAACCGATCGCCGAGAAGCGTCCCGTGCGAGCCAGCCGCGCGCATCCAACCGCGACCATCGACAGCACGGCCGTGCGCATCGTCGTCAACATGTCGGCGCTCACCGGCAGCGACACCGCGGCGGCGGCCGCGACAGCCGCCAACGTGACGAGGCCCGCGAGCCCGACCACGGCGACGAGCCCGAGCGTGAGGCCCGGCGCGTCGGCTGCCGAGAGCGCGCCGCGGCAGGCGGTGAGCCGGCTCCCGCTGAGGGCCAGCACGGCGCCGAATGCCACCAGCGCCGGCCATAGCGACAGGCTGGCGGACGGGAGCTCGCCCATGAACACCGCGAGACCCAGGGTCAAAAGACCGGCGTCCCCGGCGGCGGCGACCAGGGCAATCGCCGTGTGAGCCCCGAGCGTGGCCCGCGACGATCGCGACCACGCCACCGCCAGCGCGACGCCGATGCCGGTCAGCGCCAGCGCGCGGGCGGGGCCGTGAAGCGCCGTCCACGTGCCCACCATCACGAAGATCAGCGCCAGCGAACTGTAGAAGTAGAAGTTGAGCGCGCCCGGCGCGTGGCGGGCCAGGAACTGGAACGACACCGCATACGCGGCCGCGCCCAATCCGATGATCACGCCACCGAGCAACCGGTCGCCGTCGTCAGCGCCGTGCCCGACCGCGATCATGCCGCCCAGGCCGACGACGAGGACCAGCACCGTCTGCGCCATCTCGAACACGATCACCTGCCGGCCGCGTACGAGTGTCCGGATGGCGATCGAACCGAGATACGCCACCAGCAGGAACCCCTGGATCGCCCACGCCGTCGTGGCCGGATCCACCGGCGGCTGCGCCACGGCGCGCAGGGTGACGCCGAGCACGGCAAAGCAGGCCACCGCGCCGGTGGGCCAGCGCAGCCCGCGCCATTCACGCAAGTAGCCCAGCCACAGCGTGCCGACGCCAAGGCTGGTGAAGTAGAACGACAGGGGCGCCACCGCGCCGGTGCGGGCCATCAGCGTCAGACCGGTCGCGAGTCCGCCCAAGCTGGCCAGCCACGCCAGACTCTGTAACCGGCCGTAGTTGGCCGACAGGAGGACGCAGGCGGTGAAGACGCCGAGAGCGGCGGCCGTCATCGTGGGTGTGAACAGGCCGAACTTGAGCGCCGCCTCCATAATCAACGGGAAGCCGATGGCGACCGCCGTTCCCCCGTCGAAGGTCGCCAGGAGGCGGCGGCCGCCGGCCGCCGCACGGCCGGACGCCACCAGCCATGTCAGCGCGTAGAGGAGTCCCATCGAAACACCGACGACGGGCGGCCAGGTGCCGGCTTCGGTGAGGGCGCGGAGCAGAAAGGCGCCGCCTAGAATAATGAGCGATCGGCCCAGGTAGGTCAGCGCGCCCAGTGGATCGAAGGCGGTGGCGGTGGCTGCCGGCGGTGGGGATTCGACGGCCGTGGCGAACACGCCCGCGCGGGGTGCGGCCTGTTCGATGGCTGCCAGGCGTGACTCGAACTCTTCGAGCCGGCGCGTCAGCTGCTGAACTTGCTCCTCGATCGAACTCGACAGAGGCGGCATGTTCGGTCTCCTCCGCGGCGCCGGGGCTGACAGCAAGCCGCAGTTGAATTCTACACCCCAGCCGTGTGAGCGGAGGTGTATACTCGGCGACAGCGGAACGCGGCCCGCCGATCCACTTCCAGGTCCACTCCACGCCACCTCGCCGCAACGGGGTCACGTCATGTCGTCTCAGGACGCGCATCTCCAACAGCGAGAGTCGCCGCGACGCACTTTCCTAGACACGCTCCTCGGCCTCGGCTTCGCCTCGACCTTCATGTCGATCCTTTATCCCGTCTGGCGCTACGTCATTCCGCCGGCGAACGCGGAACCGGCCACCGACAGTGTGGTCGCCGGCAAGGTGTCGGAGTTCAGGCCCAACACCGGCGCCGTCCTGAAGTTCGGCACCAAGCCCGCGATCCTGGTGCGCACCAGTGACGGGCAGTTCAAGGCCTTCAACGCCGTCTGCACCCACCTCGAATGCACGGTTCAGTACAAATCCGAGACGTCGCAAATCTGGTGCGCGTGCCACAACGGCCTCTACGACCTCTCGGGCAACGTGATCTCGGGGCCGCCGCCGCGCCCGCTGGAAGTTTTCAAGGTCAACCTGCGCGGCGAGCCCGGGCAGGAAGACGTCGTCATTTCGCGGACCTAGCACACGCCAGATGGTGAGGGCATGACCGAGCACCTGTTCGCGTGGCTTGATGAGCGCCTCGACCTGAGCGAGCTGCGCGCCTTCGTGGCCGAGAAGAGCGTGCCGAAGCACCGGCACAGCGTCTGGTACTACATGGGCGGCATCACGCTGTTCCTGGTGGGCGTTCAGGTCGCCACCGGCATCCTGCTGCTCCTCTACTACCGCCCCAGCGCCGGCGAGGCCTACGAAAGCGTCAAGTTCATCGTCAGCCAGGTCCAGTTCGGGTGGCTGATTCGCAACGTCCACAGCTGGTCGGCCAACCTGCTGATCCTCATGGCGTTCGTCCACCTGTTCAGCACGTTCTTCCTGCGCGCCTATCGCAAGCCGCGCGAGCTGACCTGGATCACCGGCGTGCTGCTGCTTTTCGTCATGATGGGCTTCGGCTTCAGCGGCTACCTGCTGCCGTGGAACGAGCTGGCGTTCTTCGCCACCAAGGTGGGCACCGGCATCGCCGGCGCCATTCCGTTCGTCGGCGACTTCATGGTCCGCTTCCTGCGCGGCGGCGACGACGTGACCGGCGCGACGCTGACGCGGTTCTACGGCATCCACGTCGCCATTCTTCCGGCCATCACCACGGTGTTGCTCGGCGTCCACCTGCTCTTCATCCAGCGGCAGGGCATGAGCGTGCCGCCAAGCGTGGAGAAGCGCGAGCAGGCCGGCGAGAAGATTCCGCAGGAGCCGTTCTTCCCAAACTACGTCCTGCACGACGTGATGTGGTGGTACGTGGCGCTGGCGGTGCTGGCCGCGCTGGCGCTGTTTCTGCCGTGGGAACTCGGCACCAAGGCAGATGCGTTTGCGCCGGTGCCCGCGGGCATCCGGCCCGAGTGGTACTTCCTCGCCATGTTCCAGACCTTGAAGCTGATCCCGAGCCATGTGCTCGGGATCGAAGGCGAGATGCTTGGCGTGCTGGGCTTCAGCCTGGCCGCCCTGCTGCTGTTGGTGATGCCGTTTCTCGATCGCGGCGCGGCCGTCGGCCGGCCCAGCAAGATCATCACCGCCGCGGCCGTCCTCACCGTTCTCTACCTGATTATCTTCACCATATATGGCTACCTGGCCGCGTAACGTCGTTGGTCCGGCTAAAGCCGGACGCCACATGACCGTGGCGAAAGCCGGAGGCCACATGACCGTAGCTAAAGGCGGACGCCACATCGTCGCGTGTTGGCTGCTCGCTGCGCTGGCCCTCATCGCGATACCGGGCCTCGCCGCAGCCCAGCCAGCCCAGGTCTCGGGGTGCGAGACCTGCCATAAGGAGCATCCGCAGCCGGCGCTCTCCTCGCCGGCGAAGGACTTCTCGGCCACCGACGTGCACCGCGATCGCGGCTTCACGTGCGTGGATTGCCACGGCGGCAACCCCAGCGAAACCGACAAGGTCCGCGCCAAGGCGCCTGCGACCGGCTTCAAGGGCAAGCCGTCAGGCCAGGCGGTGATTGCCGTGTGCTCGCGCTGCCACAGCGATGCGACGTTGATGCGCAAGTACGCGCCGAAGCAGCGGGTGGACCAGGCCACCGAGTACGCCACGAGCGTGCACGGCCAGCAACTGGCCAAGGGCGATACCAAGGTCGCCACCTGCATCAGCTGCCACGGCGCGCACGGCATCCGCCTGGTCAGCGACGCCCAGTCACCGGTCTATGCGATGAATGTCGCGGCCACCTGCACCAAGTGCCACGCCGACCCGGAGCGCATGAAGGGCTACACGCTGCCGGACGGCTCGGCCCTCCCCACCGACCAGCGCGCGAAGTACGAGAAGAGCGTGCACCACGCGGCGATGGTCGGGAAGAACGACCTCTCGGCGCCCACCTGCAACGACTGCCACGGCAACCACGGCGCGGCGCCCCCGGGCGTGGGCGCGGTCGCCAACGTCTGCGGCACCTGCCACAGCGTGTTTGCCACCAAGTTCGCGCTGAGCACGCATAGCCAGATCTTCGATCGCGGATGCGTGGAGTGCCACAGCAACCACGACATCACCAAGCCGACCGACGCCATGCTCGGCACCGACAAGACGAGCGTCTGCGGCAATTGTCACAGCGACGGCGACAACGGCTTCAACGCCGCCACCAGCATGCGCGCGGAGATCGAGAAGCTGAAGACCGCCATCGATCGCTCGCACGCGCTGGTCGCCTCGGCCGAGAACGCCGGCATGGAGATGGGCGAACAGTCGCTGACGCTGCGGGAAGCCGCCAACCACCTCACGCTCGCCCGCACCGAGATGCACACGTTCGATCCGAAGAAGGTAGACACCGTGCTGCAGGCCGGCCTGGGCCTGACGAGCAAGGTCGATGCCGAAGGCCAGACCGCCCTGGCCGAGGTGTCGTTCCGCAAGACCGGCCTGTCCGTGTCGCTGGGCGCAATCCTGCTGGTCGTGGTGGCGCTCGCCTTGAAGGTCCGGAGCCTCAAGCCGCGCGAGTGACGGGCGCGCTGGTACGGCGCTTGCTTCTGGGAGACGGGGAGTATTCCCGTGGACACACCAAGCAGGCTCCAGATCGGGCGCGTCTTGTGCCCGGTAGACTTTTCGGAACATTCAGAGCACGCGCTGAAGCACGCCGCCGCCGTGGCCCGCTGGTACGGCGCGCAACTGCGGGCGCTGCACGTCTTTGCCATCGCGCCACCGGTAACGATGTTGCCGCCGCTGGCGAGCCCGCCACCGGTTTTTGCCCTCACGCCAGGCGACCGCAAGCAAGTCCTCAATCACATGCGGCAGCTGGTCACGCGGGCCGGCGGCCGCGACGACGTGGAGCTGCTGGTCCAGGAGGCGCCCAATGTCGCCAACGAGATTCTCGATCACGCACTGGGGTGGAACGCCGACCTCCTGGTGCTCGGCAACCACGGCTTCTCGGGCGTCACCAGGCTGGTCCTGGGATCGGTCGCCGAAAAGGTGTTGCGGCTGTCGAAATGCCCGGTGCTGTTGGTGCCGCACGGCGCGGAGCGGCCGGCGCCTCCGGGCGACGTCGAGTTCGATCGCATCCTGTGCGCGGTGGACTTCTCCGAGAGTTCACACCATGCCCTGGCCCTGGCGCTGTCGATGGGCGCCGAAGCCGGCGCCCACGTCACCGTGCTGAACGCCATCGAGATGCCGCCGGAGCTGCGCGAAACGCCGATCTCATACGATTTCAGCGTCGAGGCGGTGCGCGCCAAAGCCGAGTCCGCGCAGTTGCAGCGCCTCGAGGGGCTCATCCCCAACGCGGTCCGCGACTACTGCACCGTGGAAATGTCGGTGGTCGAGGGCAAGGCCTCCCGCGAGATCCTGCGGATGGCCGCGGCGCAAAAGAGCGATTTGATCGTGATGGGCGTGCAGGGCCGCCGCGCCCTGGACATTGCTGTATTCGGATCGAACGCGCAGGAAGTGGTGCGCCACGCCACCTGCCCCGTGCTGATCGTCCGTGCGCGCAAGCCGTAGGCGGTGTCCAATACGGAACAGCGTGGGCAACCCGCAGGTGCACTAAATGAAGGTGATGGCAAGAATGCGGTTTACCGGGTTGGGCGTCGTGGTGGCGGTCGTGTGCTTCGCATCCACGGCGGCGGCCCAGGCGCCGGTGACGCAACCGGCCCCTCGGGCTCCTGACTTCAGGGTCGAGATCTGGGGCGACGCCGTCGCGGATTTCAGCGCCCGCATGACGGCGTATGCCGCGCTTCGGGCCAGGCTGGCGCAAGGCTTGCCCGTCCTCGCCGTCACCGACAATCCGGTTGAGATCCTGAAGGCCGAAACCGCGCTGGCCGAACGAATTCGGCAGGCCCGGGCGGGGGCGCGGCGAGGCGCAATCTTTTCACGGGACATTCGCGCCGCATTCAAGCGGGCCATGGCCGGCCAACTCAACGAGGGAATCTGCGAGTCGATCCGCGACGACAATCCCGGCGAGTTTTCCTACCGCATCAACGGCACCTACCCGAAGCAGGAGCCGCTCTCGACGATGCCTCCCAGCATCCTCGCGGCGTTGCCCAGGCTGCCCGACGATGTCATGTATCGCTTCTTGGACCGCAACCTGGTCCTGCACGACACGCGGGCCAACATCATCCTCGACGAGATCCACGAAGCCATCAAGTGTAAGTAGCCCCGCGCGTCAGGGTTTCTTCGGGTGCACGTGCTTGCTCGAGGTGCCGTCGCCCACCAGCACCGTGCCCATCAACCCGCCATCGGCGTGATCGAGGATGTGGCAGTGGAACATCCACTCGCCGGGCCGCTCGTCAAACGTCACCAGCAACCTCATCGTCGTCTTCATGGGAATGTTGACGGTGTCCTTCAACGCCAGCGGACGAACCGGCTGGCCCTTGTCGTCGATCACCTGGAAGAAGAAGCCGTGCAGGTGGAACGGGTGATCCCAATCGCTGTCGTTCTTGACGATCCACAGCTGCGTCTCGCCGAGCTTCGCCAGGAACGGCTCGGCCTTCCAGAACGGCACGCCGTTGATCCGGAACTCCGACTTGCCGTTCTCCATCGGCGGCAGCGTCAGCACCACGTTCACCGGGGTGGCACCCTCGACCTTCGGGAGCGGCAGGGCGCGGCTGACGCGGACCGGCGCGGCGGTCACCGGCGGCTGGGTCGTGAACTCGACGAACATCACGTCTTCAACGCTGCGGTACTGGACGCTGCCATAGCCGCGGTTGTAGAGCATCGCCCGTAGCGTCAGCGGCGTGCCGGCCTTGCCTTTCGGCGTCACGACCACGTCCACGCGCTCGCCCGGCGTCACCAGCAGGATGTCGCTGGTCACCGGCTTTTCCTGCAGCCCGCCATCCACGCCGATCACGGTGAACGGCTGGCCCTCGAGATCCAGATAGAAGAAGCGGCTCTTGGCGGTGTTGACGATGCGCCAGCGCTGCGGCGCGCCGGGGCGGGCTTTCAGCGTCGGGCGGGTGCGGCCGTTCACCAGCACGTAGTCGCCCTCGCGGCCGAACACCATGCCGGCGGATCCGCCGCTGTCGGCGGGCTCGAGCACACCCTTGGCGTCGAACCCGATGTCGCTCAGCACGATGGTGACCTGGTCGGCCACGCCGACGCCGTCATCCGGATCTTCGACGAGCAGCGCGCCGTAGAGGCCGAACCCGACCTGCGCGGCCGACATCACGTGCGGGTGATACCAGTAGAGACCGGCATCGCGAACGACGAAGTCGTAGAGGAACGTCTCGCCCTGCTTCACTTCGGGCTGCGAGATGTCGGGCACGCCGTCCATCTCGATGGGCACGCGCACGCCGTGCCAGTGCACCGTCGTCGGTTCCTTCAGTTCGTTCTTGAAGTGCACGATCACCCGATCGCCGACGCGCGCCTTGATCAGCGGACCCGGGAGGCCGCCGTCATAGGTCCAGGCGTGCACCAGCTTGCCGGGCGCCACCTCGACGTCGGCCAGCTTCGCGGTGAGGTTGATTTCAACGATGCGCGGATCGGGATTGAGATCCGCTGGTTCGTTCAGCTTGAGGCCTGCGTCCCAGCCGGCTGGCGCGAGCGACTGCGCGGCGGCCATTTCGGGCATGAGCAGGCATACAAGTATCAGGATGAGCATCGTCATTGATTAGCAGGCTGCAAGTTAGGATCCTATGATCCTTGTCAGATCTGTGGGATTTTGTGTGAAATTCTTCGCTTTCGCGGGGAATATCCCGAGATTCCGCAAGCCCGTCCGTACCAGGTGGAGCGTTTCCACTTAATGGCATGAACTGTGCTCCATCAGCCTGCGAGGGACGTATGGCAACAGTAGCCTTGAATGCGGGGGGAACGATGACGCTCTTCATCCGGCGGTTCATCGGCGCGCTCGTTTTGGATCCGGTGACATTTGAAGACGTGGAATCGGACCGCAAGGCCGGCGGCCAGGCCGCGCTGGTGGTGCTGCTGGCCTGCATCGCTGCCGGGTTCGCGGCCATGGGCAGCACGTCGATATCGCTGGCGACGTTCGCGGCCGGCATGATCGCCATGCTGGGGGCGTGGGTGGTGTGGGCGATGCTGATCACGACCATCGGCACGATCCTCCTGGCGGAGCCGCAAACCAGCAGCAAGCCGACCGAGTTGTTGCGAACCATGGGGTTTGCCGCCGCACCGGGCGTGTTCATCGCCTTCGGCGCGATGCGCGCCGCCGCGCCGTTTGCGTTCGTGGCCGGGTCGATCTGGATGATCGCGGCGACGGTGCTCGCCGTGCGGCAGGCGCTCGACTACAAGAGCCTGGCCCGCGCCGTGGTGGTGTGTGTGGTCGCGTGGTTCGTCGCGTTCGGGCTGGTGGCGCTCGGCGCGGTGATGTTCACGCGCCCGGTCAGTTAGTCGTGGCTGGAATTCGCCTGCGCCACGTCGGCATCGGACTGGTCGTCATCGCGGCGGCGGCGGCGGCCACGCTCGTCTTCACGATGAGCACGTGGAACCGGGCCACGGCCGCCAAAGTCGAAGAGTTGCGGGCGGCGGGCAGGGCACGGCCGGACGCCTACTCGCCGGCGCTCGTTGAAGGCTTGCCGGCGCCGGTCGCACGATACTTCAAGCGCGCGCTGAGGAACCGCCAGAGGTTCATCACCTGGGCGGTGGTGACACAGGACGCGGAGTTCCTTGTGAATGACGCGTGGCGCCCGTTACGCGCCACGCAGCACTTCAGCGCGGTGCCGCCCGGGTTTGTGTGGGACGCGCGCATCGAAATGGCGCTGTTGATGCCCGCCCACGTGCGGGATGCCTACGTCGCCGGCCACGGGTCGATGCAGGCCACCATGTTCGGAGCCTACTCGCTGGTCGATCAATCCGCGCTCCCGCAGCTCGACTCAGGCGCCCTGCAACGCTACCTGGGAGAAGCCGCGTGGTTCCCCACGGTGCTGCTGCCCGGCGAGGGCGTGACGTGGCAGGCGGTGGACGACCGCTCGGCCCTGGCAACGCTGACCGACGGCTCGACCTCCGTGTCACTGACCTTTCGCTTCGACGACCAGGACCGCATCATCGAAACCAGCGGCGATCGGTATTTCGAGAAAGACGGCGGCTACCAGCTCCGGCCCTGGCGCGTGGTCTGTTCGGATCACGTGGAGCACGAGGGCATCATGATTCCGCAATACTGTGAAGTGGCGTGGATGGGCGACAGGGGACCCGAGCCGTACTGGCGCGGGCGCCTCGCCTCGATCGTTTATTCATTCGACTGATTGGAGTAGCATCGAACCATGCGTATCAAACACATGGCGGCCCTCTCGGTATTGGCCGTGGCGGGCTTCGGGCTGGTGGCCTCGGCCCAACAGAAGCCGGCCACCGCGCCGCGAACTTCCAGCACCCCTTCGGTGGTGGTCTACAAGTCACCGACTTGAGGGTGCTGCAGCTCCTGGATGCAGCATCTCCAGGCGCAAGGCTTCCAGGTGGAAGCCAACAACGTGAACGACTCTCAACTGCGCGCCATCGGCATGCAGGCCGGCGTGACCGACGACCTCGCCTCGTGCCACACCGCGAAAGTGGGCGGCTATATCATTGAAGGCCACGTCCCCGCCGCCGACATCCAGCGGCTCCTGAAAGAGAAGCCGGCCATTGCCGGTCTCGCCGCCCCGGGCATGCCCCAGGGAGCGCCCGGCATGGAACAGGGCGGCATGAAGGAGCCGTACAACGTGATCGCGTTCACGAAAGACGGCAAGAAGTACGTGTTCGCCAAGCACTAGCCGGCTTCGCCGGGCCTTTCTGGGGGCGCGATCGTGAATGACCTCGACGCGTCACCGTGGAGCACGCCGGCCACGGTGGCGGGTTTCGCGACCGCGGCCCCCAATCTCACCTTGATTGACTACGCGGCCGCGCAACTGGGCCGCACCCATTCCGCTCACTTGCTCGACATTGGCTGCGGCGCCGGCCGTAATGCCGTGCCGCTCGCCCGCATGGGGTGGCACGTCGCCGGCACCGACCTGTCGCGGCCCATGCTGCAGGCGGCCGCCGCCCGCGAGGGCGGCCACCGCCTTCGCCTGGTGAACGCGCCCATGCACGCGCTGCCCATCCGCGGCGCGTCCATGGACTTCATCGTCGCGCATGGCATCTGGAACCTCGCCCGCTCCGGCGGCGAGTTCCGGCAGGCGGTGAACGAAGCCGCGCGCGTGGCGAAGCCGGGCACGGCGCTGTTCGTCTTCACGTTCTCACGACACACGCTGCCGGACGCCGTCGAACCGATGGCCGGCGAACCGTTCGTCTTCACGCAGTTCTCGGGCGCGCCGCAGTGCTTCCTGACCGAGCCGCAACTGCTCGCGGAACTGCAGGCCGCGGGATTCAGGCCGGACCCCACGCTCCCCTTGCGCGAGCTCAATCGCCCCGGGCCGGGCCTGCGCACCACCGGGGCCCCGGTCATCTACGAGGGCGGCTTCCGTTTTTCATGAGGAACAGAGAATGACGACCACTGGAACCATCCCCGCCGCCGAAGCATTGGCGCTCGCGGATCTGATCGCGCCGACCGAGCGCGGCATTGCCAGCCGCGTGCTGGCGAAGAACGGCGGCGGCAACGTCACGCTGTTCGCCTTCGACCAGGGTGAGGGCCTGAGCGAGCACACCACGCCCTTCGACGCGCTGGTGATCGTCCTCGATGGCCTGCTCACGCTCACCATCGGCGGCCAGCCCGTGATCGCCAGACCCGGCACCATCGTCCGCATGCCCGCGAACGTGCCGCACGCGGTGGAGGCCATCGCGGCGGCGCGCATGCTGCTGGTGATGCTGCGGGAGCCAAAGACGGGAGCGTAGAAGATCTCCTGTTACGGGTGCGAGTAGCTCGACGCGTTGGGGATCAACTGGAAGAACATGTCCTCGGGCGTATTCCCGTGCCAGTGACCGGTAATCCGCGCATACCCAATCACCACGACGAAGATCGCGGCGACGCCGATGGCAATGCGCGGGGCGGTGACGCGGCGGCGGGTGCGCAGCGTGCGCATCTCCAACGCGCCTTTCACCGGGCATACCGTCACGCAGGTGAGGCAGCCGTTGCATTCCGGCGTGCGGACGGTCATCAGCCGGTCCACCGGGATCAATGACGGGCACGCCTTGGCGCACTTGCCGCAGTCGATGCACGAGATCGGGTCGCGCGTGATACGCGTGGGGCTCAGCATCGACACCAGTCCCATCAGCGCGCCGTACGGGCAGAGATAGCGGCACCAGAAGTTCTTCGTGAACACCGACAGAATCACCAGGACCAGGCAGACCTGGAGGGTGAGGCGCCCGGCGTCGCGGAAAAAGTCGAGCATCTTGACGTCGGCGACCAGCCCGTAAGGACTCGACAGGAATGCGCGCAGTTCCGGTACCGGCATGCTGACCACGGCATACGCGAACAGTCCCAGGAGGATGTACTTCAGGCTTCGCAGCGGCATGTCGGCCCACCGCGGCAGCGCGAAGTTGCGGCCGACCAGCTCGCGCCCGCCCTGCCATAACCACTCGGAGATCGTGCCGATGGGACACAACCAGCTGCAGAACGCCTTGCGGAACACGATCGACATTGCCAGGAAGGCGATCAGCAGGAACAAGCCGGCGGGGTGAACCTCGGGAACGCTGGCGGTGAGGACCAGGTACTTCAGGTTCATCAGCGCGGCGACCGGGAGCCAGCCCTCGACGCCTGGCGGGCGCGAGACGTACATCGACTGGCCGCCGGTTTCGAAGTAGCGCACCCAAATGTAGAACTGGACACCCAGCCCGAGGTTCAGGAGCAGGAATGCCGTCTGCACCCCGCGGCGGACCAGTGGCGTGTGTTCGATCGGGCGCTTCTCGTAGGCTCGGGCCATGCGGCCTTATCTCCGGATCGAAGATATCGGGCCGCCGACACCCGGCGTATGACACCGGTCATATCGCCGGCGCCGCCGATTGCCTACGCTGCCCCACTGAAGGAGGCGAGCCATGAGGCAGCCACAAACACTAACGAGCGTTCTCCTCGGAACCGCGGCCCTGGTCGGTCTGCTGGCACTGGTTCCCGCCCACGCGCAAGGCACGAAAGACATCGTCGACGTCGCGGTCGCCGCAGGCTCGTTCAAGACGCTGGTGGCCGCCGTCCAGGCCGCCAACCTGGTGGACGTACTCAAGCGCCCCGGCCCACTCACCGTGCTCGCCCCCACCGACGAGGCCTTTGCGAAAATCCCCAAGGCCGACCTCGATGCGCTGATGAAGGACAAGGTCAAGCTGGCCGCGGTGCTGCAATACCACGTCCTCACCGGCAACGTCGCTGCCGCCGACCTGAAGATGATGAAGGACTTCGGCACGGTGCAGGGCCAACGCGTCCGGATTTCGAGTGCCGGCTCGGTACTCAAGATCAACAACGCCACCATCATCAAGGCCGATGTCCCCGCCAGCAATGGCGTGATTCACGTGATCGATACCGTGCTGATGCCCAAGTAGCCGCGAGATGCTGACCCGGGCCGGGGCCTGATCATTCGCGCCCGCTTCGCCGATCCACAAATGTGCGGGGCTCCAGCACACGGCCGGCCGGGGCAAGGCGGGCGTCGCGGCGGGCGCTCCACAAGAGCATCGGACCCACCAGCCGATCGATCACCGGCGCCAACCCGCCGACCTCGCGTTCGATTTGCACCCGCAAGTCGGCGATCCGGTCGCTGACCACGCGGTTCGACTCCCTCAGGTATTTCTCCATCGCCCAGAGGGCCGCTCCGTATCCCAGTCGCAACTGCGCGGCCTCCCCTCGCACGCGCGCCCGCACGCGGGGGTCGGGGTCGTCACGATAGCGCCGCCAGCCTGTGAGCATGCTGGCAATCAGCCGGTACAGGCTCGGGCCGTTCAGCTCGAAGTCGCGGCGGAACGCGCGGTCGAGAAAGCTCTTCGACTGATCGCGGGAGATCGCGGCGTGCCGGAAGTTGAACTTGAACTGGCCGTGGATGTCGGCCAGGTCCACGCCCTCGAGGAGCCGCCCCTCCGCTTCGACCTCGCGGTAGAGCGGCGTGCCCGGCACCGGCGTGTAGAGCATGAACTGGTGAAACACCGTTTCGTGCGCCACGGCGTGCTCGATGACCGCGTCGATGTTGCCGGGCGTGTGGTGCTCGAGGCCGATGATGGTGGAGCCGTGCACGCGAATGCCGTGCGACTGGAGCTCGCTCGCCAGTGCCTGCGTATCGGCGCCCTTGAGTTTTTGGTACTGGCTGCCGGAGGATTCCAGCCCGAGCCAGATCCACTCCACGCCCAGCTCCACGAGCTGGCGCACGTCGTACTTGCGGATGGCGTTCGCCGACGAGAACACATACAGCGACCAGGACTTGCCGTGGGCCTTCATCAGCTCGAGCAGCTCGAGGGCCCGCTTCTTATAGAGGAGGAAATTCTCGTCCATCATGAAGAACGCGCGGGCGCCCAGGTGCTGTTCCGCCTCGCACATCACGCGGAACACGTCTTCGCCGCGCTCGAGGAACGTCACCATCTTGCCCTTGCCGCCGAAGAACTCGGAGGTCGTGCAGAAGTTGCAGCCCATCGGACACCCGACCGACGGGATGATGGTGGCCGCGGCGTTGCCGCCGCCGCGAGGCGCCGGCAGGCCCATCAGCCGGAAGCTGAACGACGACGGAATCAAGGGATGCGCGATCCGGTGTTCGCTGTCCTCGCCGAGAAACGCCCGCAGCCACGCGACGCCCTCGCCCTTGACGATGTGATCGGCGTCGATCATCTGCTCGATGCCGGGGATCGCGGTGACGTGACCGCCCACGATCAGGGTTGAGTGGGGAGAGTGCTCACGGACCAGCCGGCACATCTCGCGAATCTTGCCGACATTGACGATGATGCCGGTGAGCCCGACCACGTCGTACTGGTGCGCGGTCAACTCGCGCACGAAGCCCTCGCGGGTGGGGAAATCGAGCACCGTGCACGGTGCCGAGATGTTCTGCTGCAGCAGCATCAGGCTCCAGGTGCGATGGAACATGCGGAGCGAGAACGGCCCCTGCTCGCGTGTGACCTGGTTGTGGTAGAGCTCGACCGGGTTGATGGCCCGGCTGCCGTATTCGTCATCTTGCGCGAACGGCTTGAAGACCGAAGAGAGGAGCACGTGGGCGCGCGGGCCCTTGGGGTGTGGCTGCATGAGCAAGCCCTCCTTCTCCCGATGGTAGCGAGCGGGGCGCCCGGCGATTGTAAGGGTTGTGTATTAGTTGCGCCCGGACCGCTGCGGGGCGCTACAAATCCAGCACCTCCCGAACCTTTCGGAGCAACGCCGTCGCGGTGAACGGTTTGTTGAGGAACGGCGTCTGCGCCTCCAACACCCCGTGTCGCACGATGGTGTCGCCCGTGTAGCCGGACATGTAGAGCACCTTCATTCCCGGATGAGTCTGCGCGAGCTGCTCCGAGAGTTGCCGGCCGCTCATGCCGGGCATCACCACATCGCTGAGCAGGAGGTGGACCGGTTCCTCATGACGTTCCAGCAGGCGCAGCGCTTCCTCGCCCGTGGCCGCCCCGAGCACGGTGTAGCCGGCGCGTTCGAGCACACGCGTGGCCAACATGCTGAGCGCGACGTTATCTTCCACGAGGAGGACGGCTTCGGTGCCGGAACTGGACACCACGGTCGGCCCCGGTCGGGCGGTGCTCGCTGCCCCGGTCGTCACCTGTGGCAAATAGATCTTGAAGCTGGTCCCCCGGCCGACTTCGCTATCCACCCAGATGAACCCGTGGCTCTGCTTGACGATGCCGTACACGGTCGACAGCCCCAGCCCCGTGCCCTTGCCCGGACCCTTGGTGGTGAAAAACGGCTCGAAGACGCGCGTGCGGGTGGCCTCGTCCATGCCGGCGCCGCCGTCACTCACGGCCAGCAGTACATACGGTCCGGACCACCCGGTCGCACCGCGCTGGCGGGCATCGTCTTCGTCGATCGTGACGTTCTGCGTTTCGATGGTCAGCCGGCCGCCCTGCGGCATGGCGTCTCGCGCATTCACGGCCAGGTTGGTGATCACTTGCTCGATTTGCCCGGGGTCCGCCTTGACGGTGCCCAAGCCTGGTGCCGGCACGATCACCAGGTCGATGTCCTCGCCGAGTAGACGCCGGAGCAGACTCTCCATCCCGGCGACGACCGTGTTGAAGTCCATGACCCGTGGCTCCAGCAGCTGCTGGCGGCTGAAGGCCAGCAGCTGGCGGGTCAACGTGGCGGCTCGCTCGCCGGCTCGGTGAATCTCCCGCACATCCGCGTGTACCGGATCGTCTTGACTGACCTGCTCCAGCACCAGGTCCGCCATCCCGTTGATCACGGTAAGCAGGTTGTTGAAATCGTGCGCAATGCCGCTGGCGAGCTGCCCCACACTTTCCATTTTCTGCGCCTGACGGAACTGGGCCTGGAGCTGCAAGCGCTCGGTGATGTCTTCTTTGACCGCGACGAAGTGCGTGATGGCGCCGGACTCACTCAAGACCGGCGTGATGGACAGGTCCTCGCTATACAGGCTGCCATCTTTGCGGCGGTTGGTGATCTCGGCGCGCCACGTCCGTCCGGAAAGAACCGTGTCCCACAGCGACTGATAGAACGCCCGATCGTGCTTGTCGGACTTGAGGATCCGGGAGTTCTTGCCAAGGACGTCGACCGCGGCGTAACCGGTGAGCGCCGTGAAGGCGCGATTCACCCATTCGATTGTGCCGGAGCGGTCGGTGACAACGATGGCATTGGCGGCGGCGTTCAGGGCGGCGCTCTGCAGGTGCCGGGATTCGTCCGCATCGATGTGATCGAGCGCAAACGAGACGTCACCGGCGAGCTCGGTGAGCAGCTGCATCTCCTTCGTGTCGAAGAAATTCGTTTCCGATGCGTAGAGCGCGAGGACGCCCAATACCTTATCGCCGAATTGCAGTGGGAACACGACCACCGACCGATAGCCGCGCGGCAGCGCGTCCGCGCGCCAGCGCGCCATCCGCGGATCGGTGTCGATATCGTTGCAGACGACGGCCGTCTTTTCCCGCAACGCCCACGCCAACAGCTCGCAGCGGTCGGGCGCACCATCCCTGGCCGTCAGTTGGATACTGTCGAGGTAACCTTCGTCGACGCCCGCCCTGGCCACGGGCATCACGTCCACGCCATTGGCGTCGAGCAGGCCGATCCAGGCCAACCTGAACTCGCCTTCTTCCACCGCGATGCGGCACGCCTCATCGAACAGCTCCTGCCGATCCCGCGTGCGAACGATCGTCGTGTTGATGCCGCTCAGGACGGCATACACGCGGTTCAGGCGGGTGATGATCTTTTCGTGCTTCTTTTGCTGCGTGATGTCGCGCGCGATGGTGGACAGGTACTCCACCGATCCGTCGGGTCTCTTGTGCGCAATGATCGCCTGGGAAACGGGGATTTCGTGACCATCACGCCGGAGCAGTGCCGTTTCCCCGCTCCAGGCGCCATGCTCGATGGCGTGGGGAATCCCGGTCTCCGCCACCAGCTTCGCCGCCCACTCCGGATGGGTGTCAAGAAAGCGTACCGTCGACGGATCCAGCCCCGGCTCGAACCCGAGCATCCGCAGCCCCGCCCGGTTGTAGTAGAGCACATGACCATTTGGGCCACCCGTGGCTACCAGGTCCGGTGTCGCCTCGATGATCGCCACCAGCCGGGCCTGTTCTTTCTCGATACGCTTTCTTTCCACGATCTCCGCTTCGAGCGCAGCGGTTCTCTCGTGCACCAAGCGCTCCAGATGTTCGTGCAGATGCGCCCGCTCCAGCGCCACCGCCACCTGGTTGCCGACGCCGTACAGGATCTTCAGTTCCGCTTCATTGAACAGTCCCTTTTCCGGCCCGACGAGATTCATCACGCCCAGTGTCCGGTCGCCAAGCCACAATGGAACGGCGGCGTGGTAGCACAGGCCGCGCGTGTCGCCGGTTGCCTTGCCGAGGCGTTCGCAGGCCATGATGTTGGTTACGTGGTCGAGTTCGCCGGAGACGAGCCGGCGACGGCAGGCGCAATCCCCCTCCATGGCGCCGGCGGCCTCGAGCGCCGGCGGCAGGTTGCGAGCGCCGCCCAGCCGGAAGCCCGACTCTCCCTCCCGCAGGGAGATCCAGCCGGCCTGGATCCCCGGCAGCTCCATCGCCCGCTCCAGCACGGTCTCCACCACCTCCCGTTCAGTGCCCGCGCGATTGAGGCCTTCCGCGATACGGTACAGGGCGGCAAGCACTTCGCTGGAATGCGCCAGGTCCTTTTCCCGCTGCTTGAGTTCGCTGTTGATCTCGATCGCCTGCTCGTAGGTCGAGATCAGCAAGTCCAGGATCTGTTGCCGTTCGGAACTGATGAAATGCTTCTGACCTCCCAGGTCGATCTCCATGCCCATCTGCATCTTCTGGTTCTTGCGCAGCGCAAGATTCATCAGCAGGTAGTCGATGCGCGAGAGCAGGTAGCGCTCGTCGTACGGCTTGCGCAGGAAATTGTCCGCGCCGCACTCCAACCCGCGGATGAGGTCCCGCGGATCGGAGAGCGTGGTCAGCAGCATGACCGGGATGCCCTTCAGTTGCTCGTCGGCCTTGATCGCCTTGCACAAGCCGTAACCATCCAGCTCCGGCATCACGATGTCGGTGATCACCAGCGCGGGCTTGTGTCGCTCGATCGAGGCGAGCGCCTCGCGGCCGTTGGCGGCGGTCGTCACTGAATAACCGTTCTGCTCGAGCAGGTGCGCCAGTTGCACCGCCTGGGTCGGGCTGTCCTCGGCAATCAGAATCTCCGCCTTGCCGTTGGCTCGCTGGTCAGTTGTCATGGACCGGTCCTCGTTCGGGCTCTTCGGAGAATCATGTGGACCATTCGGCAGGAGAATACAGTATCGAGCGGTCGTGGTTCCGAATGATTGTTCTCAGTTGGACGGCGCCCCTGGCACCGGTCCGAGTCGGTCACCCACGCGACGATCGCTGCGAAGAAGGGCGCGAGGTCAAGCCTCGGCAGGCGGCAATCCGACGTCCGGCGGGGCGAGTCGACCTTGCTCAACTGCCGCAAAGTGTTCTATAACCAGCAACGTCGCCACCCGACGCCTGCGCGTAACTACACAGCCCACCGAATCGATCAGGGCGATGCCGCGCAAATAGGAGCCCTCATGCAAGAGCACGGTTCGTCCCAGTTCCATCGCACCGTCGCCAGGGTCAACCACGCGGCCACACTGATCGTGGACCATCGCGACCACGTCGGTGAGCCGCTGTGGCGCCGCCTGTTTGAAGTGCCGCTGGAACCCAGTCTCATCGACGTTACCAGACACTTCGTGGCCGCACTCGATGAGGTGATGGGGACGCCGGCGGTGGAGCTGAGCCGACAAGACGTGGCGACCGTTGAGAAGCACGTCAATCAGGTTGTGGATCGGCTGGAGTTGCGGATCGACGCGATGTCAGATTCGAAGGAGGCCGTGGTGTTTGCAACGGCGATCTACATCTTACGCGCTCGCTTCGAGAAAATCGCCGCGCGGGGCGAGCAGCATCGCGACGACCCTCAAGCCTGACGTTCCCGCCAGCAACGCGTCATCCACGTCATCGACACCGTCCTGCTGCCGAAGTAGCCACGCTGTACCGGTCGATGGGGAGTAATCCGCTGTAAGAGCGGAAAAACCCGGTCCGCCAGGTCCGGCGGACCGCTGCCCCAGCCGTGCACCTGGGGATTCTGCCGGCTGATGGCACCTCCCTACCGACAGCCTCCGGGCACGGCTCTTGCTCATTTGGAGTGGATCGGGCCGGTCTCTGCTCGCAGGGGCTGACCGGCATATGACACAGGTCATAGCGCAAGCCGGCGAACTCGCACACGCTGCACCAAGAAGAGGGGCTGATGGGCATTCGTACGGAACTGCCGGATCTCGCGCACTGGAAGGCCCAGGTCAAGTGCCAGGCCGGGTGTCCCGTCGCCACCGACGCCGGCCGCTACGTCCAGCTCATCGCCGACGGCCGCCCCGAAGAGGCCTTCCTGGTGGCGCGTGCGCCCAACCCCTTTGCCTCGGTGTGCGGACGCGTCTGCGCCGCACCCTGTGAAGACGCCTGCCGCCGCGGCGCCATCGACGCGCCGGTGTCGATTCGCGCGCTCAAGCGCCACGTCACCGAACAGTTCGGCGTCGAGTCGATCCGGCCCGACACGCAAGCCCGGCTGCTAACCGAGGGCATTGCCGAAGGCAACCGCTACACCGGCCATCTGCCGCTGCCCTTCTATCGTTCATCCCCTCCGCCCGCCACCCGGGGCCCACGCCGCCGTATCGCGGTGATCGGCGCCGGTCCGGCGGGCATGGCCGCCGCGCACGACCTGGCGCTGCTCAACTACGACGTGTCAGTGTTCGAGGCCGCGGCCGAACCCGGCGGCATGATGCGATTCGGCATTCCCGAGTACCGGCTGCCGCGCACGCTGCTGCGCGCCGAAATCGACCGCATCGTCTCGCTCGGCGTGGACCTGCGGCTGAACACGCCGCTCTCGCCGGAATTCGGGATTGCCCAGCTGCGCGCGCAGGGCTTCGAAGCGGTGTTCCTGTCGGTGGGCGTCTCGCGCGGCCGCGACCTGCAGGCGCCCGGGGTTGAGCTCGACGGCGTGATCAAGGCCGTGGACTACCTGCTCAACGTCAATCGCGGTTATCGCGTGGACCTGGGCAGGCGCGTGGTCGTCATCGGCGGCGGCTTCGTCGCCTTCGACGCCGCCCGCACCGCCCTCCGCGCCGGCCGCGACGAAGAGGCGCCGGCCGACCGCGCCGAAACCGACGCACGCGTGAAAGAAGCGCTGGATTCGGCGCGCGCCGCCATCCGCGGCGGCGCCACCGAGGTCACCGTTGTCTCGCTCGAAGACTTCTCGGAGATGCCCGTGCTGCGGACCACGCAGGGCCATGAGGAATTCGAGGAAGCCAAGCGCGAGGGCGTCCGCTTCATCACCCGCCGCGGACCCAAGGAGTTCAAGGGGACAGCGCGCCTCGAGACCATCGCCCTCCGCGCCGTCACCTCGGTGTTCGACGCCAACGGCCGCTTCGCGCCGCAGTTCGTGGAAGACGACGTGCTCAACATCGAGGCCGACGCCTGCGTGCTCGCGATTGGCCAGAAGGCCGACCTGTCGTTCCTCACCGCGGCTGATGGCGTGACGCTGACGCCCGGCGGCACCATCAAGATCGATCCGGCGACGCTGGCCACCTCCGCGCCCGGCATCTATGCCGGCGGCGACGTCGCCTTCGGTCCCCGCAACCTGATCGAGGCGGTCGCCAACGGCAAGCGCGCCGCCCGCTCGATCCACGAATTTCTCGCGGGTCAGGATGCCCGCATCGACACGCACCTCGAGGTCGAGGCGCTGGTGACGTCGCGCTACCGGATGGTGGCGGGCTTCGAGCACTTCGATCGCGAGGCGCCGCCCACGCTCGACGTCGGCCGCCGCACCGGCATCACCGAGGTCGAGACCGGCTACGACGTCGACGCCGCGCGCGTCCAGGCGGCGCGGTGCCTGATCTGCCACGTGCAGACCATCTACGACCCGGAAAAATGCGTGCTCTGCAACCGCTGCGTGGACATCTGCCCCGAGTACTGCCTCTCGTTCGTGCCGCTGGACACCCTCGACCTGCCGCCGGACCAGCGCGCCGAGGTTGAGGCGCGGGCCGAGGTCTCGCCGGAGCGGCCTTGGGCCGCGAAGGCGAACGGCCCGCTGGCGGCGCTGATCAAAGACGACGACCGCTGCATTCGTTGTGGCCTGTGCGCCATCCGGTGCCCCACCGAGGCCATGACCATGGAGCGCTTCACCATCACGGAACGCTGGAACGGGAGTGCGGCGTCATGAGCCATGACCACAAGCCAACCGATCGACGCGACTTTCTTCTCACGCTGGGCGCCGGCGCCGGCGTCGCCGCCATCACCGTCCAGGCCGCGGCGTCCCTGCGCTCGCTGGTGCCGAACGTCTCGTACGACTCGCCGACGACCGTGAAGCTGGGTCCGCCCTCGGACTTCCCCGACGGTCTCAAGTTCCTTCCCGACGAGCGCGTGCTCGTGTTCCGCGAGGGCAACACCTTCCACGCCATCTCGGCGGTGTGCACACACCTCGGCTGCACCGTGCGCGCCGAGGCGCTGCCCAACCCGCAGACCACCGAGGCCGGCGGCGCCGCGCTGCGGCTGACCCATCGCTTTCTCTGCCCCTGCCACGGCTCCGAATACAAGGGCGACGGCACCAACGTGGCCGGCCCCGCGCCGAAGCCGCTGGCCTGGTTCCGCCTGCTGCTGGCGCCCGACGATGGGCAACTGGTGATCGACCTCGCGGACGAAGTCGGCCGCGATTTCCGCCTGACGGTGGGGTGATTGTGATGCGTCTGCCTTCCCTGAACCGCACCAAGCCCGAGGCTCCGGGCGTGCACGCCGAGCCGCTCTGGAGTTTGCGCCCGCAGTCGGACCGCGAAGCCGGCGACGCCGTGGTCTCGAACTTCATGCTGCACTGGTTCCCGGCCAAGATCAGCAAGGCCTCGATGGCCTGGAACTACTCGTTCTGGCTCGGCACCGTTTCCGCGGCGCTCTTTTTCCTGACGATTCTCTCGGGCCTGCCGCTGCTCTTTCTCTATGTGCCGTCGGTGGAGCGTGCCTATCAATCGGTCAAGGACATCGAGTTCGTGATCACGTTTGGATCGTGGATTCGTGCCGTGCATCGCATCTCGGCGCACCTGATGGTGATCGTCGTCGCCCTGCACCTGATGCGCGTGTTCCTCACCGGCGCCTACAAGAACGGCATCGGCCGCGGGCAGCAACGCGAGATCAACTGGGTGATCGGCGTGGTGATGTTCCTCGTCACGCTGTTCCTTTCGTTCACCGGCTACCTGTTGCCCTGGGATCAGCTGGCGTTCTGGGCGGTCACGGTCGGCACCAACATCGCGTCGTCGATCCCGGCGATTGGCCCGGCGGTCCGCGAGCTGCTGATCGGCGGCCGCAACATCGACCAGCCCACCCTGATCCGCTTCTACGTGCTGCACGTCGTCTTCCTGCCTGGCCTGCTGGGCGTGCTGTTCGCGTATCACATGTGGCGGGTCCGCAAGGATGGCGGCCTGGCTCGCGCGGATGCCCAGTGCGTGCTGGAATCGCCGCGCACCACCGACGCGGTGCCGACCAAGACCTACACGTTGCTGGGCGTCGCCCGCGGCACGGCGCCGACCGTGACCACGCGGACGCTCGAGGCGGCGGACACCACCGTCAATGCGGTGCCGGACCTGACACGGCGGGCTCTGATCGCGACGCTCGGCACCATCGCGATCGTCAGCATCATGTCGGTGTTCATCGCCTCGCCGCTCGAAGAGCCGGCCAACGCGCTGATTACCCCCAACCCGGCGAAGGCGCCCTGGTACTTCCTGTGGCTGCAGGAAATCGTCACCGACACCACCATCCGGATCGGTTCGTTCACGCTGAACGGCGCCTTCGTCGGCGGCGTGATCCTGCCGGGCCTGCTGGTCGGGTTGATGACGTTCTGGCCGTGGCTCGATCGGTCGCCGCACCTGGCCGCCGGGGTCTGGCTGCCGCGCGACCGCCGCCGGCAGAACATCGTCTTCCTGCTCCTCGTCCTGTTCATCCTGGCGCTGACGTTCGTGGGCATGGTGCTGCGCGGGCCGTACTGGAACTTCTACTGGCCGTGGGAAGCCTGGCCCGACATCCCCGGGAGGATCTGACATGGAACAGCGCACATCCTCTCCGTATCCCCGCGTTGACCGCCTGGTGCTGGCCGTCGTCGGCGTGGTCCTCGTGATCGGCACCGGCCTGTTCATGTGGAGCGACCGCGCCCACGACTGGCGGTATTACCAGGCCGAGTTCAAGCAGCAGGTGGCCGAGAAGTTCGGCGACGACAAGGCGGCGATTATCCCGGGCGGCGTCCAGCAGGTCTGGGCCGACGAGCTGTCGCGCGCGGACCGCTGCATCACGTGCCACCAGGCCGTGAGCTACAAGGGCTTCGAGCAGGCGGAGCATCCCTATCGCACGCATCCGATCGAGCCGCTGAAGCTCCACGCCGTTGAAGACTTCGGCTGCACGTCGTGCCACGGCGGCCAGGGCTGGGCCATCGACACGGCGGCGGCCCACGGCGAAGTGGCGCACTGGGAAGAGCCGTTGCTCAGCCGATCGCTCGGCGAGTCCTACACGCTCGCCGGCAACAAGAACGCGCTGATGCAGATGAACTGCAACACCTGCCATCGCTACGACCGCGAGACCAAGGGCGCCGAGGCCATCAACCTGGCCAAGCGCCTGGTCAACGAGAAGGGGTGCCGCGCCTGTCACGTGGTCAACGGCTTCGGCGGCACGATTGGCCCCGACCTCACCAACGTCGGCGAGAAAGCGCCCGAGCAGTACGACATGAGCCGGCTGTCTGGCCAGCGCACGGCGTTCGCCTGGCACATGGCGCACTTCAAGGATCCGCGCGCGCTGACCGAGGGCACGGTGATGCCCAACTTCAACTTCAGCACCGAGCAGGCGCAGGCGCTGTCGATGCTGATGCTGTCGTGGCGGCGGCAGGAGGTGCCGGCGCTGTTTGTCTCGGGCACGCCCCGGACCGACCCGCGCAGCGCCGATGAACTGAAGGCTGAGGAGGCCATGAAGACCGGCCCCGGCGGCTGGTTCGTGCAAACCGGCTGCTTCGTGTGCCACTCGATCTCGGCGCTCGGCGTGAGGAGCCCGGCGCAAATTGGACCGGACCTGTCGAACGCGGTCGAGGACGTGCAGAGCCGGTTCGGCGTGACCATCGACACGTTCCTCGCCAACCCCACCGGCACGATGAGCGTGGTGCTGTCGCGCCAGATCATCCTGACACCCGAGCAGAAGCAAGTGGCGATTCAGAAATTGCGCGAGGCGTTTGCCGAGTACCAACGCCAACGCGGAACGCCCGGCACCGTGGTTCCCAAGTAGGAGGAGGCATTCATATGGATCGAAAGAATCGCGTGGCGTGGTCGAGGGCATCCGCCCTGTTGGTGCTGGCGCTGATCGCCAGCCAGTGCACGCCGAGCCAGCCCGCGTCACGGCGCGCCGGCGGCGGGGTGCAGTCGGACGCCGCAGTGGCCGCGCAGAAGACCTACGTGGCGCCGGGCGACCTCGACGAGTACTACATGTTCTCCTCGGGCGGGCATTCCGGCCAGATCTACGTCTACGGGCTGCCCTCGATGCGGCATCTCTCGACCATCCCGGTCTACACGCCCTACCCGGCCACCGGCTACGGCTTCGATGACGACTCCAAGAAGATGCTGGGCGAGCTGACCTGGGGCGACGCGCATCACCCGGCGCTGTCGGAGACCAAGGGTGACTACGACGGCCGCTGGCTGTTCATCAACGAGATGAACGGGCGCATCGCGCGCATCGACCTGCGCGACTTCAAGACCAAGCAGATCCTCGGGCCGGTGCCGAACCTGCATGGCAACCACGCCTCGTCGTTCGTCACGCCGAACACCGAATACGCGATGATGGCGACGCGGTTCTCGCGTCCGGTGCCCAACCGGGTGGTCGGCATCGACAAGTACGCGACCGAGTACAAGGGCATCATCGCCGGCGTCAAGATCGATCCGAAGTCTGGCGAGATGTCGCTGGCCTGGCAGATCCTGATGCCGCCCTTCGACTACGACCTCGGCGACGCCGGCAAGCTGGCGTCCGACGGCTGGATGTTCTTCAGCTCGTACAACTCCGAGCGGGCCACCGGCAAGCTCGAGGTCACCGCCTCGCAGCGCGACCAGGACTACATTGCCGCCGTCGACTGGCGCGCCGCCGAGAAGGCGATTGCCGAAGGCAAGGGTGACGTCATCGCCGGCGTCAAGGTGCTCGACCCGAAGAAGGTGCCCGGCATCGTCTACCTGATGCCCTGCGGCAAGTCGCCGCACGGGGTCGACGTGTCGCCGGACGGCAAGTGGATCATCGGCTCCGGCAAGCTCCAGGGCGTGACCACGGCGTTCAACTTCGAGAAGATCCAGACGGCGATTCGCAACAAGGACTTCACCGGCGAGGAAGACGGCATCCCGGTGCTGAAGTACGAGTCGATCAAGGACGCCGAGATCGCGGTCGGTTTGGGCCCGCTGCACACGCAGTTCGGCACCGACGGCTGGGCCTACACCTCGCTGTTCGTAGACAGCGCGATCGCTAAGTGGAAGCTCGGCACGTGGGAGGTCGTTGACAAGGCGCCGATGTCGTACTCGATCGGCCACCTGGCGGCGGCGGAAGGCGACACCGTGAGCCCCGACGGCAATTACCTGGTCGGCCTCAACAAGCTGTCGCACGGCCGCCACCTCAACGTCGGACCGTCGCAGCCCGAGTCGTCTCAGCTCCTCGACATCACCGAGGAGAAGATGAAGCTGCTCTACGACGCCTTCACCGAGCCCGAGCCGCACTACGCGCAGATCATCAAGGCCGACAAGATCCACCCGATCGAGGTGTATCCGAAAGAGGAGAACAAGCACCCGATGGCGGTCTGGGACGTCAAGGACGCCGGCGTCACCCGCAACGGCAAGAAGGTGCTGGTCAAGGTGGTGGCGGTGCGCTCGACGCTGACGCCGACCTCGTTCGAGGTCAGCGCCGGTGACGAGGTGACGGTGGCCATCACCAACATCGAGCAGACCACCGACGAGCTGCACGGCTTCGGGCTGCTCGACTACAACATCAACGTCGTGATCGACCCGGGCGAGACCAAGACGGTGACCTTCACCGCCAAGAAGAGCGGCGTGTTCGCCTACTACTGCACCAACTTCTGTTCGGCGCTACACCAGGAGATGCAGGGCTACATGATCGTGAAGTGAGCAGTCGGAAGTGAGAAGTCAGAAGCAGTTTTGAGGTGGTCATCATGCAGGCGTCCCTCCAACGCGCGAATCGGTTTCTCGATCAACCGATCGGCTACCCGGCGAGACTCATGCTCCTCGCCGCGGCGGTGCTGCTGGTGGCCACCTATTTCTTCCCCCTCTGGAACCTGACGATGTTCGCACCGCAGTATCCAGAGGGGCTTCGCCTCGACATCTATTCCTACACGCTGGTCGGCGGCAACAACGGACAGGACGTCAAGGAAATCAACCTGCTCAACCACTACATCGGCATGCACGACCTGGTGAACGAATCGTTCACCGAGTTCAAGTGGATGCCGTTCGTGATTGGTGCGCTCGGCCTGATCGTGCTGCGCGCCGCGGTCCACGGCACCGTCGTCGCGCTGGTGGATGTGACCATGCTGTTCGTCTACTTCGGCGGTTTCTCGCTGTGGTCGTTCGGCTACAAGCTGTATCGCTACGGCCACGACCTGGCGCCGGAGGCGGCGGTGCAGGTGCCGCCATTCATGCCGCCGATGTTCGGCTACCGGCAGATCGCGAACTTCGAGGTCTATTCGTACCCCCGGCCGGCGTCGTACGCGATGGCCGGCGTGGTGGTGCTCCTGCTCGGCGCGTTGCTCTGGACGTGGTGGCAAGCCCGCCACCGCGTGCCCCCCGTGGCGGCGGACCGGGGATGACCTCATGACGGCGGGCACGGTATTGTTGCTGATGGGCCTGCTGCAGGGGGCCGTGACCGACCCGGACGCGCTGCCGCCTGGGCCCGGGGTCGAGGGACGTCCGCCCGCGCAGCACGCCTCGCCCCTCCAGGCCCTGGTCGATCGCGCGCACCGTGGCGATCGAGTGGTGGTGCCGGCCGGCACCTACGACGGCGACCTGTTCATCGATGTCCCGATCACCCTCAGCGGCATGGGTCGTCCGACCCTCCGCGGATCGGGCACCGGTAGCGTGGTCCGCGTGCGTGCCGCCGGCGTCATCATCGAGGGCTTCGATATCGACGGCCGCGGCACCGGCGACCTGGGCCGGGACACCTCCGGCATTCACGTCGCCGCGGCGCGCGTCACCATTCGCGACTGCCGCATCCGCCAGGCGCTGTTCGGCGTCTACTTGCGGGAAGCGGACGATGCAACGGTCGAGCAGACCACGATCACCGGCATTCCCGGGCGCGATCCGGGCGAGAAGGGCAGCGGCATCCACGTCTGGAACAGCCTGCGCTTCCGCCTGACCGGCAACACCATCACCGGCGCCCGCGACGGGTTCTACATCCAGTCCTCGTCTCACGGGTTGGTGCGCGGCAACCACGCCAGCGACCTCCGCTACGGCCTCCATTACATGTTCTCGGACGACAACGTGTTCGAAGACAACGTGTTCGAGCGCGGCGCCGCCGGCGCGGCGCTGATGTATTCCAACCGCATGGTCTTCCGCCGCAACCGCTTCGTGAACAACCGCGGCTTCGCCTCGGTCGGCCTGCTCCTCAAGGCATGTGACGACGTGGTGGCCGAAGACAACCTGATTGCCGACAACGCCCGCGGCATCTTCCTCGAGGGCTCGTACCGCAATCACTTCCGCCGCAACCTCGTGGCGATGTCCGACATGGCGCTGGTGATCTACGACTCGAGTGGCGCCAACACCTTCGAGGGCAACGCCTTCGTCGGCAACCTGACACCGTTGTCGCTGTCGGGCAAGCGCACCGACACCGTGTTCGACGGCAACTACTGGTCCGACCACGGCGACCCCGACCTCGACGGCGACGGCGTCAGCGACCGGCCGTACCGGTTGTCGAATGTGTTCGATCACCTGCGCGGCAACCTGACCGCCGCCGACCTGTTCTCGCGCAGCCTGGCGGCAACGGCGCTGGGCGCGGCGGAACGGGCCTTCCCGGTCCTCGACCCGATTCCCGTTGTCGACGCGCATCCGCTGGCGCGTCTTCCCGTTCTCGACGCGGTGCCGACGCAGGCGTCCGTCGCCGCATCCCGCTCCGTCGCGAGCACCGGCCCGCCGCTCCTTCTCCTCCTGCTTGGCGGCGGGTTGCTCGCGGCGGGCCGCCTCCGCCCAGGCTTCGGCGGGCCAAGGCGGGCATCGTGATCGAATACCGCGCCTTCACGAAGCGCTTCGACGGCAGGACCGCCGTGGACGCCCTGACGCTGGTGGTGCCGTCCGGGGCGGTGGTGGCGCTGCTCGGACCGAACGGGTCCGGCAAGACCACGTCGATCAAGGCGGCGGCCGGCCTGATCCGGCCCGACGCCGGCGAGGTGGTGTTGGGCCACGATCGCATCAGCGCACTCGACCCTCGCGGCCGCCGCTCCTGTTCGTTCCTGCCGCAGCGGGTGTCGTTTCCGGAAACGCTCACCGGCCGCGAAGTCGTCGAGTTCTACCGCCGGCTGCGCTCGGCTCCCGCTGATGCCGCCGATCGCGTCCTGAAGTTCGCGTCGCTCAACGGCGCCGGGGCGCGGACCGTCGGCACCTACTCCGGCGGCATGGTGCAGCGGCTCGGGCTGGCGGTGGCCACGCTGGGCACCACCGAAGTGCTGCTGCTCGACGAGCCCACCGCGGCGCTCGACCCCGATGGCCTTTGTGCGTTCTATGGCCTGGTCGAGACGCGCCGGCGCTCGGGCGGCACCGTCTTCTTCAGCTCGCACCAGCTCGGCGACATCGAACGCCTCGCCGACGTCGTCGCGGTCATCGTCGCCGGCAAGCTCGTGGCCCAGTTCACCGAGCGCGACCTGGCGGCGCGGCTGGCGGACCGTGGCGTCATGCGCGTGCGGCTGGCGGCGCGAATCGACGGGCTGCTCGAGCGCGTCCGCGCCAGCGCCCCCGAGGCCCGGTGGTCCGGCGATGAGCTGATCATCCCCGGCTCGGCATCGACGCGCCCGCTGGTGCTCGATCTGATCCGCGAGTCCGGCGCCGAGATCCGTGGCCTCACCGCGGAAGAAGGCCGGCTCGACGCGTTCTATCGCGAGCTGATTGGAGCGGCGTCATGACGAGGTGGATGCTGGCCGCCGCCCTGGTCACCATGAGCGCGTGTGCCGGAGGGCCGCCGGAGCCGGCCACCGTGGCACTGGGCGAAGACGCGTGCGCCTACTGCCGCATGACGATCGTGTCACGCGCCACGGCCGCGCAAATCGTCCGCGCCGGCGACGAGCCGGTGTTCTTCGACGAGATCGGCTGCCTGCGGGACTACCTGGCCAGGCGCGCCGCGCCGGCCGATGCGGTGGTCTACGTGACCGACCATCGCACCGGTGCCTGGGTGGAGGCACGGACCGCGGTGTTCACCAGGACCTCAACTTCCACGCCGATGGCGTCTGGCCTGCTCGCCCATGCCGACGCGGCGTCTCGAGACGCCGATCCGGCCGCGGCCGGCGGCAGCCAGGCGGCGGTGATCCCATGACCTCCCTGCGATCGGTGCTCTGGATCTGCGCGCGTTACGAGCTCGTGCTGGCCGTGCGGTCGCGGTGGCTGCAGTTGTTCGCCGTGGTTTTCGCCCTGCTCGCGCTCGCGGTGTCGGGCGCCGGCTACATCCTCTCCGGCGGGTACGGCGTCCAGGACTTCTCGCGCACCGCCGTGTCGCTGGTCCAGATCGTGTTGTTGCTGGTGCCGCTGGCCGCGCTGGTGTTCGGCGGGCTCGCCCTCACGCCCGACCGCGGCGCCGCGGAGCTGCTCTACTCGCAACCGGTGCACCGGGGCGCCATCCTGCTGGGGCGGATGCTGGGCGTGTGGCTGGCGCTGGCCGCGGCGGAGTTCATCGGCTTCGGCATCGCGGGGGTGTTCATGCAATACCAGGCCGGTCCGGACGGGCTCTGGCGCTACGGCGCGCTGGTGCTGACCGCCGTCGCCATCACCGGCGTGTTTCTCGCCATCGCCACCCTGCTCGCCAGCATCAACGCCGGCCGCCGCACCCGCGTGCTGGCCGCGGCCCTGGTGGTCTGGTTCGTCACGGTGGTGATGTTCGACGTAGCGGTGCTTGGCGTCGCCTCGATGTTGCGGTCGGGCACCGCGTCGCGCCTGCTGATTACGGCGACGTTGATCAATCCGGTGGACGCGGCCCGCACCGGGTCGCTGCTCGCCATCGAAGGCACGGCCGCGTTCGGGGCGGCGTCGCTGGCGCTGTTGCGCTTTACCGGCGGGGCGGGAATGGCGGCGGTCCTGATCGCGGCGTCGCTCTTCGCCTGGTTGATCGCGCCGCTGCTGGTGGCCATGCGCGCGCTCTCACGCGCCGACATCTAGGGCTCCGCCGCCTCTCCTACCACCCAGCAAAAGGCTCGTCAGACGTGTCGTCGACTGCTTTCTGGTCAGGGCCGGCGCCCGGCTTCGAGATGGAATTGCCAGCCGGCCGCGCCGACCGCGGTCTCGAGTGCCTCGCGGAAGTGCCCGATGTCGAATGTCCCGCCGCCCGCGATCGACTTCACGGTGGTCGACTGCCTGGTGCGCATGCCCGACTGCGAGGTGACCTCGACCTTGAAGCCTGGCGGCGGCACGCCCCAAGACGACTCCGTGGTCATCTCGCGGAACTTCACGTCGTGGGCGCTGTCATCGAGATTGCAGGACATGCGGTACACGGCTTTGCGGCCGCCGAGGAACCACTTGCCCATCGGGATCTCGCGCTCGGCGGTGAGGCCGTTCGCGGCACTTTCGGCGTGGAGGCCTTCGGCCTCGGCGAGCGTGCGGAGAGTGTCGAGGAGTGCGGCGCGTTGAAGACTAGCCATGATTCCCTCCGAACATGTTTCTGAGCGTGATCACTGCTGCTTGGGGTCTCGGCCTTCCAGGCAGGCCAGCAGGACGCTGTCGCTCACATTGACGGGGCAGCCGCAAACGACCACCTCCATCGGTGCCGCCGAGGGCTGGCCAGACGGGTCGGGCGGATTCTTCGCCGCCTCGGCACGGTAGTACGCCGTCGGCGACATGCCGGCCGCCGACGCGCTCTCGAGAACGCTGGCGCAGAGGTTGTCGTCGTTGTCCGGCTTCGGATCATCGACGGGCGTCGCGGCAGAGTTTACGTTCACGTACTTGAAGTCAATATAGGCGTAGTCGCTCTGCGCCGCAGTGCGCTTGCCGACAAGCGCCACGCCGACTTCATTCCTGCCTGGACGCAACTCGTACATTCCGTTGACGCTCTTCTCTGCGGGCGCGCCATTGAGGTAGATCAGGGCTGCGGACTCCGCGGCACCAGTCACTTTGAAGGCGAACTTGACGTAGGTCTGCTCGATGACCGCGCCCTCCGTCAGCGGCGTCGGCTGGCCCTGTTCGTTCACCCAGTACAGCTGGTATCCCGGAAACAAGCTGGTCCCGATCGACCCGGCCTGCATCTCCCCCCAGCGGCGACCAATCACCCCCCAGTCGACCGTAGCCGACTTCGCGGCGTACTGAATCGTTTCGAAGGCCTGGCCATGGCCTGCGGCGATGGCAGCCGCATTGAGTCCCGAGTTGTAGGGCTTGAACTTTCCGGTCGCATGGTCGAACACGATTCGACGATTGTTGTCACCCGGATAGTTGGGGTCGGCGATGTAGAGAGTGCTGTCCTTTATCAGGTACGCGACCATGTCGTGGCCACCCCCCGTGGAACTGAAGATGCCCACTTCCTGCGGTTCACCGGTGGCGATCATCGCGTACGCGAACGCGCGGAGCGTCAAGTGATCGCTCGCGCCGGCCAACTGGAACATCAGCTTGTTCTCCCACGTCCCCCAGTTGATGTCGTTGTGAACAGTTGAGGCCAGGCGATATGCCCGGCTGTCGTCGTACCACAGGTCGGGCGTGGCCGGCCTGGCGCCGTTGCGATCGTAGCGGTTCCAAAGGTGCACGCCAGGGCCGTCAGGGCGGTTCACGAAGTACCACAGGGCGGTGAGTGACTGGCCGGCGCAGTGACCGTCGGGTTCGATATACGAACCCAGGTTCGGAAACTCCCAGTCGTCCAGGCCAGGCCGGAAACCCGTGTCGATCATCCCGCTGAGGATGGATTGGTCGAGCTCCGCCAGCGGGATCATGCTGACCAGAAACGAGGAGAAGTGCCTGGTTGCAACGGTGATCGCCTCACGGCTGATCGCCAGCAGCGGCATGCCTTCGAGCTTTCCCGACCGCGGGTCAACAAAGAACCCCATCGCAAAGTAGCCTTCCGGCACCTTGACGGGGATCGTGACTCTCATCATGGCGTCGGCCAGGGCGCCGCCGTTATCCACGGTGATCAAAGGCGAAATCGGCGTCACGCTGCGGCCCAACGTGTGGCTGACGATCGGCTCATAGGAAACGGCAAAGCGGCGGGCGGCGGGGTAGGAGTTCAGTGGCACCTCGATCGTGAAGCGATCCAGGGGATCGCCGGGTCTCTGGACGCTCAACGTTCCGCCGGCCGGCGGCACGTTGGCCGACAAGACCTGAACGGCCGGCCCCGTCCGAACTCCTCCAGCGCCCGGAGATGGCGGCACCGTGCCCCCTTGAGTCCCGCCGGTCGTGAGCACCCCGTTGCCGGGCGCCGTGATCTTCAGGTTGCGGAACTGCAACACCTGCACGTCCCCCGCGTCGTATACGCGCGCGCCAAAGGCCAGGTGCCGCCGCTCGCCCGGGCGCGGCGGCGACGCCAGGGGGTAGGTGACGGCTGGAAATCCCGCGGACTCGTACGTGACCCGCCCGTTCGCGATCGTGAGAACGTGCCTGGCGAATCTCGGCTCATTCAGTCCCGCGAAGATCGCATCCGGATGGTCCTTCATCACGCCACCGACGTTGATGGTGACGCCGCGCGTGCCGCGGTTCTCCCAGCGATAGGTCGCCTGCACGCCGATCAGCGGAGGCCCCGTGCTCACATTGCCGGCACCGGAGAGATTTCTCGCATCGGCACTCCACCACACGGTGGGACCCACGTAGCCCCTGCCGGTGCCGGCTTCGCCGCGGAACTCGAACTCCACGCGCACGTTGTCCATCGGGAACGTATCGACGGTCTCGACCAGGTCCTCGATGTACTCGCCGGTGCCGAGGGCCTCGAACGACAGGCTGTTGTTGTTGATGCGCCACGGGCTCTCCTCGGCGCGCACCGTGTTTCGCCGCAGCGTGTACTCGCGCCAGCGCGGACCGGGAGTGTTGGCGTCGGGACTCGCGAAGCGGTCCTCGAACAGCACCGCGGATGCCGCCGGGGTCGACACGGTGGCGGTCTGAGGGGACTGGGCACTCGCAACGGCCACGAGGCCGGCGAAAGCGAGGCTGGCAAGGAGCGCAGAGCGGGTCACGGCGGCACCTCCAACGGGCCAACCACTCGTCCCACGGGTGATCGCGATCGAGGACGATCGCTGGCTGCCTATCCCTTGGATAGAGGCAAGGTACGTGCCGCCGGTTACCCCTCAGGGTGGCCGTGCATAACCGGAAACCGCACCCGGCACTGGGGAATATTCGCAACTTTCGTGGAAATCTCCGCCGTGGTTCACGCGATCGTACCAGGCCCGAGGCCGGCCCCCGGCACGTCTCTAGCTCAGCAAGTGGAGGCGGGTCGACTTCTGCGCAGCGGGCCGGCGAACTCGCGCGCGCTGTCGCGCGCCGACATCTGAGCGACCGCCTGTTTACCTGGGGAAAAGACCCTTGAACTCAATGCGGATCTGTGGCCCCACTTTCAGCAACCCCAGCATCACCACCGGCGGATCGACGCCGAACTTCGTCATGTCGATTCGCGTGTTCCCCTCGATCTGAACATCCTTGTCGGATGCTTTCAGCGCGACGGGCAAGCTGATTGGCTGCGTCACACCGGTAATCGTCAGCGTGCCTGTCGCCTGAGTCTGTCCGCCCTTCACCTCGTATTGCTCCAGGCGGTAAACGATCTCGGCGAACTTGTCGGCCTTCATGGCCTCGAGAAGATGTTGCGTCATCTCGTCGTTGGGGCACTTGAACTCCTTGACCGGAACCGTAACCGTCGCGGCCTGCACCCCAGTCGCAAAGCCCGGCGCCGCCGGCTGGGCCGAGCCGGCGCCGGGAGTCACGGCCATCACACCCCTCACCGAACACGTCCACCCGCGGATGGTCGATGTCCCAGACACCGTGAAGTCAACGTTTTGTTGTTGCGCGGCCGCCGAGCGCGCCGGCACGGCCACCAGTCCGGCACTGAGCGTGATCGCCAGCCCAAGCTTGATTCCCCAACGCGGTGACATTCGCGACACTCCTTCCGCTCCCGCCGGCGTCGACATCACAGACCGAAGCCCAGGTTGTTGTTGCGCGTCATGATCGGCGCCCGCCCTTCCATCACGAACTGCGGACCGATTTGATCGATCGTCGTCGTCCGCGTCTGCCTCATGACCATCGTGAACTCGTCGAGGAGCAGCCCGATCACCTTGTCGACGCCTTCCTGACCGAACGCGCCAAGGCCCCAGACGTAAGGCCGGCCGATCCCCACGGCGTCGGCGCCAAGCGCAAGGGCCTTGAAAATATCGGCGCCGCGGCGGACGCCGCTGTCGACGAGAACGGGAACCCGGCCCTTCACGCCGGCGACGACCTCGGGGAGGGCCTCGATCGTCGAACGGAGGCTGTTCTCGGCGCGGCCGCCGTGGTTGGACACGAAGATGCCGTCGGCGCCGTTGGCGATGGCCAACTCCGCGTCCTCACGCGTGACGATGCCCTTCAGGATCACCTTCATGCTGGTGGCATCCTTAAGACGCTTGACGTAGTCCCACGTGTATGACGGACGAGGTCCGGGAGGACCGTCCAGGCCGCGGCGCATCGGCCTCTGGTAGCCCGGCTTGTGGTTGTGACAGTTCTGGCAGAGCGGTCGGTCGTATTGCTGGCTGCCGAGAGAGCGCCTCGCGAGCTCCCGATTGCTGCCACCCAGCAGATCAATGGTCCACACCAGAACGGGGCACCCTGCCGCCGCCACGCGGTCGATCACTTTCTTATTCACGTTCCAGTCGGGTGTCGTGTAGAGCTGAAACCACTGTGGCTCGCCCCTCGCCTCCGCGATGGCTTCATACGACTGCGAGCTCTGATTCGACTGAATCTGCAGAATGCCTCGCGCTCGCGCCGCGCGGGCGGCTCCACTTTCGCCCTGGGTGTGATACGCCTCGAGCGCCGCGACCGGACAAAGAAACAGCGGCGTGCCCCATTTGCGACCGAACAACTGGACCGACGTGTCCAACTTGGTGGTATCAGGCCCCAGGCGCCGTGGGCGAAGCATGAGGCGCTGGAAGCCTTCTCGGTTCGCCACGCGCGTCTCGAGATCGTCGACACCCATGTGGAGGTAGGCCCAATGTTCAGGCAGGTTGCCGGCGTGGGCGACCCTCTCGAAATCCCACACGTTGATAGCTTCAGCGGCCGTCTCAATCAGCTGCCCGGTGAAGTGCGTATCCAGGGCGCTTGGTGCCTGCAGCGTTGCGCCGCCGGCCTGCAGCTCCTGCCTCACCGCCTGCTGCCAGCTGGACGGCAGTGTGGGGTAGGCCAGGGCGAGCAGCGGGCTTCCAGCTAGCAGCTTGAAGAAATGTCGCCGACTTGTCAGATGGTCTGACGCGGCCATGTCCGCTGCTCGATCGTCGCCGGTATCAGGGGGAACCATGTTCGCTCCATCCTTTCTCTTTCCCGCACCGCGAACGCGGGCGGCCGTTCAACACGGCCGCCCGTTAGTCCGCTCATCTACCCTCGACTGCGCTCAGAAGGCGAAGCGGACGCCCATCTGCGCTTGTCGTGGGAACCCGCCGCCGCCTCGCAGATTCGTCAGCACGAGGAAGGTCGCGGCTGTCCGGCGATCCGACGAGGCTGCCGTCGGATTGTCGAAGTTCGCGCGGTTGGTGAGGTTGAAGACGTCCAGAAAGAGTTCCAACGCCCTCTCACCGCCGACCTTGCGACGCCAGCCGGCCCGGAGGTCGACCTGGAAGTAGTCGGGGCCGTACGCGCCGTTGCGCCCGCCAGCGTACTCCACGTCTTTCAACGCGTTCGTGCCGGTGCCGCTATAGGTACCGGCCGGGAGCGGATCGTTGAGTTCGCCGTTTTGATTGGCATCGATGCTGCTGTCGTACAGCGTGAACGGCGATCCGCTCATGTACCGCACGGTGGTGGACACGGTCGCCCCGCCGGTCTTCGGAATCTCGGCTCGGGCGCCGATCGACAGGATGTGACGGCGGTCTACGTCGCTCGGTGCCCGCCACTCGTCCAGGTTGAGGTCGGTCAGGACCTGGTAGGTGTTCTTGTCAGCCTGGTTGTTGGCCGTGCCGACGCCTTTCGACAAGGAGTACGAGACCCGGCCCGACCAGTTGTTGGAGTGCCGTTTTTCGAGCGACAGGTTCAACGCGTTATAGGTCGATTCGCCCGTGTTCTCCATCACCCAGACCTGCTGATTGTACGGCTCGCCCAGCACGCCAAAGGCATCCACGCGCGTGATCGCGCCGGTGCGGGTGGTGTTCGCCCGGACCATTGGGTTGAGGTTGCGCGCCAGGAACATGTCCTTATTGGCCATCCGGACGTAGTCGACGTGGAGCGCCATCGAGGAGGCCAGCTCCCGCACGTAGCCCACTGTGAGCTGATGCGCGTAGGGGATCTGCCGGTCCGGAGAATCGAAGATCACGGCCCCCGCGTTCTTCACGAGCGCCCCGGCCGGGTACTGCTGCCGGAGCAGCGTCCAGTTGACGACGGGGCCGTTGACGAGGAACGGGTCGGTCGGGAAGCGTCCCGCCGCCGGACCGGGGTCGGCGCTGTTATTCGGGAAGGTGGCGTTGACCGACGAGGTGTACTTGCCGAATTCCAGCGTGTCGTCGATGGCTCCCAGAATCGTCCGGTTGTAGAAGATCCCATATCCGGCACGCAGCACTGACTTGCCCGCCTCGTCCATCGAGTGCGTCAGCCCGATTCGGGGTGCGAAGTTGTTGCGATCGACCGGGGACTTGCTGCCCGCAGCAAACAGCGGATTGCCGGTCTCGTCGATCGGGATGATCTCGAGGTCGTAGCGAAGCCCGATGCTCAGGGTCGTCCGCGCGCCCATCTTCCACTTGTCCTGGGCGAACGCTTCGACCGTGTGGTTCTTCATGGTCGCGTCGTACTCCCCGGTCCGGATGGTGAGCCGTTCGGGATAGGTTCTCGGATTGGCAGCGTCGAACGGCAGGTCCGTGTTGAAGCGGAACGTGCCATTCATGTTGATTTGAGAAACCCGCCGCAGCTCCGTGTAGTTGTAGCGGGCGCCGAACTTGATCTCGTGGTCCCCCCGCTTGCCTGGGAGGAACCAGGAAAAGTCGTCTTCAATCTGGTAGTTGGAGTCCCAGGGGCCCTGGGCCTCGGTACTGGCCTGGCCCAGGAAGCTCAACTGGTCGAGCTGTGGCGGGCAATCGGACATCTTGGCAAGGTCTTCCTCACCCAGGGCACGGGAGCAGGCGTTGCCGTGCCACCAGTGTTCCCACGTCCGCGCCACCCGAAACGTATTGACCCGGGCATTGCCGAGCACGCTCGTCAAGGTGCCGACCGCGGTCTGATCGATGTCGGTCTCGTCCGACACCGATTGCAGGGTTTGTCGGGTCCCGACGATGGGGAACTGCGGCGCGCTCTCGCGCAGCCAGCGGACCGCCCACGTGTGATTCCCGCTGATCTGGTGGTCGAAGCGGACGACCGTGTTCCAGCCGGTACGATCCTCAGCAATCGAGAAGTTCAGGTCCGGCCGGTTTTGAAACACCCGCGTCCGGTTTGGGTTATCCACCTGCCGCTCGAGACTGACGAAGAAGTGCGCCTTGTTCTTGATGATCGGGCCCCCGAGCACGCCCCCCCACTCCTGCTTCTTGGATGTGGGCTTAGTCAGGTTTCCCGTCTTGACGAAGTAATCGGCGGCCGTCAGTTTGGGGCTCGCCATGTATCCGAACACCACACCCTTGAACTGGTTGGTCCCGGCTTTGGTCACCGCGTTGATGATCGCGCCGCCCGCGCGGCCATACTCCGCGTCGTACATGCTGGTCACGACCTGGAATTCCTGGATCGCCTCGAGCGGGGTGCGAACCTGCGCACCCGAACTGGTGCCGAGGGCGTCGTCCCCGTTGTAGCCGCCATCGACCGACACGTTGTTCCCTTGCGTGGACTGGCCGGACGCGACGATGGTGTCATTGCCCATCTGGTTGGAGGCCGAAAACTGAATGCCCGGCAGGAGGGCCACCACCGAAAAGTAGTTGCGGTTCATCGCCGGAAGCTCGCTCAGTTCCGCGGTGCCGATGTTGCCGCCCACCCTGGAGCTGGTCGTATCAATTAGCGGCGATTCGCCCGTGACACGCACGGTCTCCTCGAGCCCGCCGACCGCGAGCGACAGGTTGATCGTAAGCGTCTTTCCGACCTGCAGGATCAGGCCGGTCCGATCGGTCGTGCGGAAGCCCGGAAGCTTGGCGACGAGCCGGTACGGCCCTGGAACAAGCTGGGAGAGGAAGAAGGTCCCGGCGGGGCCACTGGTGGCCTCGCGAAACACGCCGGTGGCTTCGTTGGTGGCGACAATCGCCACGCCGGGAAGCACCGCGCCCTGTTCGTCCGCGATCTTTCCGGCGATTTCCGCCGTGCCCTGTTGAGCCCGCAACGGGACCGCCGCCGCGCACAAGAACAACGTGACGAGCCAACTGACAAGCAGCCTGCGCATCTACCACCTCCGGATTCGTCGTTTACGAGTGCGGAGCGGAGCAAACCGAACGCTTATGAAAGCGGACTCAAGAAAATGAAGGGACGGCCGGGACTATACCAGAATCTTCGCGCGCAGAGTGGGTGGGAACCGGGGCGCCCCACGTAATTCGTGCACACCCGGCCGCCGATGCCGTTTACGTCGCCGACGCCTCGTCCAGCGCGTTGCGATCGAGCACCACGAATCCGTCCTTCTCCGTGTGCAGGACGTTTTCCTTCTGCCAGCGGCTCATGATCCGGATCGCGGTTTCGATGGTCGTCCCCGTCAGGTCCGCCAGCTCCTGCCGCGACAGCGGCATGGCGACATACACACCGCCGCGCTCCGGCCGGCCGATCTGATCGCACAGCTTGAGGAACAGGCGGGCAAAGCGGGCTTCGACGCGCGCGCCGGTCAGCTCGGCCAGGCGGCGCGTCAGCTCCGCCAGGCGCAGGGTCAGGCCCGACAGCATGCCGCGCACCAGCGACGGATCCTGCTCGAGCAGGCGGAAGAACGCCGACTGCTCGATGTGCAGGCACTGCGTCGGCTCGAGGGTCAGCGCCGACGCCGGAAACGGCGCGCCCTCGTAGACCGCCACCGCGCCCAGCGGATCGCCGGCACCGAAGATCTCCAGGATGATTTCCTTGCCGGCCGGCGTGGACTTGAACACTTTGACGCGGCCGGTGACGATGGCGATGAAGCAGTCGCCGGGCTCGCCCTCGGAAAAGATCAGGTCACCGCGCTCGTAGGACTTCAGGTGCGCGACCTGTCCCACCCGGGCGCGGGCCTCAGGCGGGAGGCGCCGGAACAACGCGATCCGGCGTAGCAGGTCGTCATCCGGAGGCGCGGGCACGGGGGCATGATAGCCCACCCGCGCCAAGGCCACGACCGAGAGGCCGGCTAAGGCAGGCGCCGTTCGAGATCGAGCGCGCGTGGGAACAGCTCCTCGTTCTCGGTGCGGTGATGCTCGCGCAGGTCGGCGTCGAGTTGCGCCAGCTGGGTCAGGCAATGTCGCCACGCCAGGGTGGCGTCGTCCTGCGGAGCAAATCCCTGCGTCAGAGCGCGCAGGCGCGCCATCGCGGTCTCAATCCTGGCGTGCTCGGTCTCCATCATGCGGATGGGGTGAAGCACGGTGGGGAACGGCAGCGGGGGACGGCTCCTGCCTTCGCGATCCGCCTGCGCCAGCGCCACCAGCGCGGGGAACAGGACGTTCTCTTCCTTCGAGAGGTGGCCTTTCAGTTGCTGCATGAGGTCGGCGACCACGGCGCGCGTCTCGGCCAGCGCGCCCGCCGCACAGTCGTCGTCCGCCAGGCGGCCGAGGTCTTCCTGGATGATCGGCAAGGCGCGGTGCAGGTAAGCGTGGTGCCGCGAGACAATGCTTGCGCAGAGGTCGTCGATGGGCGGTGCGACGTCGTGATTGCCTTCGCGCATCCGGTGTTCCCTCCTGGGACACCCCCAGGCACTCGCGCCTCACTCGATGCTACCGGAGCGGCGCCACCCGCCACATGATCGCCGTCATATGGCCCCGCGCGGCGCGCTGAGCGCTGGCTCAGCGTGGAGCCAGCTTGCCGCCTTCGGCGAGAGTCTTCATGTTGGTCATCGCCCGCTGGAACGTGGCCGTGCGAGACGCCTTGTCCTTTTCCCTCGCCGCATCGTCCGGCAGCATCGAGTTGTCGTACATCAGCGTGTAGACGATCTTCGAGGTCTTGTCGGTGACCGGCCTGGCCTCAAGCGTGCCGTGATAAAGGTTGTACGGCCGGCCCGCGCGCACGGTCTGCGTGTAGGTGTATGACAGCTCGGTCTTGCCGACGAGCACTTCATTGGCGACCGATCGCACCGAGCCTACTTCGCCTTCGACTCCAGACAGCATCTTGCAGCCGGCTGGGATCTGCAGCCATTCGGCGATGTCGCAGTACTTGCCAACGCGCTTCCACACGTCCGCGGCGGGCCGGTCCACGGCAATCTCGAGGGGGATCGTGATGTAGGCCGGGTTGTCGACGACGATGCCGGCGGCCGGTGCGGCGGCCTGGGCGGCCGCCGCGGGCGCCTTGGCGTGGGCGATGTGAGGGGTGCAGAACAATGCCAGCGCGCCGGCGGCCATGGTGTGAGCGAGAGCAGTCCGCATCAGTCCTCCAATGCCCGTCGGCCGTGACTCGGCCCGGCGCGAGCTAGTCTACGTCAAGGCCATCGCAAATGACCCGGTGGCGAGCAGGATCAATCATTACGCGCAGGTGTGTCGTACCGCATCATCGTCATGAAGCCCATGTCCATGTGGAACTGATGGTGGCAATGGAACAGCGACAGCCCCGGCTGGGTGGTGGGCACGTCGATCTCCACCTGGCTCCACGCCGGCACGACGACGACGTCCTTCCAGATGCCTGAGACGCGCTGGCCCGCGTATTTGACCAGCTCGAAGGTGTGGCGATGCAGGTGGATCGGATGCGCGTCGGCGCTCTGGTTGTCCATCAGCCAGCGATAGCGCTGGTTGGCGCGCACGACGATCGGGTCGATACGCGGGTGTGACTGGCCGTTGATGGTCCAGCTGTGCCCGTCGCCCTTGGGCTTGAACACCATGGTCAGGCGGCCGTCGGGCTCCGCGACCGCGTCGGGCTTGCCGAACGGCAGGTAGCTCCAGCCGTCGATCGCCGGCGGCAGCCATCGCGGCGGGCCCGCCTGGCCCGCGTACTCGATGGCAATCCCCAATCCGGCATCGCGCTGAGCGGTCCGCGTCTCACCGAGGATCCACACGCCGGGACGGTTCATCTCGACAATCGCATCCACGCGCTCGCCGGGGCCGAGTTCCAGCATCGGCACGCTGGCCGGCGTGGGCACCGCGTTGCCGTCGAGGGCGATGACGTGAAACAGGTGTCCGGGCAGGGCCAGCTTGTGATGCAGCGTGGCGCTCGCGTTCAGGATGCGGAACAGCACGCGCTGCCCTTGCCGCACGCGCACCGGTTCGCCGGCGCCCAGCATCTTGCCGTTGATCGAGTGGTAGCGGTAGGTCACGTCGGCCGGGCCTTCGGCCGTCACCCGCGGATCCCATTCGTGAAGCAGGATCGGCACTTCCAGATCGTGGGCGCCCGGTTCATCGCCGTTCTCGACCACCAGCATGCCGAACTGGCCGGTGTAGGTGCCCACCTTGAAGTTGCGGCCGGCGGTGTTGTGGCTGTGGTACCAACGGGTGCCGGCGGGGTCCGGCGTAAAGCGGTAACGGGTGCGGCCGCCGTTGGGCGGGACGCCGGGCGTGCCCTCGTCATACACGCCGTCGACGTCCGACGGGATGTGAAGGCCGTGCCAGTGGACGATGTCCATTTCCTTGCTGTCGTTGTACACATCAAGGATCACGGGGCGGCCGCGCTGCGCACGCAGCAGCGGACCCGGCACCTGGCCGTTGTAGGCGAGGGTCTTCACCGTGCGGCCGGGCTTCAACTCGAGCGACAGCTCGCCGATGCGCAGCGTGATGTCGGCCGGTTCCGTAAACTGTTGGGGCTGGAGCGGAGACTGGGGCCGCGGCGCGTCCCCGTGTTGGGTGTGCTGGGCGCGGCCGATCGCAGCAGACGAACCCCACCAACACGTCAACGCGAGGAGTTGACGACGAGTCATGGGTGTGACGCTAGCACGTGCGGGCGAGGCGAGGGAACGGCCTCGCCCCGCCGACGGGACTTGAAACTAGGGCTTCTGCAACGACTTGATGTAGTCCGCCAGCGCCGCGACGCGAAGCTGGGCGGTGTCACGGCTCAACGAGTTGAACAAGGTGCCCCACATCGGCATGTCTCTGGTGCCGTGCGCAGGTACTTCATCCAGGCCCTCGATGTAGCGGCGAACCTTGACGTCCGGGAACTTCCCGCCATTCCGCGTGCTGACCTTGGTGAGATCGGCGGGAACCTTGGCGAGCGCGGTGGCAGCCGGGCCTTTGCCCAGGCCGTCCTTGCCGTGACACACGGCGCAGTAGCTGTCGAACATGCCCTTGGCGTCCGAAGCGGAGACGTTCTTGATTGGACCGGTTTCGATCTTCGGCTGGGCGAATGCCGAGCCGGCGGAAATCACGAGAGCGACGAGCGTGGCGAAGACAAGTCGGACCATCTGGAGCTTCTCCTTCTGCTGTGGGTCAGCTTTTGTAACGTTAAGCAGGAGCCATGCCAAGCGCCATGACCGTCGTCATACTGCCTCGGATCGCCGCAAAAAGCTATCTGCACAGTATGACCAAGCGGGACACTGCGAAATAGTCCGCAGGGATGGGAGATCCTGAGGGGCCATCTGGGGGGGGCGGCGACACACTTCTGGAAATCACAGGACGAGCATCAGCGCGCCGGCCACCGCCATGGCGAGCAGCGAAGCCGCCACCTGCCAGGCGAACCGCCGCTCCCCGACGACAGCCGCTATGCCGGCCTTCATCAACGAATTGGCGATCACGCCCATGAGGATGGCACGGCACGCCAGATCGATGGATGTGCCGGTCGAGACGCTCCGGGTCATGGCCAGCGTGAGCGCATCCACGTCGGTGAGACCGAGCAGGAAGCCGCCAGCCATCAGCCCGCCTTCGCCCAGCCACGATCGCGCGAAGTGCACGCCGTACAGGACGGCCTGGAACAGCGCCGCCATCTCGAGCGCGGCGCGAAACTGCAGCGGGTTCTTCAGCGCCGACGGCGTGGACGCGGGCCCGTCCATCGATCGCCACGCCAGCGCGAGCGCGATCAGGCCGGCCACGAACGGCGCCGCCAGGTACCACCCAAGCGTCTGGAGCAGCGTCGCGTTCAGCACCGCCACGGCGACGGCGACGCGCAGGAACAGGAGCGTGCTGGCGGCCACGGCGCCGGTGGCCAGCGCCGGGGCATGCGCGCGATGCACGCGGCTCAGGCGCGCGAACGCCAGCGTCACGCTGGTCGATGAGACGATACCGCCCAGCAGTCCGGTCAACGGATAGCCGGCGGCGCCGGCCATCTTCTGCGCGATGAAACCAATGAAGCTCAGACCGGAGAACAGCAGGACGAGGATCCACAAGTCGCGCGGCCGGATCCCGGGTGCCGGCCCGAACGGGCCTTCCGGGAGCAGCGGCAGGATCACGACCGACATCACCGCCACGCGCGCTGCCGCGACCAGCATGGTCTCGTCAAGGCGGTCAACGAACCGGTGCAGGCCCTGCTTCTCGGCCAGCAACAGCACCGTGAGCGTCGTCAGGGCCGCGGAGAAGCGCAGTTCGCCCAGGCCGCTGAGCACACCGGCGCCCAGGACGACAAGCGCCGCCACCTCGGTGGTGGCGTCGATGTCTTTCTTGCTGGCGCGAATGTAGCCGGCCACGACCAGGGCAAGGGCGCCGGCGATCAGCAGCCCCGCAGTCAGGCCGTAACCCGCGCCGGTGAGCAGGCCGACAATGCCCGCGAGCGCGCCGAGCAAGGTGAAGGTCCGCACGCCGCCCAGCCGCGCGTCGGGGCCGGTCGCGTGCCCGGATCGCTGGCGCTCAACGCCCACCGCGGCGCCGCCCAGGATGGCGACGACCAGGCCGGCAATGGCGTTCAGATCGAGGCTCACAAAGACAGCATACGTCTACCGCCAGGCCGCGACAGCCTAGCGGGTGGCGCGGACGTCACGCTTGCCGAGCGCGTCTTGCAGGGCGCGGAGGCCGTCCTCGCATCTCGCCGCCAGCACGCCCTTTTCGCCCAGCGCGAGGGCCAGCGCGCGCACGTTGCTGTTGCGCCGCGACAGGCTGGTGATCTCGACATTCAGGGCGATGAAGCGATCAAAGGCGGTGTGTGCCTGGGCGAGCGCGGCTTGCGGGGAAGCAGGGAGCGCGAGGGCCAGTTGCCGCAGTGATTGGCGCGCGACCGCTTCAGCGGCGGCCATTTGCTGTTCCAGTCGTGTCATGGCCGCGTCGTCGTCTTCGGGAATGTGCTGAAACTGAAGCACCTGGATTTCGCGCACGGCCGCCACCGCAGTCGCGCCAAGCGCCCGCCCGCGCCACATCGCGTCCGCCGGAACCGAATCGGTTGCCTTTTGTATGCCTTGCTGCACGGCATTGGCGGCCTCGTGGGCCGGCCCGGACGCCTGCTCGTGCGCCTTGACATTGCTGCCTTCGAGCGCCAACGCGAGAATCCGGCCGTCGAGCGCGCGGTAGTCATCGAAGCGGCGCCGGAACTCCGCGAGCAGCCGCGACTCCTCGGCGTAGCCAAGACTTTCGAGCAGCGGCTTCAACGCCTCGGCGTTCCGCTGCGCCGCCGCGGTGGCGTCCTCGGCTTGGCGCGCAGACCTCTTCGACAGGTCGTTCCCGCCCGCCATCACTGTCCGGTTGGTCGCATCCGCGGCGCTGGTGAACTGCTGCAAGAGATCGGCGGAGAGTCGACGCGCCTCGAAAAGGCGACGCAGTGCCGGGTCACCGGCACAGCCGATGGCGCACGCCAGCAGCATGACCGCGCTGCCATATCTGAGACCCATCATGACCCCTCCTCCCGCGCCGCCGGCGCCATTGGCAAGGTGAAGGTGAACGTCGCGCCCCGGCCGGGTTCGGATTGCACGATCATCTGTCCGCCGTGGCTTTCGACGATCCGCCGCGAGATGGCGAGGCCGAGCCCCGCGCCGCCGGCCGGCGGCCCCGGCACCTGGATGAATGGGACGAAGATGCGATTGAGGTACTCCGCCGGAATGCCGTAGCCATTATCGGCGACCGCCATCGCGACGCGCGATCCGGCGACCGCGGCACTCAGGACGATGCGGCCGCCGGCGGGGGTCGCACGCACCGCGTTGGTGAGCAGGTTGGCAATCACCCGTTCGATCTGCGTGCGGTCGGCCATCACGTCGGGCAGGCCCGCCGGCGCCTCGACCACGAGCGAGATGTCGTGTGCTTCGACCTGCAGGCGAATCGGTTCGATCGCACCGTGCAGCAGCTTGTCGACCGGAATGCGCGCCAACCGCGGCGCGGCCTCTCCCGATTCGATCTTCGAGAGGTCAAGCAACTCGCTCGACAACCGGACCAGCCTGGCGCTCTCGTCGCGGCACAGATGCAGCAGCTCGAGCTGCCGCGCGGTCAGGTTGCCGGCGTCCTCCAGCAGGAGGTGCACGCCCATCTGAAAGCTCATCAACGGCGTGCGCAGTTCGTGCGACGCCGCGGCGACGAATGCTGACTTCAACCGATCGATCTCCTTGAGCTGGTTGACGTTCTCGAGCAGCACCTGGCGCGCGCGCATCAGCTCGCCGAGGTTCGAATCGCGCACGTCGCGGAGCTTGCCGGCCATGTCGTTGAAGGCCGCCGCCAGCCCGGCGATCTCCCGGCCACCCGTGGCCGGCACCGTGACATCCAGGTCGCCCGCCGCCACCGCCGCCGTCGCCGCCGTCAGGCGCCCGATTGGGCGGAGGAGCGAACCGACGATCAGCACCGCGATCACAATGCCGGTGACGGTCAGAACGAGGGCGAGCGTCACGGCCGTGACGACGTTGCCGCGGGAGATCGCGGCTGCCTCCGCGGCTTTGCGGCGCATCGCCTGTTGATTGAGGGTCAGCAGCTGGTCGCATTCCGCGCGCAGGCGGTTGAAACGCGGCTCGGCGTCGACAAAGTACGTCCGGCTCGGCAGGCCTCCGGCCAGCGCCGATCCCGACACCAACGTGTCGACACCGCGGGAGTAGTCGGCGAAGTTGCGCATGATCGCCTCGACCACTTCGCGCTCGCCCTGTTCCGTGATGTTGTGAGCGGCACGGTCGAGCGCAGCCGCAAACCGCCCCCGATGCTCGGCCAGTTGCCGTTCGGCCCTGACCCGTTCGCCGACGAGCAGAAAGAGGATGGCGGAATCCTGCCGCTCCAGGCTCTCCTTCATCTCCTGCGCGGCCACGACCGAGTCGTAGTTGTCGGCGATGATGCGGTTGGACACCGCGCCCATTTCCCACTGGCGCCATGCGCTCCAGGCGCCGAGACCGGCCAGCGCGGCCAGCACGATCGCGAAAGCGCCGATGAGCCGGACCCGCAGAGACACGATGCCCTGCTACTTCCCCGTCGGCCAGAAGTTGATGCTGTTCAGGTCGTCGGCAGTGACGTCCTTCAGCACGATCGGCTGCGTCGGAATGTGCTGGTCGTTCCAGAGAAAGGCGGCGAGGTAGTCCTCGGCGAGCACTTCCCAGTGCGGGCCCGCCGGATCGAACGGGCGGCCGACCAGCCGTTCCACGCTTGCCATCGCGTCCTTGCTGATTTGAACGACAACGGGGGCGCCGGTTTCCGACGCGCCAGAGAAGACGAGAAACCGATGGCGGCCGTCGGCCGCGTCCGAACTTTCGTGCACGATGCGAAACCCGTTCATCGTGATCATTTCGATATCGGGACGCTCCTTGCCCTTGGCGCTCGTGACCGCGACCGCCGAGCCGGGCCGCACCTGCAGGGCGGCCGCGACCGCCGACCGCAGGATGTCGGGCGTCACCGGCTTGCGCAAGAAATCGACGGCGCCGATCTTCATGGCATCAACCGCCAGGTCGATCGACGGGTAGGCGGTGATCATGATCACGGGCACGGCCGTGGTGATCGCCTTGATCCGCCTCAACACTTCCAGCCCCTCCATGCCCGGCATGCGTTGATCGAGCAGCACCGCGTCCCAGCCGGCGCCGACGCCGAATCGCGCCAGGCCCATGGGCCCGTCGTCGGCCGTGACGACGTCGTAGCCGGTTGGCTCCAGCGCCATGGTCATCAGCCGGCGGATGGCGGGTTCGTCTTCGACGATGAGAATGCGTTTCTTCATGGCTGCTGGACCTCGCCCAGCGGAACCACTTGCACGGCCGCGTCGGGCACGGCGCTGAGGAACTTGTTGAGCGTGGATCCGCGCCAGAGAATCTCGATGCGCGTACGCGCGCTTTGCCCGAAGATGACGTGCGTGATGCCTTCACGCTGGGCAAAGGCGGTCAGGCCGTCGGACGCATGATCAGCCTTGACGCGCACGACCGTGGCGCCGAGGCTCTCGGCCAGGCGAATGTTCTGCTGCAACGCCTCGGCATGAGCGGTCTTGATGCGCCCGGGCTGCTCGCGCGGTGTCTCAACGTAGACGGCGTACCACTTGGAGCCCAGGCGCCCCGCGATGCGGGCCCCGGTCCGCAGCACGCGCGGCGCCAGCGCGTTGGAACTCATGCACACCATCACCCGCTCGGGAATCTGCGCCGGCTCGAGGCCTTCGCGGGCGCGATAGCTCGCCGCCTTCTCGCCGACTTCGTCGGCCACCGCCCGCAGCGCCAGCTCCCGGAGTGTCGAAAGATTGCCCTTCCGGAAGAAGTTGGTGAGCGCCTGTTCGACCTTCTCGGGCCGGTAGATCTTCCCTTCGCGGAGGCGGTTGCGCAGCTCCTCGACCGTCACGTCGACGTTGATCACCTCATCGGCCCGTTCGAGGAAAGTATCGGGCACCGTCTCGCGGACGCGCACGCCGGTGACCTTCGCCACCGCGTCGTTCAGCGTTTCAAGATGCTGGATGTTGACGGCAGTCAGCACGTGGATGCCGGCATCAAGAATGTCGTTCACGTCCTGGAAGCGCTTCTCGTTCTTGCTGCCGGGGATGTTGGTGTGCGCCAGCTCGTCGACCACGCACACCTGCGGGTGGCGCCTGATGATGGCGTCGACATCCATCTCGTCCAGCGTCACGCCCCGGTACTCGGTGGCGCGGCGCGGTATCTGCTCGAGGTCCCTGACCTGCGCGTCGGTGTCTTTCCGCCCGTAGGTCTCGACGACGCCGACGACCACGTCCAGGCCGCGAGCGCGTAGGGCGTGCGCCTCCTGGAGCATGGCGTAGGTTTTGCCGACGCCGGGCGCGGCGCCGATGTAGATGCGCAGGCGGGCCTTGTCGCGCTCTTTCAAGCGCGCCAGCAGGGCGTCGGCGGACGGGCGTTGTTCAGGCAGCATCACGGCACTATCGGCGCATCGGCGCGCGCTCGTCCAGGGCGAGGTTCAGCATCAGCACGTTCACCACGGGCTCGCCCAGCACGCCGAACTGGCGGCCCTCGGTGTGCGCGTCCACCATCTGGCGGACCATGTCTTCGGCCAGGCCGCGTTCGCGCGCCACGCGCGGCACCTGGTAGATCGCAGCGGCGGGGCTGATATGCGGGTCGAGCCCCGAGCCCGAGGTCGTCACCAGGTCGATCGGGATGGCCACGCCCGGGTTGTCGGCCTGCAGCCGCGCCACGTCGGCGGCGACGCGGTCGATCAGCTTCTTGTTGGTCGGGCCCAGGTTCGAGCCGGACGACGCGCCGGCGTCGTAGCCACTGCCCGCGGCCGACGGCCGCGAGTAGAAGTAGCCGGGCGAGCTGAACGGCTGGCCGATGATGCGCGAGCCAATCACCTTGCCGTCGCGTTCGATCAGCTGCCCGTTGGCCTGGTCGGGAAACAGCACCTGCGCCAGGCCGGTGATCACGAGTGGGTAGACGAGTCCCAGCAACACGGTGGTGACCACCGTCATCAAGGTTGCGGTCCAGAGATGTTTGATCATGATTACGCCAATCCAATCGCGGTGATGAGCATGTCAATGAGCTTGATGCCGACAAACGGCGCGATGATGCCGCCGAGACCATAAACCAGCAGGTTGCGGCGCAACAGCGCCGCGGCGCTCAACGGCTTGAATTGCACGCCTTTCAGCGCCAACGGCACGAGGGCGATGATGATCAGGGCGTTGAAGATCACCGCCGAGAGAATCGCCGACTCCGGTGTCTGCAGGCGCATGATGTTCAACGCGCCGAGCGAGGGGTACGCCACCAGGAACATCGCCGGGATGATCGCGAAATACTTCGCCACATCGTTGGCGATGGAAAAGGTCGTCAGCGTGCCGCGGGTCATCAGCAACTGCTTGCCGATCTCGACGATCTCGATCAGCTTGGTCGGGTTGGAGTCGAGGTCCACCATGTTGCCGGCTTCCTTGGCGGCCTGGGTCCCGGTGTTCATCGCCACACCGACGTCGGCCTGGGCCAGTGCCGGGGCGTCATTGGTACCGTCGCCGGTCATGGCGACGAGCTTGCCGGCGCGCTGCTCCTGCTTGATCAGCGCCATCTTGTCTTCCGGCGTGGCCTCGGCGAGGAAGTCGTCGACGCCCGCCTCGCTGGCAATCGCCGCGGCGGTCAACGGGTTGTCACCCGTGATCATCACCGTCTTGATGCCCATGGCGCGAAGGGCCGCGAACCGCTCGCGCATGCCGCCCTTGATCACGTCCTTGAGGTGGATGACGCCCAGGGCGCGGTTCCGTTCGGCCACCACCAGCGGCGTGCCGCCGGCGCGGGCAATCCGCTCGACAATCGCGTTCAGTTCGGGTGACGCCGTGCCGCCGTTGGCCGCAACGTACCTGGCCACGGAGTCCGCCGCGCCCTTGCGGATCTCGCGTCCATCCAGATCCACGCCCGACATGCGCGTCTGCGCGGTGAACGGCACGAAGGCGGCGGCATGCGCGGCGAGATCCCGTCCCCGAATGCCGTATTTCTGCTTGGCCAGGACCACGATCGACCTTCCCTCGGGCGTCTCGTCCGCCAGTGACGCCAGCTGCGCGGCGTCGGCCAACATCGCCTCGGTGACGCCGGGCAGCGGGATGAACTCACTGGCCTGCCGGTTGCCGAGCGTGATGGTCCCGGTCTTGTCCAGCAGCAGCGTGTGCACGTCGCCGGCGGCCTCGACGGCCCGGCCCGACATCGCCAGCACGTTGTGCTGAATCAGCCGGTCCATGCCGGCAATGCCAATCGCCGACAGCAGGCCGCCAATGGTGGTCGGGATCAGGCAGACGAGCAGCGACACCAGGACGAACACCGATTGCGGTGCGTTGGCGTAGACCGCGAACGGTTGCAGGGTGACCACCGCCATCAGGAAGACGATGGTCAGGCCCGCCAGCAGGATGTTGAGCGCGATTTCGTTCGGCGTCTTCTGCCGCTCGGCGCCTTCCACGAGCGCGATCATGCGATCGAGGAACGTGTGTCCGGGATCGGCCGTGACCTTCACCTTGATCCAATCCGACAGCACCCGCGTGCCGCCGGTAACGGCCGAGCGATCGCCGCCGGCCTCGCGAATGACCGGCGCCGATTCACCGGTGATGGCCGACTCGTCCACCGACGCCACACCTTCGACGATCTCGCCGTCCGACGGAATGAACTCCCCCGCCTTCACCAGCACGACGTCGCCTGACCGCAGGGATGCAGCTGGCACCGTCTCGGTCGTGCCCGACGAGGTCAGCCGGTTGGCCACGGTTTCGGTGCGCGCTTTCCGCAGCGTGTCAGCCTGGGCCTTGCCCCGGCCCTCGGCCATGGCTTCCGCCAGGTTGGCGAACAGGACCGTCGCCCACAACCACAACGTGATCTGCAGCTCGAAACCGATGCTGCTGCCGCCGGATACCAGGTCGCGGACGAGCAGGACGGTCGTCAGGGCAGCGCCGATTTCGACCACGAACATGACGGGGTTCTTGATCATCACGCGGGGATTCAGCTTGCGCAGGGCGTCGACGACGCCCGCGCCAACCAGCGCCGGATCCCAGATGCTGAGTTTCTGTGTCTTTGCCACGATTCAGTTCCTTTTGCCTTCTGCCTTCAGAACGTGGTTCCCGCGCGCATGAGGAAGTGCTCGACGATCGGGCCGAGGCTCAGCACGGGGAAGAACGTCAGGACGCCGACGATGAGAATCACGCCGACGAGCAGCGCCGTGAAGAGCGGCGTGGTCACCGGGAACGTCCCCAGCGACGGCGGCACCAGCTTCTTGCGCCCGAGGTTGCCGGCCAGGGCCAGCATCGGGATGATGATCATGAACCGGCCGAGCAGCATCGCGATGCCGAGCGTGACGTTGTACCACTTGGTGTTAGCGGAGATGCCGGCAAACGCCGACCCGTTGTTCGCGGTGCCGGACGTGTAGGCATAGAGCATTTCCGACAGTCCGTGCGGGCCGGGGTTCCAGATGCTGGACGTCCCGAAGTCAGGCGACACCGCGGAGATGCCGGTGAACACCAAGATGGTGAGCGGGAACACCAGCACGGCGAGCATCGCCATCTGCACGTCGAACGCCTCGATCTTCTTGCCGAGATACTCCGGCGTGCGGCCGACCATCAGGCCGGCGATGAAGACCGAGAGCACGACGAAGATGAGAATGCCGTACATGCCCGCGCCGACGCCGCCGAAGATCACCTCGCCGAGCATCATGTTGACGAGCGGCACCAGGCCGCCAATCGGCGTGAACGAATCGTGCATGCCGTTGACGGCGCCGCAGCTGGCGTCGGTCGTGACGGTGGCGAAGAGCGCCGAGTTGGCGATGCCGAACCGCGCCTCCTTTCCTTCCATGTTCCCACCCGGACACATCGCACCTGCCGTCTGGTCGGTCCCGGCCAGCAGGGGATTGCCGGCGGCCTCCGCCCAGTACGCGGTGGTGACACCGGCCAGGAACAGGAAGGCCATGGCGGCCCACACGGCCCAGCCGTGGCGGGGCGACTTCGTCATGGATCCCAGCGTGTAGGTGAGGCCGGAGGAGATCGCGAAGATCGCGAACATCTCGATGAAGTTCGTGAACGGCGTCGGGTTCTCATACGGATGGGCGCTGTTGGCGTTGAAGAAGCCGCCGCCGTTGGTGCCCCACTCCTTGATTGCCTCCTGCGACGCCACCGGGCCCTGCGCGATGACCTGCTCTTTGACGTCGCCCTGGGGATCAACCAGCTGCACGCGGTCATAAGGCTTCAGGTTCTGCACCACACCCTGCGACACGAGCGCCAGGGCGCCGACGATGCAGAACGGCAGCAGCACCCACAGCGTGGCGCGGGTCATGTCGACCCAGAAGTTGCCCAGCGTGTCCTTCTCGCGCGAGGCAATGCCGCGGATGAACGCGATCGCCAGGGCAATGCCGACGGCCGCCGACATGAAGTTGTGATACGCCAGCCCCGCCATCTGCGTGAAGTAGCTCATCGTCGTCTCGCCGACGTACGACTGCCAGTTGGTGTTCGTGGTGAACGAGGCCGCGGTGTTGAACGCGAGGTCGGGCCCCACGGCCGCGAGCGCCTGCGGGTTGAACGGCAGCACGGCCTGCAGGCGCTGCATCGCATACAGCACCAGCATCGACACCACGCTGAAGGCGAGCATCGCCAGGCCGTACTCGGTCCACCGCATCTCGTGCGTCTCGTTGACGCCGGTGAGCCGGTAGATCAGGCGTTCGAGCGGGCGCAGGACGGGGTCGAGCCAGGTCCGCTCCCGCGCGAACACGCGCACCATGAACCGGCCGAGCGGCACGGTCACCGCCGCAATCGCGGCGAGGAACAAGGCGATTTGGAACCAACCATTGAGAGTCATGTCAGAACTTCTCCGGACGCAGCATCGCGTAAACGAGATACCCGAGCAGCAGCACCGAGATCACGAGGCCGACAATCGATTCAATACCCATGGTCCTGTTGCCTCACTGAAGCCGCCGGCAGCCGGCCACGTAGGCGGCGCCGAGGACGAAGAACAGCAGCGACAAGCCGACGAAGATTACGTCCGCCATGGCCTCACCATGCTCCTTGCTTGTTGCCGAACCACCACACCAGGCCGACGAGCGCCGTGTTCTGGTGATCGCTGAGGTCGTCCGGACGCGCGCCCGTGAAGAACCGCTGATTCGACCAGTCGCGGCGGAACTCGCCGCGGACCAGGAAGCCATCGGCGAACTTGTACTCGACGGTCGCGGTCAGTTCCTGGAGTACCTGCTCGATGCCGCCGAACAGGCCTTGGTCATCGAGCCGCTCGTAGCGGAGCGCCAGGGCGGACGGACCGCTGATCTGGTAGCGCGCATAGGCACCGACGCCCTGAAGCGACAACTCCGGATCGGCCTTGTTCACCTCGTTGGTCACGTAGTTCACGTCAATCCCGAAGCTCGCCTTTGGCGTAGCGGTGTAGCTGATGTAGCTGTCGATCACGCGGAAGAATCCGTCGGGGCCGTCCGGCGCGAAGCCGTCGGGCTGCTCCTGGCCGAAGTAATAGCTCGTCGTCCACGCCACGCTGCCGGTGGGCTTGACGATGGCCGCGAAGTGACTGCTCTTGAAGTTGTTGAAGTCCTCGGTCTGCTGGATGCCGTTGGTCAGCATGTACATCACTGTCACCTGGTCGCTGAGCGGAAGGGTGGCGCGAAGCCCCGAATGGTAGAACGGCAGGAAGTTGAACAGGTACGCGCGCGAGAACTGATTGTTGTCTTTCGCGTAGTTGGTCTCGTAGCCGAGGTTCGACGCGAACTTGCCGAAGTCGGTCTGCAAGCCGCGGCCGACCGGGAACACGTAGGTGCCGTAGGCCTGCCACACGTGGCGATACGCATCGGGTCGCGGCTCGTTAGCGGCGCCGCCCTGCACCGTCTCAGTGGCCTGGCCGAACTGCAGGTCAACGCGCGCGCCGAAGCGGCGGCCCTTGTCCACGGCCGGCACACTCTCGACGATGACGTTCGCCTGCTGAATGCCAAACACGTTCGCGCGCGTGTCGTAGGCGCGCAACAGGTTGGTGCGGTCGTACGGTTTGTTGGCGTTGTACTGGTAGAAGCCTTCAAGGCCGACGCCAAAGACGACGTGCTCGAAGGGATCGGAGGGGGCTGGCGCCGCCGCCGGTTCCTGCGCGTGGGCAAGCGTGGCGATGCAAAGAAAGAGAGCGACGTAGCAACTCAAGCGAACCATGACTCGTGAACTCCTGACTCCACGATAGGAAGTCAGGCCTCAGAACGGGCCAAAAGGTTCCTGAAAAAGTCCTAAGAATCCTGGGCGGCGGTGGTGAACCGGTAACCAACCCACGGCTCACTAAGGAGATAGCGTGGCGCGGTGGGATCGGGTTCGATCTTCTTTCGCAGCTGGGCGACCAGCGCCCACAGGTGCTCGGGCTGGTTGACCGCGTTGGGCCCCCACACCGCCTTGAGGATGGCGCGATGGGTCAGAACGCGGTCGTGGTTCCGGGCCAGCAGCGACAGCAGTTCGAACTCCTTCGGCGTGAGGCGAATCTCGTCGTCGCCGCGGACGACGCGGCGCCGGTCGTAGTCGATCGTCAAGTCGCCTGCCTGCAATTGACCGGTCGCTTCGTCGTCCGCCGCCATGGCGCGGCGAAGGGCGACGCGAATGCGCGCCAGCAGTTCTTCCGGCCCGAACGGCTTGGTGACGAAATCGTCGGCGCCAAGATCGAGCGCGCGCACCTTGTCGGCTTCGCGATCGCGCGCCGACAGGATGATGATCGGCACCTTCGACTCCTCGCGGATGCGACGGCACACTTCCGTGCCGTCGAGGTCGGGCAGGCCGAGGTCGAGCACGACCAGATCCGGCGGATGATCGGCGGCCGCCGTCAGCGCGAGCTGCCCAGTCCCCGCAATCTCCACGTCGTAGCCATGCGACTGCAGGAGCGGTGCCAGCGACCGCTGAATCGACACCTCATCGTCCACGAGCAGGATGCGCGGGATTCTCGTCATGACAGCGGTCGTGCCTCGGCCGGGACGACCATGGTGAACTGCGCGCCGCCATCGGCGCAATTCTCTCCCCAGATGCGGCCCTGCTCGGCCGCCAGCAGCCCGCGGGCAATCGACAGGCCCATCCCGGTGCCCGAGGTGTGTGCCTTGGCCGCGCCGCCGCGGTAGAAGCGATCGAACAGGCGTGGCAGGTCCGCCGGCGCGATGCCAGGGCCATGATCGCGAATGCTCACGACCAGGCCTTCAGCAGTGACCGCGGTGTGCACGGCAATGACCGACTGCGCCGGCGCGTACTGGGCGGCGTTCTCCAGCACGTGGGCGATCGCCGACGCGGTCAGCCGCGGATCGATCATCACCGGCGTGTCCGGGTCGACCACGACCTCGACCTTGTGGCCTTGCATCACGCGCTCGACCTGCCCACGCGCCGCGGTGATGACCTCAGACGGGTGGACCCAGCGCAGCTCGGTCGCCACCGCCCCGGAGTCGATGCGGGCCATCTCGATGATGTTCTCGAACAACCGGCCGAGCCGCTCTGCCTCTTCGAGGATGAGGGTGCTCTGTTCGCGGAGACGATCGGGACCGAGGTCCGGCGATTGCAGGTTGCTGGCGGCGACGCGAATGGCCGTCAACGGCGTCCGCAGGTCGTGGCCGAGCGAGGCCAGGAGCGTTGTCTTCAGTTCCTCGCCGCGGCGGGCCACCTCCGCGGCCTTGCGTTCGTCAAGCAGCGACGCCCGCTCGATGGCAATGGCCACCACGGCAGCCAGCGCGTCGAGCGTGCCGGGCTCCACCGGGCGTCCGGTCGCCGCCATCAGCCCAATCGGTTTGGTGCCCACGCGCAGCGGCACCAGCCGCACCACGTGGTCTCCGACGGTCATCGTGCGATGTCCGGAGTAGGTGCGCTCGTAAGCATCGAACTCGAGGCCGCCTTGCGCGCCGGCAAAGGCGAGGGAGAGCGGGTTGGTGTCGAGCGCGATGGTCAACGGGCCTGCCTCGAACAGCTCCCATTCGGCGCCCCGCGGCAGCGCAATCGCCACGTAGGCCAGGTCGAAGCGCCGGGCGATCGATCGCGCCAGCGCCGAGATGGCCTCGCGGCCCTCGGTGGTCAGCAGCACTTCCCGGCTGAGGTCGAACAGCCGTGCCACTTCGTCGCGGCGCGAGCGGGCTTCATGCGTGCGTGCGCGCGCCTGCGACGACAGGTTGCTGGCCACCAGGCTCACCGCCAGAAACGCAAACAGGGCCACCCAGTTCTGGGGATCGGCGACCGTCCAGGTGCCGACGGGCGGCAGGAAGAAGTAGTTGAAGCTGAGCATCGCCAGGACCGACGTGACGGCGGCCACCCAGAAGCGCGAGGTGGCGGCCACCACCAGCACGATCAGCAAAAACGTCATTGCGACCGTGGTGGTGTTGGACACCTGCAGCCAGCGCGCGTAGACGACAGTGGCGCCGGCGATCCCACCCGCGCCCCCGGCCAGCCGGGCGATCTCGTCCCACTTCGGCATCTGGCTCAGCTTACTGGAGGGAACAGCCATTTCAGCATCGGGCCCACCCGCGCCGCCCACGCCCCTTCGCTGTGCGTCGCGCCCTCGTATTCCGCGTAGTGCAGGTCCACGCCTTCGACGAATCCCGCACCGACCAGCGCCGCCTTCAGCAGCCGCGCGTCATCCAGTCCGCTCCGCCCTTCGGCGGTGCCCATGTCCACCCACAGGCGCAGTTTTGGCTTCGGCCGGGCCTGCCGCACGGTCTTGAGAATCGCGCGGCGGTCCCACCACACCGACGGCGACAGCACGGCGAGGCGGCTGAACACGCCGGGGTGCGCGAAGCCGAGGTGCAGCGTCACCAAGCCACCCAGCGATGAGCCGCCCAGCCCGGTATGCGCGGCGTCCGGCAGGGTCCGGTAGGTGCGGTCGATGAACGGCTTCAATTCCTCGACCATCAGCCGGCCGTAGTCGCCGGCCAGGCCGCCGCCGCGATCGACGTCGTTGGTCGGGGTGTATTCGTGCAGGCGGGTCTCGCCGGTGTTGTAGACGCCGACGATGATCAACGGCTCGAGCCGCGCCGCCGCGATCAGCTCGGCGGCGGTTTCGCCGAGCCGCCAGTGCTCGCCCGGCTGGAACGCGGTGTCGGGGTCGAACAGGTTCTGACCATCGTGCATGTAGAGCACGGGATACCGCCGATCGCCGGCGCCCTCGTCGTAGCCCGGCGGCAGCCACACCACCACGTCGCGATCGTCCGGCAGGAATGCGGAATGGAACTGATCGTGCTGGCGGAGCGTGGCGTTCGGAGAGTGCATCGGGCGGCACGATCAGTATATGTTTCTGGGTGCATGACTCGCGACCACCATAAATGGTTCTCGCGTTCGCTGAACCGCGACATGGAGATGCTGATCTTCGGGCACGACGGCCCGCCGGTCATCGTCTTTCCTTCGTCGATGGGCGCGTTCTTCGAGTACGAGGACCGCGGGATGATCGGCGCGCTCGCCGACAAGCTGGAGCATGGCCGGCTGCGCCTGTTCTGCGTGCCGTCGGTGGACAGCGAAAGCTGGTACTGCAGGAAGATTCACCCGCGCCACCGCGTCGAACGGCACCTGCATTACGAGGACTACATCCTCAACGAGGTGGTGCCGCTCGTGCGCCACCTGACGCGGCACGACGGCATCGGCGTGACCGGCTGCAGCTTCGGCGCCTACCACGCCATGGTGCTGGCGTTGCGCCATCCCTACACCTTCACGTCGTGCGTCACCATGGGCGGCGCCTTCGACATCTCGCAGTTCCTCGACGGCTATCACGACGAAGACTGCTACTTCCTGAACCCGCCGTCGTTCCTGCCCGGGCTGTCGGAAGCGTACTACCTGGATCAGTTCCGGCGGAACAAGTGGGTGATCGTCACCGGCGACCACGACATTTGCCGCGCCCCCAACGAGCAGTTCTCGGCGATCATGCGCGCCAAGGGCATTCCGCATGCGCTGCATGTCTGGAACGACTCCAGGCACGACTGGCCATACTGGCGGCCGATGGCGCAGGCGTATTTGCCGTAAGATGCCCAGAGTTCCCTTATGAAAAAAATCGGCGTCCTGTTCGGAATGGAAAACACGTTTCCCGGCGCGCTCGTCGAGCGCATTACCGCCATGAACGTGGCCGGCGTGTCGGCGGAATTCGTGCAAATCGGCGACGTCCGCATGGCCGAACCGTGCGGCTACGACGTGATCGTCGACCGCATCTCGCACGACATTCCCTACTACCGCGCGTATCTCAAGAACGCCGCGCTCTGCGGCACCCGGGTCATCAACAACCCGTTCTGGTGGAGCGCCGACGACAAGTTCTTCAACTACGCCCTCGCCACCAAGCTGGGCGTCGCCGTTCCGCCCACGGTGCTGCTGCCGCACAAGGAACATCCGACCGGCACTACCGAGCGCTCGATGCGCAACCTCCGCTACCCGCTCGACTGGGCGGCCATCTTCGAGTACGTCGGCTTCCCGGCGTTCCTGAAGCCGTTCGACGGCGGCGGCTGGCGCGACGTCTACAAGATCAACACGCGCGAGGAATTCTTCGAGGCCTACGACCAGACCCGGACGTTGTGCATGACGCTGCAGCGCGGCGTCAACTTCAAGGAGTACTTCCGCTGCTACGTCGTCGGGCAGGAGCATGTGCACGTCATGCCCTACGACCCGCGGGCGCCGTTCCACGAGCGCTACGTGCTGAACCCGCCGGCGTATCCCAAGGAGTTGATGGCGCGGGTCGAGCGTGACGCGCGGACGCTGTGCCAGGCGCTCGGCTACGACCTCAACACGGTCGAGTTCGCGGTCGAAGACGGCGTGCCCTACGCCATCGACTTCATGAACCCGGCCCCGGACGCCGACCTGCATTCCGTGGGACAGGTGAACTTCGACTGGATCGTGAACGCGGTGGCCGACCTGGCGGTGAAGCAGGCGACCGAGACCACGCCGCCCGCCACGTATCGCTGGGACAGGTTTCTCAGAGGCACCCCATGAAGGGGTGCCCTACCAACAGGTCCCCTGTAGGGCGCCCCTTTATGGGGCGCCGGCGATGAAGCCATCTTTCAGCATCGGCATCGAAGAGGAATACCAGACCATCGACCCGGTCTCGTACGACCTGCGCTCGCACATCAACGCCGAGATCATCTCGAAGGGCAAGCGGCAGCTCGATGAGCGCATCAAGGCCGAGATGCACCAGTCGGTGGTCGAGGTCGGCACCGGCGTCTGCCGCAACATGCAGGAGGCGCGCGCCGACATCCTCAACCTCCGCCGCGCCATGGTCAAGCTGGCGCGTGAGAACGGCCTGCTGCTGTGCGCCGGCGCCACCCATCCGTTCGCCGACTGGCGGGCGCAGGACATTTATCCCGACGCCCGCTACCTGCAAGTGGTCGAAGACATGCAGCTGGTGGCGCGGTCGAACCTGATCTTCGGCCTGCACGTGCACATCGGCATCGAAGACCGCGAGGTCGCCATCCACCTGATGAACCAGGTGCGCTACTTCCTGCCGCACCTGCTGGCGCTGTCGGCCAACTCGCCGTTCTGGATCGGCCTCAACACCGGCCTCAAGTCGTACCGCTGCAAGGTGTTCGACAAGTTTCCGCGCACCAACATCCCCGACACCTTCACCAGCTGGGCCGACTACGAGAGCTTCGTCAACCTGCTGGTCAAGACCAACAGCATGGACAACGCCAAGAAGATCTGGTGGGACGTGCGCCCGCACCCGTTCTTTTCCACCGTCGAAGTGCGCATTTGCGACATCCCGATGCGCGTGGACGAGTCGCTGGCGCTCGCCGCCCTGATCCAGGCGACCATGGCCAAGCTCTACAAGCTGCACTCGCGCAACCAGGGCTTCCGGATGTACAGCCGCGCCCTGATCATGGAGAACAAGTGGCGCGCCGCCCGCTACGGCCTCGAAGGCAAGCTGATCGACTTCGGCCGCGAGATCGAGGTGCCGGCCAAGGAACTGATGCTCGAGTACCTCGACTTCGTGGACGATGTCGTTGACGAGCTCGGGAGCCGCAGCGAAATCGACTATGTCAAGACCATCCTCGAACAGGGCTGCGGCGCCGAACGCCAGCTGAAAGTGTTCGCCGAGACCCAGGATCTCAAGAAGGTGGTCGAATACATGGTTTCGGAGACTCAGGCGGGATTGTAGAATTTGAACATGACCTCGACGATTGACCTCGAGCTCGAGCCGGGCGCCCGCAACGCCATTCGCGTCTGCCTCAACGTGCAGCCGCACGAGCGGGTGACCGTGGTCGCCGATCGCGAGTGCGCCGACATCGCCGCCAGCCTGGTGCACGAGATCGAGGCCGTCGGCGCGCCCTACCGGGCGTTCATCCTCGAAGACGTCGCCACCCGCCCGCTGGTCGATCTGCCGGCGGTGATTGCCGCCGACATGGAGCACAGCCAGGTCAGCATCCTCGCGGTCCACGTGCAGCGCAACGAGCTGAAGTCGCGCATGCAGCTCACCGACATCGTCAATCGCCGCCGGATGCGCCATGGCCACATGGTGAACATCAACCGGCAGATGATGCTCGAGGGCATGCGCGCCGACTTCCACAAGGTCGACGTGCTCAGCTCGAAGGTCATCGACATCGTCCGCCACGCCAGGCGCGTGCGCGCCACCACCAGGGGCGGCAGCGACTTCGTCGCCGACCTCAACCCCAACTATCGATGGGTCAAGACCAGCGGCCTGATCAGCCCCGACAAGTGGGGCAACCTGCCGGGCGGCGAGGTGTTCACGACCCCGGGCAACGTCGACGGCACGCTGGTGATCGACGGCGTCGTCGGCGACTTCCTGTGCGAGAAGTTCGGCAGCCTGGCCGGGGCGCCGTTGACGCTGCGCGTGAAAGACAACCGGCTGGTCGAGGCGTTCAGCGAGAACAAGGAGCTCGAGAACGACTTCTGGGCCTACACGCACACCGACGAGAACTCGGACCGCGTCGGCGAGTTCGCCATCGGCACCAACATCGAGCTCAAGCAGGTGATCGGCCACATCCTGCAGGACGAGAAGTTCCCCGGCATCCACATCGCCTTCGGCAACCCCTACGGCGTGCACACCGGCGCCGACTGGTTCTCGTCCACGCACATCGACGTGGTGGCCACCCGCTTCGACATCTGGGTGGACGACCGCCAGATCATGGACGATGGGAAATTCCTGATCGACTAGGGGTCTGACCCCGAGCCAGCAGTTCCGAGGGGTCTGACCCCTGCGTTGCGCATGAAGCCAGCAGTTCAGAGGGGCCTGACCCCGCCGTACCGCGCATGATCCAATCCCTCCGGCAGCAATTCAACAACTCCTGGACCGAGGCCCGATACCGCGACCTCGTCGCGCGGCTCGAACTAAGCACGGGCGCCACGCTCGGCTTTCCGATCTGCGAGACCCCCTGCTTCTTCCCGCGCGCGTTGATGGACGAGTTGTCGGCCACCGGCCTCGAACTGGTCGAACAGATCCTCGGCAATCCCGCGGCCCGCGCCGCCGCGCTCGCCGCCGTGCCCGCCCGCTTTCGCGGCCCCAACGCCGAATCGCTTCCCACGTTCCTGCAGGTCGACTTCGGCCTGGTGCGCGGGCCGTCCGGCGCGATCGAGCCGAAGCTGGTCGAGTTGCAGGCGTTCGCCTCGCTCTACGGATTTCAGCTCGCCGTGGCGCGGGCCTATCGCGACGCGTTCGGCCTGCCGCCGGCGCTGGGCCTGTATCTCGGCGGCTTCACCGACGCCTCGTATCACGAGGCGATGGGCCGGGTGCTGCTGAACGGGCACGACCCCAAGCACGTGGTGCTGATGGAGATCGAGCCGCGGAAGCAGAAGACGTGGCCCGACTTCGTGGTGACCGGGCAGATGTGGGGCATCCGCGCCGTTGACACGTCGGAGGTGGAACGCGAGGGCCGCCGCCTGTTCTACCGTCACGACGGGTTGCGGTTGCCAATCGCGCGCATCTACAACCGCGTCATCCCCGACGAGCTCGAGCGGAAGAACGTGCCGCTGCCGTTCGACTATCGCGACGACCTCGACGTGGAATGGGCCGGGCACCCGTCGTGGTACTTCCAGATCAGCAAGTTCTCGATTCCGTGGCTGAAGCATCGCGCCGTGCCCGAAACCACGTTCCTGCACCAGATCGATCGCCTGCCCGCGGATCGCGATCGCTACCTGCTGAAGCCGCTGTTCTCGTTCGCGGGCGGCGGCATCGTGTTCGCGCCGACCGACGCGCAGATTGCCGCCATTCCCGATGCGGAGCGCGCCAACTACATCCTGCAGGAACGCATCCGGTTCGAACCGGTGATCGACACGCCTGAAGGGCCGGCCCAGGCTGAAATCCGCATCATGTATGTGCGTGTGAACGGGGCGTTCCAGCCGGTGCTGCCGCTCATTCGCATGGGCCGCGGCAAGATGATGGGCGTCGATCACAACAAGGGGCTGCGCTGGGTGGGCGCGTCCGCCGGCCTCATCGCTCCCGGGATCTAGCGCGCCTGCCGTGCGGTTGCCGACGGCGGACCCGCCGCCACCACCAAGCCAGCGTCGAGCTGCAGCACGCGATCCGCAATCGCGTTCAGCTCGGTCTCGTCGTGGGTGACGTAGACGAGCGGGACGTGCAGGTCGCGGCGAATGCGCAGCACGTAGGGCAGGATGCGGTCGCGCCGGGCGCGATCGACGCCGGCCAGCGGCTCATCCAGGAGCAACACCGCCGGCCGGGTCATCAACGCGCGGGCAATCGCCACGCGCTGCTTTTCCCCACCCGACAGCTTCTGCACGCGGCGCTCGAGCAGCGTCGAGAGATCGAGAATGTCAACGAGCGCGCCGCGGCGGTCGCGGCTCGCCGTGTCGGCGTGGCGGATCCCATAATCGATGTTTCCTGAGACATCGAGATGGGGAAACAACAGCGCGTCTTGCGGCACGTAGCCGATGTGGCGGTCGCGAGCCGGCACGTTGAGGCGCGACGACGACGAGAACAACACGCGCTCGCCGACGCGAATCTCGCCCGCATCGGGCGTCCGGATGCCGGCGATGGCCTCGAGCAGCGAGGTCTTGCCGCTCCCCGACGGCCCGAAGATGCCCAGCACTTCCACCGCCGAGGTGTCGCGGACCTGCAACTCGAACGACTGCTGCCGAAGCGTGACGTCGATGGTCAGGGCGATCATGGCTTGACGGCGACCAGGCGGTTGGAGAGATAGATCGCGCCGAAGGCCAGCAGCGCCGACAGCAGGAGCAGGCCCCAGGCCGCCTCTTCGCGACCGGTTTCCACGAACGTGTAGATGCCGACGGCCAGTGTCTGGGTGCGGCCGGGGATGGCGCCGGCCACCATGATGGTGGCGCCAAATTCGCCCAGCGCGCGGGAGAAGCCGAGCACGGCGCCGGCCACGATACCGCGCGAGGCGAGGGGCAACGTGATGGTCCGCAGGATCCGGAGCGGGCCGGCGCCGAGGGTCGCCGCCAGGTCCTCGTAGCGGCGGTCGACCTGCTCGATCCCCGACCGCACGCTGCGCGCCACGAGCGGAAAGCTGACCACCATCATCGCAATCACCACGGCCTTCCACGTGAAGACCACCTCGATGCCCAGCGCATCCAGCGCCTGCCCCACCGGGCTCCGGCGCCCGAAGAGCCACAGCAGCAGCAGGCCGGTGGCCACGGGCGGAAGCACCAGCGGAAGCGAGACGACGGTCTCGACCAGGGCCTTGCCGGGAAACGTGCGGCGCGCCAGCAGCCAGCCCGCGGCAATGGCCGGCGGCAGCGTCAACGCGGTGGCGATGAGCGCCATCAGCACGGTGAACCGCGCGATGGCCCAGGTTTCCGGGCTCATCCTTCGACTCGTTCAAACTGACGTTTGGGTTCGCTCAGGACAGGCGGCCGACCGAAGCCGCGCCTGTCGAACACCGCGCGTGCGGCGGGTCCTTGCAGGTACTGCAGGAACCGCCGCCCTTCGGCTTCAGCCGGCCCCACAATCACCGCCGCCGGCTGCACGATGTTCAGGTAGGCGTGGTCCTTCGCCGCCAACGTCGCCACCAGGCGCGCGGACGACTCGCGCGCGTCGGTGCGGTAGACGATGCCGGCATCGACGCGGCCGGCCTCGACCGCCGAGAGCACCGCGCGCACGGTGGGAAACGGGATGACCTTGGGCTGCAGGCGCGCCCACGCGCCCTCGTGCTCGAGCCAGCGCCGGCCGTACACGCCAGCCGGCACGCTGGATGTCTCACCCATGGCGAGACGCGCGAGCCGCCCTTCGAGCAGCGCCGCCAGGGTGAAGGACGAGGGCGCATCGACCGGCACGACCACGGCAAGTTCGTTGGTCAGCAGCGGCGTGCGCGTGCCGGCGGCGATGCGGCCGGCCTTCTCGACCACGTCCATCTGGAGGTCGTCAGCGCTCAGGAAGACCGCGGCGCGCGCGCCTTCGACAATCTGCCGCGCGAGGGTGTTGGAACTACCGGTATTGAGGGCGATCGTGACGCCGGTCGCCGCGCGATACGAGCCGGCGATCTCGGCGAGCGCCTCGTGCATGCTCGCGGCGACCGAGACGACCACCGCGGGAGGCTGCGCCACGGCGGGTGCGCTGAACGCCGCCAATAAAGCGAGGCCGGCCAGCCAGCACTTCGCCAACTCCATGGCCGAACGGGGCGTGGTCATCAGGGGGTTAATTTAGTATGCTTCGAGCCGATTTCTACAACGATTTGAGGTGATTCAGTGCTGATGGGAAGTTCCGTGAAGGTCGCCGTCGCGGTGGTGGTGTGCGCGCTGGCGGTGGCCCTGCCGGCCCGCGCGCAATCGAGCGTCGACGTCGTGGCGCTCGACGGCCGACGGGTCGCCGTGACCTTCGACGGGATGGATCGGAAGACCGTGATCACGAGCGACCACGGCTTGAAGACCACCTTCGAGGGCGTGGCGCTGCGCGACATCCTCGCCAGGGCCGGCGTGCCGCTCGGCGAGGCCCTCCGCGGCAAGGCACTGGCGCGGATCATCATCGCCACCGCCACCGACGGTTACCAGGTCGCGTTTGCCATCGCCGAGGTCGATGCCGGGTTCACGGACCAGGTCATCCTCGTCGCCGACAAGCGCAATGGCCAGCCGTTGCTGCCCGATACCGGCCCCCTGCAGATCGTGGTGCCGCTGGACAAGCGGGCCGGTCGTTGGATCCGGCAGGTGACGAAGCTGGAAGTGCGGGACGTGAGATGAGCGACCTGCTGACCGTGCGGGCGGCCGCCGACCGGCTCGGCGTGGCGTATTCCACGCTCAAGCAGTGGATCTACGACGGCTCCATTCGCACCACGCGAACACGCGGCGGACACCACCGCGTCGCGGAGTCCGAAGTGTTGCGCCTGCAAATGTCGGCGGGTAAATCGGCGTCATCGGCGTCATCGGCGTCGTCTGCGGCCCTGGTCCGCAAATCGGCGTCATCCGCCGCCGCGCTTCGCGCTATGGCGGACAAGTCGGCGGCCCGGGGGGTGCTGGTGGCGCTCAGCGGCCGCAATCAACTGCGCGGCATCGTCGAAGAGGTCCGCAGCGACGGCCTGTTGTCGCAGGTGCGCTTGCGCATCGGCAATCAGATGCTGACGGCGGTGATCACGCGCGACGCGGTCACCGAACTGAAGCTGAAGCGCGGCGACGAGGCGGTGGCGATTATCAAGTCCACCGAGGTGATGATCGGCCGGGAAAGCCCGGCACCGGCGCCGGCGGGGCGATCCCGGCGCTCCTGATGCGGCGCGGCCGGCCTTGGCGTCGGCCCACCCGCTCGAGCGTGCCTCGGTCCGCGCGCTGGCCACGTGGATCGAGACGATCCCGATCCGGTTTACAACGAATCCAGAAAACTAGCGACGCGGGCCTGGAGCAACTCGCGATCGCGATCAATCGCGACGAGGTGAGCCGAGCCCGGCAGGTCGAGGCGCTCCACACGCGCGGCGCGGGTGAGCGACGCGGCCAGCCCGTCCACTTGCGCGCGCGATACGGTGGCATCCAGGTCGCCATGCACCAGCAACACGGGCTGCGTCACCTCGCCCAGGCGCCGGCGGACCGCGGTCATCATGTCGAGGAGCTGACCGAGCGTCTCCAGTGGATAAGCCGGCAGCGATCGCAAGCCCGCCGCCAATGAGCGGTCGCTCACGTTCGGGCCACCGCCGGGCTTCGGGATCACGTTGAGCCGTTGTGGGCGAAGGGCCGCGGGAATCAACAGGCGGAGGCGGATCTGCGAGGCGACGACCGGGCGCAGCGAGGTGGGCGTGGCCAGCAGCACGAGGCCGCTCACGTCGCGTGGGCGCGTGGCCGCCAGGTGCAGCGCGAGCAAGCCGCCGGCCGACGCGGCCACCACCGCCGCCGGGTGGCCGCCCGCCACGCACGCCGTCAACGCGGCATCGGCGGACGCGAGCCAGTCGGTCCAGCGCGTCGCCGCCAGCGCCGCCACATCGCGGCCATGGCCGGCCAGCATCGGCGTGCTGACCGCGCGGCCGGTGGCCGACAACGCGCCGGCCAACGGCAACAGCTCATCCGGGCTGCCGGTGAGTCCGTGAACGCAGAGCACCGGACCGCGGCCAGCCCGTCGATCGTCAGCCACCCGTTACTGCGGCCGCCTGAACAGCCCGACGTAAACCGCCTTGCCGAGGACGTGTCCTTGCGCCGCCTTCATCACCGCGGTGCGCGTCTCGAACGCATCGGCGCCCATCGGCACGTCGAGTTTCGTGTCCAGCGCGTAGATCTCGAAGGTGTAGTGGTGCGGCGGACCGCTGGCCGGCGCGCCCGGTCCGCGATACACCGGACCGCTCGCGCTGGTCTGGTGGCTGCCGTCCGGCAGGTCGGCGCCCTTCGGCACGCCTTCGGGCAGGCCGGTGGCGGTCGCCGGGATGTTCCACATCAGCCAGTGCACTTGTGTCTCGGTGGTCTTGTTGCGGGCGACGTCGGGGTCGTGCATGTGCAGCAGGAAGCTCTGCGTGCCCGGCGGCGTGTTGGTCCACCGCAACTCCGGTGACACCTGCTCCCCCGCCTGTGTGTACTTCGCGGGAATGGGATCGCCATCCGGGAAGGCGGGCGTGGTCAGGGTCATCGCGGGCCGCGGCGGCGCGGCGGCCGGTGCGGGCGCCTGTGCGGCGGCGGCGACAGCGGTCGCAAGGCATGCCGCCAGGGCGGCCATGGGCGTTCGGATCAGGTGGGTCATGTTCATTTGCTTCGCTCCAGACTGCCGACAATATCAGACACGAGTTTGAGAATAGAATCTGGCTCATGCGACGTTTGATGTTTCTGACCTCCGCCCTGCTCACCATCACGCTGACGTTGAGCGCGCAGGCGCCGCCGGCCGGCGTTGACCCCGCCACCATCAACCGGATTCGCGGTGAGGCGGTCACGCGTTCGCAGGCGATGGAAACGCACTGGTGGCTGTCGGAGGTGTACGGCCCGCGCGCGACCGGCACGCCGTCGTACACGCAAGGCGCCGATTGGGTGATGAAGAAGTTCAACGAGTGGGGATTGAAGAACATCCACGTCGAGCGCTTCCCGTTCGGACAGGGATGGACGATCGAACGATTCTCCATCCACATGATCGCGCCGCAGACCGCCGCGCTCATCGGCCAGCCGCGGTGGAATTCGCCGTCCACCAACGGGCCGGTCGCCGCTGACGTCGTGCACGTGCAAGCCGCGACCGAGGCCGACCTCGCCAGGTACAAGGGCCAGTTGCAGGGCAAGATCGTCGTCAGCCAAGGCGTCCGCGCGGTACGGATGCTCGATGGCCGCGTCGTCCTCCAGATGACCGACGCCGACTGGGCAGAAGCGATGAAGGTGCCGGAGCCGGCGGCGGCACGTCCTCCGGTTGCGCCGGCCGCGGGCGCGCCCGCGCCCCTGACGCCCGCGGCGCTGCAGCGCTTCCTCGTCGCTGAAGGCGCCGCCGCGTATCTCGATCGCGGGTCCGACAACGACGCGCCGGCCGGCGGCAGCAACCTGTCGTGGCAAACCCAGCTCGTTGACGGCGGCACGATTTTCCCCGGCAGCGGCGGCAGCCGCGACCCCAAGGTACCCGCGCTGGTGCCGTCGGCCACCATCGCCGTCGAACACTACAACCGCATCGTCCGCCTGCTGGCACGCGGCCAGGCGGTGCGGATGGAAATCAACATCCAGGCCACGTTCCATCCGGAAACGGATCCGGCCGGCAACGCCTTCAACATCATTGCGGAGATCCCGGGCACCGACCTCGCCAACGAGGTCGTGATCATGGGCGCGCACTTCGACACCTACCCGTACGCGACCGGGGCCACCGACAACACCACCGGATCGTCGGCGATGATCGAAGCGGTGCGCGTGATCCAGGCGCTGGGGCTGAAGCCGCGGCGGACGATCCGCGTGGCGTTATGGGCGGCCGAGGAGCAGGGCCTGCTCGGCTCGCGTGAGTACGTCGCGCGCCACTTCTACGATGCCAAGATCAAGACCCCGAAGCCGGGCCACGAGAACGTGCAGGCCTACTTCAACCTCGACAACGGCACCGGCCGCATTGTTGGCATCTGGGGCCAGGGCAATACCGGCGCGATGAAGCTGTTCGAGGAGTGGGGCAAGCCGTTGAAGGACATCGGCTGGAAGAACGTGAGCCCACGCTCGGTGAGCCAGACCGACCATGGCTCGTTCGAGGACGCCGGCATTCCCGGCTTCCAGTTCATCCAGGAGCGCCTGGAGTACAACTCGCGCACGCATCACTCGAACATGGACACATTCGATCACGTTCAAAAAGACGATGTGATCCAGCAAGGCGCGGTGGCCGCGGTGTTCGCGTGGTACGCCGCGAACACGCCCGGGCGTTTACCGCGCAAGCAGTAGCCCCTCCGCGCCGCTTTTGTAACCACGTTTCTGACGAAGGGTTGTTCCGATGTGGAACAGCCCTTCACCTTCCAGCTCATCTTTGCACTCGCGCTAACTGTTTGAAGGCTTGCCAGTTCGGCCGCGGTGGCGACCGAGGTACATTTCTTGCGAGGCAGCCCGCAAGTTTGTCTTCGACATGACGTCCATCCGTCTGCTGCAGGTCGAAGACACCGAGGATGACGCGGCCTTGGTGTCTGTCGCGCTGACGCGCGCCGGTTTTGACTTGTACTCCAGGCGGGTCGGCACCGCCGCCGCACTGCGCCACGAGCTGGACACCGAGGAGTGGGACCTCGTCATCGCCGACTACGCAATGCCCGGCTTCAGCGGCGCCAAGGCCCTCCACATCGTCCGCGAGCGGCGCGCGGATCTGCCGTTCATCTTCGTGTCGGGCACCGGCGGCGAAGACACCGCCGTGGCCGCCATGCGGACGGGCGCGCACGACTACATCATGAGGGGCAACCTCTCCCGGCTCGCGCCGGCGGTGGAGCGCGAGCTGCGCGAGGCCGCGGCGCGGCGGGAACGCCTGCTCGCCAACCAGCGGGTCGCCTACCTCGCGTACCACGATTCGCTGACCGACCTGCCCAACCGGGCGCTGTTTCACGATCGCCTGCAACAGGCCATCCTGCGGTCGCATCGGGATGAGCGGGGCCTGGTCGTGCTGCTGATCGATCTTGATGGCTTCAGGGAAATCAACGACGCGCTCGGCCACCATGCCGGCGACCAGGTGCTGCAGGAGGTGGCGAGCCGGCTGCGCGGCGCCCTGCGCGCGTCCGACACCGTGGCGCGGCTCGGCGGCGACGAGTTCGCGGTGCTGCTGCCGGCCACCGACGTGAACCGGGCCGAGCTGGCGGCGCGCAAGATCCTGCACGATTTGGAGCACGCCTTCGTCGCCGACGAGCGGCCGCTGATGGTCACCGCCAGCATCGGCATTGCCGGCTGCCCGGCGCACGCGTCCACGAGCGACGAGCTGCTGCAGAAGGCCGACTCGGCGATGTACGTCGCCAAAGGCGACGGGTGCGGGTGCGCCGTCTACGACGTCACCCGCGATCAGCGCGTCTATCAGCGCGTGAGCATGGCAACGGCCCTGCGCCAGGCGCTCGACGCCCGCCAGTTCGAAGTGGACTACCAGCCGATCGTCCATTTGCACACCGGCACCGTCATCGGCGTCGAATCGCTGGTGCGCTGGAACCATCCCGAGCGCGGGCGGCTGCTGCCGGACGACTTCATCCGGGTGGCGGAGCGCACCGGCCTGGTGAACCCGCTGACGGCGTTCGTGCTCGACCGCGCCTTTTCGGAGTGGCCGGCGTCGCAGCTGCCGGCGGGATGCACGATTGCCGTGAACGTTTCGCCGCGCAGCCTGCATCACTCCGCCTTCCCCGGGCGGGTGAGCGAGTTGCTCGACGGCTACGGCACGCCGCCGGGGTCGCTGATGCTGGAAATCACCGAGAACATGGTGATGTCGGATCCGGACGGGGCGGCGCGGTGCCTGCACCAGCTTCACGAGATGGGCGTCAACCTCGCCATCGACGATTTCGGCCGGGGCTACTCGTCGCTGAGCTACCTGCGGCAGCTGCCGGTGGATCAACTGAAGATCGATCGCTCGTTCCAGATCGGGCTGGCCAGCGGCGAAGACGAAACGCTGGTGCGCTGCATGATCGACCTGGCGCACAACCTGGGCATGATGGTGGTGGCCGAGGGCGTGGAAACCGAGGGCGTTTACCAGCAGCTGGTCGGGATGGGCTGCGACGCGGTCCAGGGCTTCTTCATCAACCGCCCGGCCCCGGCGGCCGACGTGGCCGGCTGGATCGGGCGCCGGGCCCCTGCCTAGCCGCCATTTGCAATTCCCGCCGCGGATCAATTACCCTTTTCAGGTCATGTCGTTGGTCCACCACGCGCACCGCAGCCATCATCACCGTTCACGGAACGGCACGGCAGGAGTTTGCGCGTAGAGTTCGGGACGACATCCAACAGGATTCGTTTGACGCAAAGGCCCGCCGGCAACGGCGGGCTTTTTGTTTTTAACCCCCCAAGGACGCGAAGGAACAGGTCATGGATTTCTCCAAGCTTGACGGGCTGATCCCGGCGGTCGTGCAAGACGAAACCAGCAGTGAGGTGTTGATGGTGGGCTTCATGAACGACGAAGCCTGGGCGCTGACGAAACAGACCGGCTACGTCACCTTCTTCAGCCGCACCCGCAACCAGCTGTGGATGAAGGGCGAGACGTCGGGGAACAAGCTGGCGGTGCGCCAGGTGTTCCTGGACTGCGACGAAGACACGCTGCTCATCAAGGTCAGGCGCGAAGGCGACGGCAATGTCTGCCACACCGGCCAGCGCTCGTGCTTCTACAACGAGATCGAGAACGCGCAACTGGGAGAAAGACGATGAAGCTGAAATTGGGGATCCCGAAAGGCTCGCTGCAGGACGCCACCATCCAGTTGTTCCAGCGCGCCGGCTACCAGATGCGCGTGGACTCGCGGTCGTACTTCCCGTCGATCGACGACCCCGACATCGAGTGCATGCTGATTCGCGCGCAGGAGATGGCCCGCTACGTCGCCGACGGCGTGCTCGACGCCGGTCTCACCGGCCAGGACTGGATTGCCGAGCACGAGATTGGCCACCCTGAACAGACGCCGCTGGCGCGGATCTGCGACCTGGTCTACTCCAAGCAGAGCTTCGGCAAGGTGAAGTGGGTGCTGGCCGCGCCGGAGGATTCGCCCTTCAAGACCGTGGCCGACCTCAACGGCAAGCGCATCGCCACCGAGCTGGTGCGGGTGACCAGGAACTACTTCACCACCAAGGGCCTCGACGTGGACGTCGAGTTCTCGTGGGGCGCGACCGAGGTCAAGCCGCCGGTGCTGGCCGACGCCATCGTCGAGGCCACTGAAACCGGGTCCACGCTTCGCGCCAACCGCCTGCGCATCCTCGAGACCATCATGGAGTCCAACACCCAGTTGATCGCCAACCAGCCGGCGATGACCGATCCGTGGAAGAAGACCAAGATCGAGAACCTCGCCATGCTGCTGCGCGCCGCCATCGACGCGCAGGGCCGCGTCGGCCTCATGCTCAACGCGCGGCGGACCGATCTCGAGAAACTGATCGCGATCCTGCCCGCGCTGCAGCGACCGACGGTGTCGTCGCTGAGCGATCCGGAGTGGGTGGCGATCAACACGATTCTCGAAGAGAAGGTGGCGAGAGACCTGATCCCGAAGCTGAAGGCGGCCGGCGGCCAGGGCATTGTCGAGTATCCGCTGACGAAGATCGTCGTATGAAGATCGCCGACTCGACCAACCGCCGCGCCGTCGCTGCCCTGTTGTCGGCGACGCGCATCCGCGATCGCGCCACCGAGACGGGCGCCGCCGCCATTGTCGATCGCGTGCGCAAGGGTGGCGACGCCGCGCTCCTCGAGTTCGCGCGCGAGCTGGATGGGCTGCAGGGCCGCATCGAGGTGCCGCGGCGGGTGTGGGAGGCGCAGGCGCGCACGCTCGCCCCCGGCACGCGGCGGGCCATCACGCGCGCCGCCGCCAGCATCCGCAAAGTGGCGAAGGCGCAAGTCCCCAAGGGTTGGCGCCTGAACGTGGGCGGCGGGATCAGCGTCGAGCAGCGGGTCATTCCGGTGTCGCGGGTTGGCTGCTACGTTCCCGCCGGCCGCTATCCCCTCCCGTCGTCGCTCCTCATGTCGGCCATACCCGCGCGCGCCGCCGGCGTGCCCGAAGTGATCGTGGCCTGCCCGCGGCCGGACGCCGCGGTGTTTGCGGCGGCGCTGGAAGCCGGGGTCGATCGCCTGTTCCAGGTCGGAGGCGCACACGCGGTGGCCGCCATGGCCTACGGCACGCGCACCGTGCCGCGCGTGGACAAGATCGTCGGGCCCGGCAACCGCTGGGTGGCCGCGGCCAAGTCGATCGTCTCGGCCGACTGCGGCATCGACTTCTACGCCGGACCGACGGAGATCCTGATCGTGACGGCGTCGGGCCCGGCGTCGTGGATTGCCGCCGACCTGATCGCGCAAGCGGAGCACGACCCCGATGCGCGGGCCGTGTTCGTCACCTCGAATCGCCGGCTGGCCGAACAGGTCGCGCGCGAAGTGGCGGCGCAAATGCCCGACACCGGGCCGGCGCTGCAGTCGCTCGAACGCCACGGCGGCATCATCGTCTGCCGCGACATGAACGAGGCGATCGACCTCGCCAACGCGGCGGCGTCCGAGCACCTCGTGGTGGGAACCGAGGCGTTGGCCAAACGCGTCTGGAATGCCGGAGCCGTGTTCGTGGGCGCCTGGACGGCGCAGGTCGCCGGCGACTACGCGATTGGTTCGAATCACGTGCTGCCCACGGCGGGCGCGGCCCGCTACCGCGGCGGACTGAACGCCGCTGATTTCGTGAAGCTGGTGTCGGTGCAACGCCTGACGAAGCGAGGGCTGCAACGCCTTGCCGGCACCGTGACAACATTGGCCAGAGCCGAAGGCCTCGAAGGCCACGCCCGATCGATTGCGGTTCGCGTTTCGACTCCCGACTCCCGACTCCAGACTCCCGGCAGGAAACACTGATGACCACCATTCAAGGCGTCCCCGATCTCGGCCCCGGCCTCCGGCTCCATCTCAACGAGAACACCGGCGGCTGCTCGCCGAAAGTGGTCGAGGCCGTCCGCGCGTTCGACGCGCAGCGGCTCGCCACCTACCCCGACTTTCGCGACGCCATCTTCGAGACCGCGGCCTTTCTGGGCGTGGACGCGGACCGCATCGTGCTCACCAATGGTCTCGATGAAGGCATCCTGCTCGCGTCGGTGGGCTACCTCGGCCAGCGCACGCCCGAGGCGCTGGTGGAGCTCGGCGCGCCGCTCACCGCCGTGTCGGGCGCGCCGGAGATCGTGGTGGCGCAGCCGGCGTTCGAGCCGTACCTGAGTACCGCCCACGCCATGGGCGCACGCGTGGTGTCGGTGCCGGCGGGCAGGGACTTCGCGTATCCGCTGGAGGCCGTGCTCAAGGCCATCACGCCCAACACCCGCATCGTTTACGTGAACAACCCCAACAACCCGAGCGGCCAGCCGGTGCCGCAAGAGGCCATTCGCACGGTCGCTCGCGAGGCGGGCCACGCGCTGGTGTTCGTGGACGAGGCGTACCAGGACTTTCTCGGCGAGAACTTCCTGAGCGAGGCGGGGAACTATCCGAACGTCATCGTCGGGCGCACGTTCTCGAAGGCGTTCGGCCTCGCCGGCATGCGCGTCGGCGTGATGATCGCCTCGCCCGCGATTCTCAAGCCCATTCGCCGGGCCATGCCGTTGTTCAATTTGAACGTGGTCGCCGTGGCGGCGCTGCGCGCCGCAATCGCGGATCCCGAGTTCCGGTCCTGGTATGTGGCGCAGGCGAAGGCATCGAAGGAACTGGTCTACGCCGCCTGCGAGCGGGCCGGCCTGCGCTACTGGAAGAGCGGCGCCAACTTCGTGCTGATCGACGGCGGCGCCCGCGCCCGGGCGCTGGTGGACGGGATGATCGCGCAGGGCGTGTTCGTCCGCGATCGCACGAGCGACCCGGCTTGTCCCAACTGCTTCCGGCTGACGGCCGGAGTAGTCGAGCACACGCGCCGGGCCGTGGACACGCTGGAGGCCCTATGCGCCCGCCTCCGCTAAAGCTTCCACCTCCGCTCAAGCTACGGCGGACAGGACGGCCGGCAAGCCGCAAGGCCGTGATCGATCGGCGGACCGCCGAAACGCAGATCAAGGTGACGCTGTCGCTCGACGGTAAGGGCAAGTACGAGAACCGCACCGGCATCCGCTTTCTCGATCACATGCTGGACCTGGTGGCGCGCCACGGCGGGTTCGACCTCAAGGTCAAGGCCACCGGCGACCTCGACGTCGATCAGCACCACACCGTGGAAGACGCCGGCATCGCGCTGGGCGAGGCGGTGCTGGCGGCGATCGGCAACAAGCGCGGCATCAACCGCGCCGGCTACTTCGTGATGCCGATGGACGAGACGCTGGCGGTGGCGGCCATCGACCTGAGCGGGCGCCCGCACGCGGTGATCGACACCAAGGTCACGGTGCGGATGGTCGGCGACCTGCAGACCGAGCTGGTGCACGACTTTTTCGACGGCTTCGCAATGGCGGCCCGCGCCAACGTCCACCTCAAGGTGATGTACGGCCGCTCCAACCATCACAAGATCGAAGCCTGCTTCAAGGCGTTCGCGCGCGCGCTGCGGGTGGCGTGCTCGAAAGACAAGCGGATGGCGCGCACGCTGCCGAGCACCAAGGGCCTGCTGTGATCGCACTCGTTGACTACGGCGCCGGCAACCTCACCTCGGTGCGCAAGGCGCTGGCGGCGATCGGCGCCAGTGCCTGGACGCCGACGGTGCCCGGCGAGCTCGGCCGCGCCCACGGCATCATCGTCCCGGGCGTCGGCCACTTCGACGCCACGCGCGGACTGACGGAAGACTGGCGGACGGCGATCACGGCCACGGTCGCCGGCGGCACGCCGCTGCTGGGCATCTGCGTCGGCCTGCAGTGGCTGTTCGAAGGCAGCGTCGAGGCCCCGGACGTTCCCGGGCTCGGGCTGTTTAAGGGAATGTGCCGGCGCGTAGGGGTCAGACCCCTCGACATCAGGAACCCCTCTCGGGGTCAGACCCCCTTGAAAGTGCCGCATGTTGGCTGGAACAGCCTCTCCATGCCCCGGCCGAGCAAGTTGATGGCCGGAATCACGCCGGGCACGCAGGTCTACTTCACGCACTCCTACGCCGCGCCGGTGATCGACGACACCGTGGCGATCTGCGAATACGGCGTCCCGTTCAGCGCTGCGGTTGAGCGGGGCCGGGTGTCCGGTGTTCAGTTTCATCCTGAGAAGTCCGGCGATGCCGGCCTGAAGATTTTGAGTAACTGGTTGCAGTCGTGTGACCCGAAATGATCTGTGTAATCTGCGCCATCTGCGGCCCTGGACGAAATGATCTGTGTAATCTGTGTAATCTGCGGCCCTGGTGATCATCTGTGTTATCCAAACGAATAATTGCCTGCCTCGACGTCCGCGACGGCAAGGTCGTGAAGGGCGTCAACTTCGAGGGCCTGCGCGATGCCGGCGATCCGGCGGCACTGGCGCGGCGCTACAACGTGGAAGGCATCGACGAGATCGTGATCCTCGACGTCACCGCCACGGTGGAGGCGCGCCAGGCGCGCGCCCATACCATTGCGGCCGTGGCGCGGGAGATCTTCCTGCCGCTGGCGGTGGGCGGCGGCATCCACAGCGAAGCCGATGCCGCGGCGGCAATCGAAGCGGGCGCCGACAAGGTCAGCCTGAACACCGCGGCGCTCAAGCAACCCGGGCTGATCACCACGTTGGCGAAACGCTACGGCAGCCAGGCGGTGATCGTGGCCATTGATGCGAAGTCAATCCGGCTAAAGCCGGACTCCACGGAAACCAGGTACGCGGTCTACGTCCGCAGCGGGCAGGCGGCCACACCGCGCGACGCCGTCGAGTGGGCGCGCGAGGCCACCGACCGCGGCGCCGGGGAGATCCTGCTCACCTCGATCGATCGGGATGGGACGAAAGCCGGGTTCGACTGCGCGATGACGGCCGCGGTGTCGGACGCGGTGAACATCCCCGTGATCGCGTCAGGCGGCGCCGGCACCTTCGAGCACTTCGCCGAGGTCTTCCGCGAGGGCCACGCCGACGCCGCGCTGGCCGCATCGATCTTTCACTTCAATGAGAAATCGGTGAGCGCGCTGAAGGCCTTTTTGAGCAACGCTGGCATTCCAGTAAGAATATGCTGATCCCTTCGATTGATTTACAAGGCGGCAAGGTTGTCCAACTCGTCCAGGGCGACAAGCTCGCGATCTCGTCCGACGATCTCGATGGCTGGATCGCGAAGTTCGCGAAGTTCCCCAAGGTCCAGCTGATCGACCTCGACGCCGCCATGTCGCGCGGCAACAACGACGCGCTGGTGCGGCGGATCGCCGCGAAGCTGCCCTGCCGGGTCGGCGGCGGCGTGCGCAGCGTGCGCCGCGCCGAAGAGCTGATTGCCGCCGGCGCGCGGGCGGTGATTGCCGGCTCGGGATTGTTCCGCCGCGGCGACGGCAACGACCTGTCGCAGATGATCGACCACGACTTCGCGCGCGCGCTGGCCGACACCGTCGGCATGAGCCGCGTGATCGCCGCGGTTGACTCACGCGCCGGGCACGTCTGCATCCACGGCTGGAAGACGGTGCTGCCGCTGACCGCTGTGCAGGCCGTGCGGCTGCTCGAGGGCTACTGCGAGGAGTTCCTCTACACGCACGTGGACAAAGAAGGCTTGATGCAGGGCACCGACATGGCCGCCATCAAGGCCGTCGCGGGCGCCACCGAGCGCAAGCTCACCGCCGCCGGCGGCATCACCACCCGCCAGGAAATCGACGCCCTCGACGCCCTCGGCATCGACGCCGTCGTCGGGATGGCCATCTATACGGGGTCGTTAGCCATCGATTGAGCCGCAGAAAGACAGCCATGGATCAGGCACAGATCTTATGGGGTAGGATGGCCGGCGAAGGAGGGGCCCCATGGTTCCAGTGCTGACGTTGCTCGTCCCGATCCTGGTCTCGGCCATCTTCGTGTTCGTGGCCAGTTCGATCATCCACATGTTCACGCCGTTCCATAAGGGCGACGTGAAGCGCGTGCCCAACGAAGACGGTGTGATGTCGGCGTTGCGGAACTTCAACCTCGCGCCCGGCGACTACGCCATGCCGCTGGCCTCGTCGATGGCGGCAATGGGCTCTCCGGAGTTCCAGGACAAGATGAAGGCCGGTCCAGTGGTGATGATGACCGTCAGGCCCTCCGGCAAGTTCAGCATGACCGGCAGCCTGATCCAGTGGTTCATCTACTCGATCGTCGTCTCCCTGTTCGCCGGCTACATCGCCGGCGTGGCCCTCGCCCCCGGCACCGACTACCTCAAGGTCTTCCAGATCGCGGGTTGCGTGGCGTTCACCGGCTACGCCATGGGCCTCCCCCAGGCGTCCATCTGGGGAGGGAAGAACTGGGGCACGACGCTGCGCGGCATGGCCGACGGCTTGCTGTACGGCCTGCTGACCGGCGGCACTTTCGGCTGGTTGTGGCCTCGGTAGTCGTAGAATAGGGGCATGCGGTACGTCCTCGCCCTCGCCCTCGCGTGCACCATCGGCGTCTCCGGCCAGGAGTTGCTGCCGGGCACGGCTCGCCCGCTGATCGATCCCAGCAAGCCCTCCACCACCAGCGGATACATCTGCCCGATGCATCCCAACGAGGTGAAGGCCGAGCCGGGGACGTGCAGCATTTGCGGCATGACGCTGGTGCCGGGCGATCCCATGGCGACGGCGGATTACGTGATGGGCGTCACCCTGGAGCCGCGCGCGCCGAAGGTGGGGCAGAAGGTGAAGTTCCGCTTCGCGGTGCTGCACCCGCTCACCGGCGCGCCGGTGAAGGACTTCGCTGAAGTCCACGACCGCCTCTTCCACCTCTTCATCGTCAGCCGCGACATGACGCAGTGGTTCCACGAGCATCCGGTGATGGACAAGGACGGGAGCTTCGTCCTGGAGCACACCATCCCCTCGGCCGGCCACTACGTGCTGTTCAGCGACTTCATGCCGCTTGGCGGCGGGCCGCAGCTGATTGCCACGCCGTTCTCAACCGCGGGTTTCGAGGGCGACCTTGCCTCGTCCATCCCCGCGCTCACGCCCGACACGACGTTCACCAAGACCGCCGACGGCGTGGTGGTCGAGCTCGCCGCGACCCCGGCGAAGCTGATCTCCGGCGAAGAAACCGACCTTCCGATTCACTTCGAGGATGAGAAGACCGGCGAGCCGGTGAAGAACCTGCAGCGCTACCTCGGCGCCTTCGGCCACGCGATGATGCTGAGCGAAGACATGACCGAGCACGTGCACGCGCATCCGGAAGAGATGCTCGAAGGCACGACCGTCACCGAGGGCGGCGGGCCGGATCTCGTCTTCCACGCGCTCTTCCCGAAGCCAGGCATGTATCGCATCTGGCTGCAGTTCCAGCGCAACGGCCGCCTGTCGATGATCCCGTTTACGGTGCGAGTGTTGCGGGCGGGCGAGACGCCTGCCTCGCCGTAGCGACGCGAAGGCGGGGCGGAAAGGCAGTAACCGACAGCAGCGGCTGGGCGCGCAGCGGCGCGCCGGCCGTGTTGTCGTAGAACGCGGTCACCACCAGGCGGGTCCCCGCCGGCAGCGTCACCGGTTCCTTGAAGATGTAGGGCGACGGCCAGTCGGCCCGGTAATCTTTCAGCCACAACAGCGACTCGACCACGCCGTCCGGGCGGATGGCGGTGACTTCCACCGACCTGGCGCCGGCACCCAGGCTGGGCCACAGCGCCGCAGTGGTGGTGGCGGCCTTCAACGTCAACTCGGTCCGCACGCGCTCGCCGGACTTGCCGGCGGCCACCGTCACGGGCGGCGCGCTGATTTCAAGCGCCGAGGCCACCTGCGCAGGCTTCTGCTCAGAGAAATAGAGGCCGATCTCGCCGGCGCCGCTCGCCGCTTCGGCCGTGCCCCGATACCCGATCTCCACCGCGATCTTGCCGCTGGCCGGCAGCTGGATGCCGACGCCCTCGGGCATGCTGCTCACCTGATGCGTGGGTGTCCACGTGCCGAGCCATTGTCCGGTGCGCAGTTCGTAGACCGCGGCGTAGCGGACCACGCGCCGATCGGTGAAGTTCAGCTGCATGGCGCGCAGCCACTTCGCCTGCTTCAGCCCCGTCGCCACTTCGATGCGGGCCGTGCGATCCTGCGAATCCGCGGCCACCTTTTCGCCGGCCGCCACGGCCACCACGGCGTCGGGTTGGCCATGGTCCCAGCCGCTGAGCGCGGGCACGATCACCGCCGGCTTGTCTTCATCCGCCACCAGCACGCCGCTCGGCGCGCCGCCGTCGGCCCACGACAGGATCAGGCTCACTTCGCGCGCGGTCAGGCTGACGTCGTTCGAGAAGTGGCCGTAGCCGTTCACCGCGCTCCAGGGCGGCATGCGCCGCTCGAGAATCTCTTCCTTGATCGCCACCGCCCACGGCCGCGCGTCCCGGTAGGTGGTAAGCGACATCGAGACGTTGGCCTCGGTGTGGCACTGGAAGCACTTCTTCTGGAAGATCTGCGAGACCTCGCGGTTGAAGACGATGCTGGTCGTGATGCGCCCGTGGGTGTAGACGGGCTCCGGGCGGAGAGCCTGCCAGCTGACCACGGCCAAGCCAAGGAACACCACACCGGCGAGAGGCTTCATCCATGTCTTCATGATGGGTCTGACCAATAGGCTACCGCACTCGGGGGCCGAGCGCACCCCCTTCCGATCTCCTGAACTCCTGTCGCTATTGTTGTTGGGTAGCTACCGGCGACGCTTTCTTCTGTGCCGCCAGGAACTCGAAGGCTTTCGGCAGGTTCGGCACCACCACGTCGGTGTGGCTGCCGCCGGGAATCTCGAGATAGGTCACGGTGGCGCCGGCCTGTTTCAGCGCCGCGACCATCGATCGCGATCCGTTGACGTTGACGGTGGCGTCGTTGTCGCCGTGGACCACGAACTGCGGGATGCCCTTCATCCGCTCCGCCATCGTGGCGGCGCCCATCCCCGAAAACGGCACCAGCGCCGCCCAGGTGTCCGGGTACTTGGCGCCGAGCGCCCATGTGCCGATCGCGCCCATCGAATGGCCGAGGAGGTAGATCCGCGACTCGTCCACCTTGTAGTTGGCCTTCATCAGGCGCAGCACCTCGAGCACGTCTTTCTCGCTGTATTCGACGCGGCGCCTCGACGCGGCGTCACCGGCGCCCATCATGGTCGAGCCGTAGAACCCGTCCACCCGGAAGCCGTTCGGCGCGGCCAGCAGGAAGCCGTGCTTCTCCGCGAGCTGCGGCGGCAGCTTCGAGTACTGGTCGAACATCGAGTCTTCGTTCCCGCCGAGGCCATGCAGCGCGATCACGAGCGGCGTGCCGGTGGTGGCGGAGTACGACTTGGGCACGTAGACGCGGTACGGCATCACCTCGTTCGGTCCTTCGAGCACGTAGTGGCGCTCGAAGTCGCCGGTCTTCGTCTTGAACGGGTTCTTGCCGCCCTGGGCCGCCGCCAGCACCGCTTCGGCCGTGGCGATCTCGGGGCCGACGCTGAACGTGCCGAGGCCGTAGCGGCCGCGGTTGACGTTGCGGATGTAGTCCGCCGGATAGGTGACGTCGGCGCGAACTGCCGGCACCAGGGACGTCGCCGCGGCCTCGAGCGCGCGCAGCCGCGCGTCGAGCCCCTTGTGCAGCACGACGCCCAGCGTGGCGGTGGCAAGCGACGTCGTGCCGTCCAGCACCTCGGTCTCAATCACGTACGGTCCGTCTTCGGCGCCCGCCAGGTTGAGCTCGATCGCGAATGGCGACTCGCGCAGGTCGCGGCTGAGCCCGTCGAACACGCCAAGCTCGCGCCCCGGCGGCGCCATCGCCGGCGCGCTCCCGGGCGGGGGCGGCGGCATCCGCTTGCGCAGCACGACCTTGGCCGAGAGCGCCGGGGTCAATTCCATCGACGGGCTGTAGATCTGCTCGAGCCGCAGCGCGTACGGCACCGACGAATCGATCACGGTCCGCTCGCTGCGCAGCGCGAGTGAGTTCTGGAAGTCGAGGGCCGGCGTCCACGGCTGGCCGTCGAGCAGCGTCATGCCCTTCGCGATCTGCCGACGCACCTCGCCGATCCTGCCGAGCCGGTTCGCCGCGGCGATCTCCTTGTCCACCGCGTCGATCTGCGCCTTCAGCTCGCCCTGAGGCTTCACCGTCGCCTTCCGCGTGTTGTAGCGGACCGACAGCGAACTGATGTTCGGTAATGCCTGCGCGGCGGCCAGCGACGGGACCATCACAAGGGCGGCCACGACGATGGTCCGGCTGACGTGGAATATCCGGCTGAAGCCGGATGCTACATTTCGCATGATTACGACCCCAATGTGAATGCAATCAGTTCAGCCGACGCACCACTGCCCGCGGCAACAACCAGGTACTGAACGCCCTGGAACGAGTAGGTCATCGGCGACGCCAGCGGGCGCGCCGGGGGCAGGAATTCCCACACCAACGCGCCGGTGGCCTTGTCGTAGGCGCGGAGCTTGACCGGGTCGGGTGTCACGCCTGTGGACAGCGGACGTCCGCCGACCGGCAGGTTGCGGCCACCGCCGAGGTTGCCCTGGCCCGTCGCGATGAACAGCAGGCTCCTGGTCACCAGCGGCGCGTGGCGAAGCGCCGCGCCGAGCGGCGGCAGCTTCAGGTCCTTGAGCAGCGGATGCTCGCGCGGGCCGTCGCCGACCGCCGTCATCCACTTGGTGTCGCCCTTGTTGAGATCGATCGCCGTCACGCGCCCGTACGGCGGCTTCACCACCGGCAAGCCGTCCAGCGTCGGCGGCGCCTGCACGCCGCCGCGCACGTAGAGGAGGTTGCTCTTCGACGGGTCTGGCTTCACCAGCTGAATGACGATGGGGCTCGTGAGCGACGGCACGTAGAGCGTGCCGTGCTCCGGATCGAACGCCGCTCCGGCCCAGTTGGCGCCTCCGACCCATCCGGGCAGCGCGATCGTGCCCTTCTCGGACGGCGGCGTATACAACGGACCGTAGTCGAACGGCTTGATCGCCTCGAGCGCCGCCTGCTTCAGCTCGGGCGTGAAGTCGATGAGGTCGCTTTCGGACAGCCCCTGCCGCTCGAACGCGGGCGGCTTGGACGGAAACGGCTGGGTCGCCGAGGTGCGTTCACCGGGCACCGTGGACTGCGGCACCGGCCGCTCCTCGATCGGCCATACCGGCGTACCGGTCCGCCGATCGAGCACGTAGGTGAAGCCCTGCTTGCTGACCTGCGCCACCGCCTTGATGTCCTTGCCGTCCACGCGTATGTCGGCCAGCACCGGCGCCGCCGGCAGGTCGTAGTCCCACACGCCATGATGCACGGCCTGGAAGTGCCACACGCGCTTGCCGGTGCGCGCGTCGAGCGCGACCAGGCTTTCCGCGAACAGGTTGGCGCCCGGACGATGGCCGCCGTACCAGTCGTCGGTCGGCGTGCCGAAGGGCAGATACACGTAGCCGAGCTCTTCGTCGGCTGACATGTTGGTCCACACGTTGGTGCTGCCGGAGTAGCTCGCCGAGTCGTCCGACCACGTCTCGTTGCCGAACTCACCCTTCTGCGGGATCGAATGCAGCGTCCACAGCTTCTTGCCGGTGCGCACGTCGAAGCCGCTCACGTCGCCGCGCGGCCACTCCTTGTGCGTCGGGACGTCGTGGATGCTGGCGCCGACGACGACCACGTCGCGGCAGATGATCGGCGCGGCGGTCACTGCGTAGTTCGTGCTGCGCACGGCGTTGGCCAGGCCGTCCATCAGATCGATCCGCCCGCCCTGGCCGAACGTGGGGTCGAGCGCGCCGGTCTTCGCGTCCACCGAGATCAGATACGCGTCGGACGTGCCGAGCAGCAGGCGTTCCTTCGCGCCGCCTGGCCCGAGCGCAGTCGAGGGCTCCGACCAGTACGAGATGCCGCGATGCACGAACCCGAGGTTGCCGGGCCGGCCCGCCTTCCAGTTGGCGGGGTCGAACACCCAGATCGACGCGCCGGTCGCCGGGTTGATGGCGGCAATCTGCCCCAGCGACGTCACCGTGTAGAGCACGCCCTTCACCATCAGCGGCGTGTCGTGGTACATGCCGGGCCGCGACATCGGGTTCGCCGCCACAATCGCGTTGTCGGGCGACGTCCACCGCCAGGCCACCTTCAGCCTGGCGACGTTGTCCTGGTTGATTTGATCGAGCGGCGAGTACTTCTGCGAGGCCGCGTTGCCACCGTAATGCGTCCACTCGACGGACGGTGATTGGGCGCCAAACGTCCCGGTCCAGCAGACGGCGAGCGCGATCAGGATTCCGACTCGGCGCATAAGTTGTGGACCCCTTGGGAAAGACGGACCATCCTAGCATCCGCCTACGCTCGCGGACATTCTGGCGAGCTACGGCGGGACCTCGCCGAAGCGGCCTTCGGCCGCGAAGGCGGGCCCTTGGCACTTGTAATCCCATGTAACGCATTTTTGGGTTAGCATTCGCGTGCCCCTAAGGAGGGTCTAGAGATGAAGTCGATTTTTCACAAGGTCAGCGCGGTCGTATTCGTGATCGGATTGCTCGCTTCCGCACAGGTGCTCGCCCAGGCGACCAACGTCACCGGCGACTGGAACTTCAACGTCACCACCGATCAGGGCGGCGGCACGCCCACCATCACCTTCAAGCAGGAAGGCGAAAAGCTCACCGGCAAGTACAACGGCCAGTTGGGCGCCGCCGATCTGACGGGAACCGTGAAGGGCAACGCCATTCACTTCACGTTCAGCATCGACATGCAGGGCCAGATGGCGCCTGTTACCTACGACGGAACGGTCGAAAAGAACACGATGAAGGGCACGCTGGACATCGCCGGCCAGGTGAACGGCACCTTCACTGCGACCAAGAAATAGCTCCGAAATCAGAACGATCGGTCAGTCAGGCCGCCATTGACACTTTGGGGCGGCCTGCTGCCTAATGATGCGGTTTACGCGGACTTTACTTTGGAACGGTAATTCAATTCGTTTGGTTCGTCGCTTCGGTCGCTTGTTTGAAATGGTGTCACCCACGCGCCGTGGGCGGTTGGGCTTGCAACTTCGTGGAGGTCTTGTGATGCGTGCGCTCACGGTTCGGATTTCTGTAGTTCTCTGTCTTCTTCTCACGCCGATCGTCGCATCGGCGCAAACCAGTACCATTTCAGGCACCGTGAAGGACGCGTCGGGTGGCGTGCTTCCGGGTGTCACCGTGGAAGCCGCGAGTCCGGTGCTGATTGAAAAGACCCGCTCCACGGTCACCAGCGGGTCGGGCACCTACTCGATTCTCGCCCTCCGGCCCGGCACCTACACCGTCACCTACTCGCTCCCGGGTTTCGGCACCGTGGTGCGCGCAGGCGTCGTGCTGACGTCGGACTTCACGGCCACCATCAACGTCGACCTGAAGGTCGGCGCGCTCGAGGAAACCCTCACCGTGACCGGCGAATCCCCCATCGTTGACACGCAGAGCATCACGCAGCGCGTGGTGATGACGGCGGAAGTCCGCGAGGCGCTGCCGACCGGCCGCAACATCCAGGCCGTGGGCATCATGATCCCGGGCACGACCATTGCCCAGGGCGGCGGCGGCGCGCTGTCGCGCGACGTCGGCGGTTCGGGCAACCTGCAGCAGTCGCCCCTCCAGTACCGCGGCTCCGGCGACACGGTGCAGACCATCGACGGCATCCGCCTCAACAACCTGTGCGCCCAGGGCGCGTATAGCGGCGTTTACTGGAACGACTCGAGCTTCGAGGAGTTCAGCTACGTGACCGGCGCCGACTCGGCCGAAGTCGGCCAGGGCGGCATGCGCGTCAACATGGTGCCGAAGGACGGCGGCAACTCGTTCCGCGGCTCGATCATCGCGAACTACGCCGGCAAAGACTTCACCTCCGACAATTGCGGATCGCCGGGCATCGGCCAGCCGTGCACCCGCTCGAACCTGAGCGGCAGCAAGACCTTCAACGCCAACAACACGCTTACCAACGTGGACGCGATCCAGAAGATCTGGGACGTCAATCCCTCGATCGGCGGTCCGATCCTCCGCAACAAGATCTGGTTCAACTACACGTTCAGGCACTGGGGCTCATCGAAGACCAAGGCCGACTCCTACTTCGACGCCGACCCCTCGCCCTTCCGCTATGTGGCCGACACCAGCAAGCCTGGCATCGACGATGGCCACATCGTCAGCAACGCGGGCCGCGTTTCGTGGCAGGCGAGCAGCAACGACAAGTTCTCGGGCTATTTCGACAACCAGCGGAAGTACCGCAACCACTGGGGCATCGCCTCGACCATTCCGCCCGAGGCGGCCGGCGTCCAGGTAACGCCGACCAGCTACGTGGGCGTGGCCAAGTGGACGAGGACCCACACCAACAAGCTGTTGTTCGAGGCCGGCTTCGGCGTCTACAACCAGAATTACACCGAGCTGTACCAGCCCAGCGTCACCGGCTCCGAAGACAAGGTGTGGAGTGACGACGCGATCATGGCCGCACGGGTCTACAACGTCGTCGATCAGTCGAACGGCCGCCAGGCCAATGCCTGGCCGAACCCGGCGGACCACTATTCGGTGCTCCGCACGTTCTCGGGTGCGGCGTCGTACGTGGCCGGCGCGCACAGCTTCCGCCTCGGCGGCACCTTCAGCAACGGCGACTGGAAGCTGCTCACCCGGTGGACCGGCGACATGCAGCCGATCACCTACAACGCCGGCGTGCCGGTGTCGGTGACGCTCCGGCTGCCGTCCGACCGCAACAACGGCATCAATCGCGACCTCGGCATCTACGCGCAGGACCGCTGGTCGATCGGCCGGATCACGTTGAACCTGGGCATCCGCTTCGACCAGTTCATCGGCGAATCGCGCGAGAGCTCGGTGCTGGCCAGCCGGCTGAGCGGCGGCGCCACGTTCGGCGAGTGCTCGGACGGCAAGGTCGATCCGGGCGAACTGTGCACCGGCACGGTGCAGAACTGGAAGGACATCTCGCCGCGCGTCGGCGTCGCCATGGACGTGTTCGGCAACGGCCGCACGGCGATCAAGGCCAGCTGGGCGCGCTACGTGGCGGGCCAGGCAATCGCCTTCGCAAACCAGGTGAACCCGATCGGCGCGCTCACCGGCACCGACACCCGGGCGTGGCGCGACCTCGACGGCAACGGCCTGCCGCTCGATAACGCCGGCAACATCCAGTTCGGAGAGCTGACCAACTCCGCAGCGACGCCGACCTTCGGCCGGCTCACCGTTCCCACCACTCAGTACTCGCCCGACCTGCTCGATGGATGGGGCAAGCGCGGCTACAACAACGAAATCACTTTCGCGATGCAGCACCAGCTGGCGGATCGCGTGTCGGTGAACGGCGGTTACTACCGCCGCACGTTCGGCAACGCGACGTTCGTGGACGACCTCCGCTACGACGAGAGCAGCTACGACACGTTCTGCATCAAGGCGCCCGTGGATCCCGACCTCCCGGGCGGCGGCGGCTACCAGGTGTGCGGCGTGAAGGACCTGAAGCCCGCGGTGTTCGCCCAGAACCTGCCGGCCAACAGCTTGATCCGGTTCTCGGACGACTTCGGCGGCGAGACCAACCTCTACCAGGGTTTCGACCTCAACCTCGAAGCCCGCTTCCGCAACGGCGCGTTCCTGCGCGGCGGCATCGCCGCTACGGCGCGCACGTTCGACAACTGCAACCTGCTGGCGGCCGGCCTTGATGCCGTGGTCGGCGCTGCCGCCCAGGGGACCGAGATCTACGAGGATGGCTCCACCGGGTGCCACCGCGAGTACGGCTACCGGCCGGACGCCAAGGTGTCGGGTTCCTACACGCTGCCGCTCGACATCCAACTTGCCGGCACGTTCCAGCATTCGCGGGGCGTGCAGAACGGCGGCGCCGGTCCAAGCGTGGGCGCGAGCTGGGGTGTCATCAACGCGGTGGCCAACCCCCAGATCGGCCGCAACTGGACCGGCGTGGCATCGCGCACCGTCCAGTTGATGCGCGAGGGTCTCGAGTACGGTGAGCACAACCTCAATCAGCTCGACCTCCGCCTCGCCAAGCGCTTCAACGTCGGCAAGGCGCGGCTGCGCGTGGACTTCGACCTCTACAACGTCTTCAACAGCAGCTGGCCGTTCACCATCAACGCCGCCTACTCGACGGCGGCCACGGGCACGTGGCAGCGTCCGACCAACGTCCTGCAGAGCCGCTTCTTCAAGCTCGGGGGGCAGATTAGCTTCTAATCGCCTCAGCGGCAGTTAGAAGATCGACGCAAGAAGTCGTAGAATCGACGTCGTGAAGAGCGGGAAGTCCAGGCACATCGTCCAGGGCTTCCCGCTCTTTGTCTTTCTGGTTGTCCTTCTCACCTCGTCCTTCCCACTTCTCACCTCGCCGGCGGCGCAGCATGCGGCGCACGCCATCCCGGTGGTCCCGCAAGCGCTGCTGGAGCGCGCGGTCCCGCTGCGGACTGGCATCGGGCGGGCGCACGACGCGGTGTCCACGCAGTCCACCGAGGCCCAGGCCTTCTACGACCAGGGCCTGGCCTATCTGCATTCGTTCGTCTGGATCGAAGCGGCGCGATCGTTTCACCAGGCGCTGCGCAGCGACCCCGGGCTCGCGCTGGCCCACGTCGGCCTCAGCTACGCCTACATCGAAGTCAATAAGCCCACCGAAGCCAAGCAGGCGATCGAGCGGGCGAGGGCGCTGATCCCGAAGGCCACCGGGCACGAGCGGCAACACATCGAGACGCGGGCGCTGCAGATGGCCGCCGAAGACGCCCCGCGCGACACGGCGAAGCTGGCGGCCTATCGAAAGGCGCTCGATTCCGCGATCGCCGCGCTCCCAAACGACGCGGAGTTGATCCTGAAGCGCGGGATTGCGGAGTCACCCGATCCCGCGGATCGCGGACAGGGTTCGGTGACGGCGTCGATCCCGTTCTTCGAGCGGGCGCTCAAGGTGTCGCCGAACCACTTCGGCGCGCAGCATTACCTGGCGCACGCCTACGAGAACAGCGGCCGCATCAACGAGTCGCTCGCGCAGGCCGCGGCTTATGCGGCGCAGGCGGCGGAGGTGCCGCACGCGCGCCACATGCATGGACACGAGCTCCGCCGGGCTGGAAGGCCGGTGGAAGCGGTGGCGCAGTTCGAGGCCGCCGACAAGCTGCAGCGCGAGTATTTCGCGCGCGAGAAGGTCAGCGCCGATCTCGACTGGCACCATCAGCACAATCTCGATCTGCTGGCCGCCACCTACCAGTACCTCGGGCAGATGAAGAAGGCCGAGGCGCTGTTGAAACAGTCGTTTTCGCTGCCGTCGAACCTGCTCACGCAGGTGGTGAACAAGCGCGAGTGGCCCGCCTACCTGCTGGCGCGCAATCGCCCCGCGGAGGCGCTGGAAGCCGCGAAGGTCCTCATCGGCCACCCGCACCCCATCGTCCAGGCGGCCGGCCACATCGAGGCCGGGTTCGTCTACCTGGCGACCAGCCGCCCGGGGGATGCCGCCACCGCCTCGAACGCGGCGCTCCGCGCCTTCAAGAGCGCGCCGGATGGGCAGGCGCTGGTCTTCATCACCCTCGAGGCGCTGCAGGGCGAGTTCCGGCTGCGGACGGCGCAGCGCGAGCAGGGCCGCAAGGGCATGGAGAGCGCGGCGCAGAAATGGCGCTCGCTGCCCGGGCCCGACGCGTGGAGCCAGTCGCTGTTCCGGCTCGAGGCCCTGGCGCGATCGGCGAGGGCGGTCGGCGATTGGGAGCTGGCGGGACGAATGGCGCAGCTTATGGTCGAACACGACCCTGCCTACTTCGGCAGCCACTACGCCCTGGCCCTGGTGGCCCAGCACGACGACAACCTCCCCACCGCCCGCCGCGAGTTCGGTCTGGGGCTGAAAGCGTGGGCCACGGCGGATAAAGACCTGCCGGAACTGGCCGTCGCCCGCAAAAAATAACAGGAGATCAGAAGGGTGGAAGAAACGCCTCCTGTGGCAACCCTTGGGGGATGGCTCTCGTCTATTTCCACCGAGGACATATGCTCAAGACCACTTTCGCCCTGTTATTCGCCCTGGCCCTGGCGGCTCCGGTCGCGGCCCAGACCAACACCGAGAACGTCGAGAAGACCCTCACCCTTCAGCCGGGCGGCACGCTGCGGCTGAAGACCTTCTCCGGCCGCGTCCGCATCACCGGCGTGTCCGGTGACCAAGTCGTGATCAAGGCCGTGCGCCGCGCCAAGCAGGACCGGCTCGACGACATCAAGCTCGAGATCACGCAGAGCGGCAACACCATCGAGGTGGACGCCAATCACCGCCTGGTGGAGCGCCGCAATGACAACGTGGTCGAAACCGACTTCGACATCCAGGTGCCGTCCCGCACGCGGCTCGAGATCAAGACCTTCAGCGCGCCCGTCACCGTGATCGGTGTCAACGCCAACCAGGACATCGACGGCTTCAGCTCCAGCGTCACGGTGGAGGCCACCGAGTGGGCCGACCACGACCTCGACATCAAGACGTTCAGTGGCGGCGTGCGCCTGCGCCTGCCCGACGGCGCGCGCGGCAACATCGACTTCAACAGCTTCAGCGGCACCTTCGAGAGCGACCTGCCGGTCACGCTCAGCAACAGCAGCCGCCGCAACTTCCGCGGCGCCCTCAACGGCGGCGGCAACGGCGACTTCAGGCTGAAGACCTTCAGCGGCGACGTCTCGATTCGCAAGTAGGTCTGGGATCGGGGATCAGCAGGACGCTCTTGGAGAAAACGGCACCGCTTACGGTGCGCTTCATGAGCTCATCTCAACGGCTTTCTCCAAGAGCGTCCTGCTGATCCCTGATCCGGCTATGATGTGCCCGGATGTTCGCCCGGTTAATGGCCCGCGTGGGCCTGGTCACGCCTGAGCAGCGCGCCTGGGCGTGGTACGACTGGGCCAACTCCGCCTTCTTCACCACCGTCGTCACCGCCGTCTTCCCCGGCTTCTACGCCACCTATGCCGCCGCCGGCCTCGCACCGGCGGAGGCCACCGCGCGCTTCGGGCTGGTCACCACGCTGTCGATGGCCACGGTCGCGATCTCGGCACCCGTCCTGGGCGCGTTTGCCGATTACACCGGCGCCAAGAAGAAACTGCTGGCCGGGTGCACCGCCGTTGGCGTGTCGGCGTGCGCCTCGATGGTGTTCATCGGCGAAGGCGACATCGGCCTGGCGTCGGTGCTGTTCTTCATCGCCAACCTCGGCGTCTCCGGATCGATCGTTTTCTACGATTCGCTGTTGCCGCACGTGGCGAAGCCGGCGGAGACCGACCGCGTGTCGGCGGCCGGCTATGCCATGGGCTACATCGGCGGCGGGGTGTTGCTGCTGATCAACCTCGCGTGGATCCTGCAGCCGGCCTGGTTCGGGTTCTCGGGCACCGTGCCTGCCATCAAGGCGTCGTTCTTCTCGGTCGCCGTGTGGTGGGCGGTGTTCTCGCTGCCCATCTTCAGGAAGGTTCCAGAGCCCAAGACTCGAGCCAAGCACGACGGGGAGTCGGGGATCGCGATTGTCGCGGCCTTTGCGAGGCTCGCCACCACCTTCCACGAGGTGCGGAAGTACCGGAACGCGTTCCTGCTGTTCATCGCGATGCTGCTCTACCAGGACGGCATCCAGACCATCATCCGGATGGCCGGGGTCTACGGCGCCGAGGTCGGCGTCGAGCAGACGGCGCAGATTGCCGCCTTCGTGATGGTCCAGTTTCTCGGCATCCCGTTCTCGTTCCTGTTCGGGTCGCTCGGCGTCCGCATCGGCACCAAGCGCGCCATCTTCATCGCCATCTCGGTCTACGCGCTGGCCACCGTGCTCGCCTACTTCATGACCACCGTCACGCACTTCTTCATCCTGGCGGGGATGATCGCCACGGTGCAGGGCGGGGCGCAGGCGCTCAGCCGCGCCCTGTTCTCGCGCATGGTGCCGGCGGACCGCACGGCAGAGTTCTTCGGGTTCTTCGCGGTGGCGGAGAGGTTCGCCACCGTGCTCGGTCCGCTGGTGTTCACGCTGAGCGTGACGATCACCGGCAGCAGTCACGCCGCAATCATCGCCATCCTCGGCTTCTTCGTCGCCGGAGCCTGGGTACTGAGCCTGGTCGACGAGGACGAGGGGATTCGGGCGGCTCAGATGATTTCGTGATCTGGTGATTTGGTGATGTGGTGATTTGGAATCCAGATCTCTAGATCCAGCGATCTTCAGATTTCGAGTCCCAGATCACCCGATCACGAGATCGCAAGGTCCCCAAATCATCCGAGCCGTTTCGACGAGCGGAGCGTGGCGAGTGCGAGGACCGTCGCTCCCCAGGTGAAGAGGGCGAGCGCCTGCGGCCAGAGCACTTCCATCCCGACCCCCTTGAGGAAGATCCCCCGGACAATCACCAGGAAGTAGCGCAACGGAATCAGGTAGGTGAACGGCTGGATCCACTCCGGCATGTTCTCGATCGGGAAGACGAACCCTGACAGGTAGATCATCGGCATCAGGAAAAAGAAGATGGTCGTCATCATCGCCTGCTGCTGGGTGTTCGAGACCGACGACACGAACAACCCGAGGCCGAGCGTGGACATCAGGTAGATCAGGCACATCCCGAACAGCAGCGGGATGCTGCCGCGCATCGGCACCTCGAACCAGTAGATCGCCACCACCAGCACCAGGACGACGTCGATGATGCCGATCAGGGCGTAGGGCAGGAGCTTGCCGGCAATCAGCTCCCAGCGCGCGAGGGGCGTGACGCTCAACTGCTCCAGCGTGCCGAGCTCCTTCTCGCGGACAATCGCCATCGCCGACAGGTTGGTGGTCACCACCAGCAACAGCAGGGCGACAATGCCGGGGATCATGAAGTCGCGGCTTTCGAGCCGCGGGTTGAACCAGACGCGGATCTCGGCGCTGACCGGCGCCGCCACGGGGAGACCCGGCGCCGCCGCCGCGATCACGTCCTGCGCGTAGCCGCCAATCAGCGTCTGCGCGTAGCCCAGCGCCACGGTGGTGGAGTTGGAGTCCGTGCCATCGGCCACCACCTGCAGCGTGCTGGCCCGCCCGGACGACATCGCCTGTCCGAAGTTGGCGGGTATGTTCAGCGCCATCCACGCCTCGCCGCGATCGAGATAGGGATCGATCTCGGTGGTCGAACCCGGCATGCCGACAATCTTGAAGTTGGCAGACGACTCGAAACGGTGGATCAGGGCGCGGCTCTCGGTCGAGCGGTCGGCGTCCACGATCACGATCGGCACGTCTTTGACGTCGGTGGTGGCGGCGTAGCCGAGCACCGTCAACTGGATGATCGGCGCCATGATGACCACGCTGAACAGGCGCGGATCCATCTTGAGCTCCAGCATCTCCTTCCGCATCAAGTGGAGCACGCGCCTCATGCCCACTCCCGTCTCAGGCGCAGCGACGCCAGCCCCATGGCCACGGTGGCGAAGATCGCCAACGCCGCCAGGTCCTGCCAGAACGCCGTGATGTCGGCGCCCTTCAGCACGATGGCGCGCAACGCGACCAGAAAGTAACGCGCCGGCACGATGTGCGTGATGGCCTGCACCACCGGCGGCATGCTCGAGATCGGAAAAATGAACCCCGACAGGATCATCGTCGGCAGCATCGACGACAGCAGCGCCAGCTGAAAGGCGACCTGTTGCGTGTCGGCGATCGTCGAGATCAACAGACCCTGCGCCTGCGCGCCGACGAGGTAGAGGAGAAGGGAGAAGCACAGGAGCAGCCAGGAGCCGCGCATCGGCAGGTCAAAGAGGACCATGGCCGACAGCACGATGATGATCGCCGAGGTGAACGAGATGGCCAGGTAAGGCAGCGCCTTGCCGAGGATGTACGAGACCGGCCCCACCGGCGACATCCGCACCTGCTCCATGGTGCCGCGCTCCTTCTCGCGGACCACCGAGAGCGCCGTCGACACCACGGCGGTGATCATCGCGATGTAGGCGATCAGGCCGGGCACGAGGAACAGCGCGCTGCGCAGCTGCGGGTTGTACCAGATGCGGGGTTCCACGCGGACGGCCGGGAGCCGGGATCCGGGAACCGGGCTCCGGGTGGTCATCTGCACCGCACCGAACTCGGCGATCAGTGTGCGCGCGTAGCCTGACACCGTCGACGCGGTATTGGCGTTGTCGCCGTCGATCACCACCTGCACCGTGACCGGGCGCTTGAGCGTGAGGTCGTGCTCGAAGCCGGAGGGGATCGACAGGATCGCGCGCACTCTTCCTTCATCGACCAGGCCCGCCAGTGCCGCGTCCGAGTCTTCGTAGCCCACGAGCTTGAAGTACCCCGAGTTGACGAACGCCGACACCAACTTGCGGCTCTGCGTGCTGCGGTCGCGGTCCTGGACGGCGAGGCGGACATCGCGGATGTCGAAGTTGAGGGCGTAACCGTAGAGCAGCAGGAAGAACGCGGGGATGAACAGCAGGATGAGCAGCGTCCGCCGATCGCGGACGATCTGGCGCATCTCCTTCGAGCCCACGGCCAGGATCTTGCCCATCACGCGGCTCCCACGCGCTCGACCACGTCGAGAAAGACGTCTTCGAGCGACGGCGACACCGGATCGATCCCGCGCACGTCCACGCCGGCGCCGGCCAGGGCGGCGGCCAGCATGGCCGGCGAGGTCTGCGCGCTGCGCATCACGGCGTGAACGGCAGTGCCGAACAGGCTCGTCTTCTCGACGCTGTCGAGGCGATCGAGCGCGTCCATGGCCGCGACCGGATGCGCCGCCTGGATCTCCAGGATGGGCCGGGAGGTGAAGACCTGCTTCAGTTCGTTCGCCGTGCCCATGGCCGCCAGCTTGCCGGCGTGGATGATCGCCAGGCGATGGCAGTGCTCGGCCTCGTCCAGGTAGTGCGTGGTGACGAGCACGGTCACGCCATTCGACGAGAGGCTGCCGATCAGGTCCCAGAAGCGCCGCCGCGACAGCGGGTCGACACCGCCGGTCGGCTCGTCGAGAAACACGATCTTTGGCTCGTGCAGGATGGCGCACCCCAGCGCGAGGCGCTGGCGCCAGCCGCCGGGCAGGTCCCTGGTGAGCGTGTTCTCGCGGCCGTCGAGCCCGGCCATTGCCAGCACGAACTTGCGCCGCGCCGCGAAGCGCTCTCCCGACAGCCCGTAGATGCCGCCAAAGAAGCGGATGTTCTGGTCCACGGTCAGCGGCTCGTAGAGCGAGAACCGCTGCGACATGTAGCCGATGCGCCGCTTCACCGCCTCGGGGTCGCGGCTCACGTCCACGCCGCCCACCAACGCCGTGCCGCTGGTCGGCTTGAGCAGCCCGCACAGCATGCGGATGGTGGTGGACTTGCCGGCGCCATTGGCGCCGAGAAAGCCGAAGATCTCGCCCTGCTTCACCGAGAACGACAGATCGTTCACGGCGACGAAGTCGCCGAACTTGCGCGTCAGGCCGCGCACGTCGATGGCGAGATCCTCGGTCCGGCTAAAGCCGGACGCCACATGTTCTGGCGTGTCTGATGTCGCGTCCGGCTTCTGCAATGTGGCGTCCGGCTTTAGCCGGACCTTGTCCGCCGTCATGGCCGCCCCAGCACGCGATGCAGCCGCGCTTCGGCCAGCCGCACGCCGGCCAGCGCGCGCGTCCGCGCCAGCTCGGTTTCGAGCATCGCCACCTGCGCCACGATCACGTCGGTGCTGGTGGCCACGCCGGCGGCGAACCGATCGCCGACGACTCGCCGCGCCTCCGCCGCGCTGCGGACGGCGTCCGACGCCGCCTTGACCATGGCCTGGCTGGAGTCCAGGTCGAGCAGCCGCTGACGGATGTCGGCGGACACCACCGAATCAAACTCCGCAATGCGCTCCCGCGTGGCGGCGGCCGCGGCCGCGGCCTCGGCCACCTGCGCCTTGGTGCGGCCGGAATCGAAGAACGGCCAGTTGACGTTCACCGACACATCCCAGGACTCCTGCCACTCGCCCTTGCGCGGGAAGATGCGCTGGTTCGGGCTCGCGTAGTCCACGCCGCCGCCGAACGCGACGACGGGCTTGTTGCCGGTCATGGCCGCCTGCTGCCGCGCTTCAACGCCGCCAAGCCGCAGCGCCAACGCTTTACGCTCGGGCCGCTGCGCGAACGCTTCCGTTACCAGCGCACCTATTGCACCCGATGCACCTGATGCACCCGCATCGAGCGTGTCCGCCAGCTCGACGACGGTCTCTGGATCCACGCCGGCGAGCCGCCTCAGGTCGATCAGCGTCGATTCGCGGATGTTGCTGGCCTCGATCAACTGCGCCTGCTCCCGTGACCGCTGCGCCTCGAGGCTCGACACTTCGTTGGGCGGAACCAGGCCGACGTCGAAGCGCTGGCGGGCATCGCGCAGCTGTGCGTCGGCGCGGGCGGTGGATTCCTCGAGCACCCGCACCGCTTCGCGGGCTGTCGCCGCCGCCCAGTAGGCGCGCACGATCTCCAGCCGCAGGTCGGCGCGGGTGGTGTCGATGTCGGCGGCAATCGCCTGGGCCTCCGCGGCGGCCGCACGCTCGAGCGCGTCCACGCGTCCCGAGGTGTAGATCGGCCACTGGAACGACATCCGCGACACCACGTTGTCGGGTATGTCCGGATACACGACCTGGCGCACGCTGCCCTGGACGAACGCGAACTCCGGCACGTGATTGGTGCGCGAGTAGCCGGCCGAGGCCGACACGATCGGCCGGTCCGCCGCCTGCGCGCCCCGCACCGCGGCCTGCGCCCCCTGCTCGCGGGCGCGGCCTTCGGCCAGCCGATGGCTGGTCTCGAAGCCGCGGGCAATCGCGTCGGCGAGCGTCAGCCGAATCGGCGCGGGCTGCGCGAGGAGCGGCAGCGGCAACAGGGTCAGGAGCACGAATGCGGAAAGGGTGCGCGTCATGATGCGGCGGTCTCTCTTGAAGAATCGAGTTTCGCGATGAAGACGTCTTCGAGCGAGGGGACGATGGCGCGGACGCCGTCCGGGTGGACGTTGGTGCGGCTGGCGATCACCGCAAGGTCGGCCTCGGCGCCGGCCGGGGTGTCGCGGTCGCTCCACACGTGCAGGCGGTCGCCGAACACCTGGGCGTGCTTCACGCCGCCCGGGCCCTTCAGCTTCACCAGGGCCTCCGCCGGCGACGCCACCAGCACCTCGAGCAGCGTGCCGGGCAGGCTCGACCTGAGGGCACCCGGCTCGTCCAGTGCCAGCACCCGGCCCTCGTGCAGCAGCACGATGCGGCTGCAACGCTCGGCCTCGTCCAGATAGGGGGTGGACATGAGGATGGTGATCCCTTGCGCGAGAAACTGCGAGAGCAGCTTCCAGAATTCCCGGCGCGACACGGGGTCAACCCCGGTAGTCGGCTCGTCCAGCAGGATGACCTGCGGCTCGTGAACGAGGGTGCACGCCAACGCGAGCTTCTGCTTCATGCCGCCGGAGAGTTGATCCGCCAGCCGCCCGCGAAACGGCGTCAGCTGGGTCATCTCAAGCAGGCGGTCCCTCCGCGCGCGGTAGTCGGTCACGCCATGGATCTCCGCAAAGAACGCGATGTTCTCGTCGATGCTGAGGTCACCGTACAGGCTGAAGCGCTGCGAGAAGTAGCCGACCGTTCCGGTGATGGCGCGGTGATCCTTGACCGGATCCTTGCCCAGCACGCGGATCTGGCCGGCGTCCACGTGCAGCAGGCCGCACATCGCGCGAATGGCGGTGGTCTTGCCGGCGCCGTCGGGCCCAATCAGCCCGAACATCTCGCCCCGCCCAACGCTGAACGACACGCCGCGCAGCGCTTCCACGGCGCCGTAGCGCTTGCTGACGTTGGCGAACTCGATGGCCATGTTCATGGTTGTGTTGGCACCCTAGGCACCTTGGTTACTAGCGAAGCACTATTTCCGCCTCGACCGGCATTCCCTGCTTCAGCACGCCGTCCTTGTTGTCCACCGAGATGCGGATGCGGTACACCAGCTTCGAGCGCTCTTCGGCCGTCTGCACGTTGCGCGGCGTGAACTCGGCCTTCGGTGAGATGTAGGTGATGGTGCCGGCAATGCCCGGGCCGCCGGCGTCGGTGAACACCATGGCGGGCTGGCTGATGCGCAGCTGGGGGACCACCGGCTCCGGCACGAACACGTCGGCCCACGCGTGATCGAGGTCGACGACCACAATGGCCGGGGCGCGAGGCGCGATGACCTCCCCGACTTCCACCAGTTTCTCGGTGACGAGTCCGCCGACCGGCGCCGTGAGCGTGGCGTCGCCCAGGGTCTTCTCCAGGGCGGCGATCTGCGCGCCGACCACGTTCAACCGCGCCCGCGCGGCGTCCACTTCTTCGCGCCTGGCGCCGGCGCGCACGCGCGCGAGCACTTCTTCGGCGGTGCGCACGCGGCTCTGTGCCGCCGCGACGCGGTCGCGCGCCACATCCCTGCGCGTCGCCGCATCGTCTCGCTGCTTGCGCGAGCCCGAGTTGGCCTTGAGCAGGCTGTCGAACCGGTCGAGGTCCTGTGCCGAGGCCGCGAGTTCCGAGGTCGCGGCGGATTGGTCGGCTCGGGCGGTGACGATTTGGGACTCCGCCTGCCGCACGTCCTCGGGCCGCGCCGCCGCCTGCACGAGGCGAAGCTGCGCGTCGGCCGCGGCCTGCTCCGCCTTCGCGCGATCGATGGCGAGCGCGACGTCGCGGGTGTCGAGCGTCAGCACGGTCTGCCCCACCTGCACGCGGTCGCCTTCCTTCACCGTGAGCGTGAGGACGCGCCCGCCCGCATCGGGCGCCAGCCGCACTTCCGTGGCTTCGACGTGTCCCGACACGCGAATGCGATCGGTCGGCGCTTGCTCCGCGCAGCCGATGGCAAGCGTCAGGATCGGGATCAGGGTTAGTCGTGTGATCGTCGTCATCTGCGTAATCTGTGTCATCTGCGGCCCTGGTGTGATCTCTGTGTCATCTGCGGCCCTGGTGTGATCTCGGCGTCATCCCTGTCGGAGCATGCGCTGCGCCGTCAACTGGCTGTGCGCGATCAGGTCAGCGTGAGAGACGTCAACGAACATTGGCAACTGCGATCGGCCCGGTTGCGCCGCCATGCGCTCGCGCGCGGCGTTCATCAGCAGTGGTCCGACGATCGAGGTGTAGGCCAGGATCGGATGCACCGGGCGGAACGTGCCGGCGGCAGCGCCCTCGGCGAGGATGCGACCGAACGCCGCGAACACGCCTTTCATCGCGGCCAGCGTGTCGAGGTCGAGGTGCGGCGCGCCCTCCGCGATCTCGCGCAGCATCAGCGTGGGGAACCACGGGCGCTGGTCGGCGAGGCGCACGAAGTTCTCGATGAACTGATTGAGCTTGTCGGATGGCGACTGCCCGGATTCGGCGATCGCGACGGCGCTGGCCGCCACGGTGTTGAGCATGTCGGCGACGACCGCGCGGTAGAGCGCCAGTTTGTCGGCGAAGTGGTAGTAGATCATCGCCTTGTTGACCTTGGCCTGCCTGGCGATGTCGTCCACGCCGACGCCGTCGAAGCCCCGCGATGAAAAGGCCGTGGCGGCCGCCTGAAAGATGGCGTTGCGGGTGTCTGGCCGGGTCTTGGTTCGAGCCTTCATGTAAACTAACTGGTTAGTTAATGACGGCCATGGACCCTCTGTCAAGAGATTGGTTTCAAAGTGACGAAATCCGCCAGTTTCCAGCTCATCCTTGATTTGGCGAGCTGACCAGGTTCATCCCTCCATACAATCAGTGCAGCGCATGACTATCGTTGTCGCGGGCGGTTCAGGTTTTCTCGGCACCAGGCTGCGGGCGCATCTCGAGCGCGAGGGGCACCGTGTGCTCAACCTCACGCGATCGCCACGCCCGGACCACCAGCCAGGCGACATCCCCTGGCCACCAGGCGGCTCCCCCGGCCAACTGGCCGCGCACCTCGAAGGCGCCGACGTCGTCATCAACCTCGCCGGCGAAGGCATCGCCGCCAAACGCTGGTCCACCGCGCGCAAGGCCGAACTGCGCAACAGCCGGCTCCACGCCACGCGCACCATTGTTCGCGCCATGGCCGCGTGCGCGCGCCCGCCAAAGACGCTGATCAGCGGATCGGCCGTCGGCTACTACGGCGCCCGCGGCGCTGAGCCGGTGACCGAACGCACGCCGCCCGGGCCGGATTTTCTCGCCCAGTTGTGCGTGGACTGGGAGCATGAGGCGAGCGCGGTCCCCGCCAACACGCGCCTCGTCCTCCTCCGCACCGGCATGGTGCTCGGCAAAAGCGGCGGCGCGCTCAAGAAGATGATCGTGCCCTTCAAGCTCGGGCTCGGCGCCACGCTGGGACCAGGCGACCAGTACATGCCGTGGATCCACGTCGATGACTGGGTGGCGATGGTCGCCTGGCTCGCCACCGCGGACCGGGCCATGGGTGCGTTCAACGCCACGGCGCCGGCGCCGGTCACCAACCGCGATTTCACGCGGACGCTGGCGCGCGTCATCAGGCGGCCCGCCGTCTTTCAGGCGCCCGCCGTCGTCTTGAACATAGCCCTCGGCGAAATGGCGAGCATGCTGCTGACCGGGCAGCGGGTGGTGCCGGCCGCCGCGGAGGAAATGGGGTTTCGCTTCGTGTTTCGCGCGCTCGAGCCGGCGCTGCGAAGCCTGGGGCTTTAGCCGCAGGGGCCTGACCCGGTCCGATACAGGAGGGGTCTGACTCCGCTCTACCCGTCAACGAGGGGTCTGACCCCTGCGCAGTAGGATCAAATCATGAGAACAGCTCTCGCCATCGTCGCGCTCTCGCTCACCACGCTCGCCGCGCAAACCTCCGATGAGGTCAAGCGCATCACCGACGCCACCATCGTCCTCGACGAGATCATGTCGGCGGGCGACAAGGCGGTGCCGCGCGCCATCATGGAGAAGGCGGAAGGCATCGCCGTGTTCCCCTCGCTGATCAAGGGCGGCATCGTCGTCGGCGGCCAGCGCGGGCACGGCATTCTCAGCGTCCGCGACAAGAAGACCGGCGGCTGGTCGGCGCCGGCGTTTCTCACCATCACCGGCGGCAGCATCGGCGCGCAATTCGGCGCCCAGGCCATCGACCTCATCCTGGTGGTGAACAACCAGCGCGGCCTCGAGCAGTTGGTGAAGAACCAGTTCAAGGTCGGCGCCGACGCCTCGGTGGCGGCGGGACCCCTCGGCCGGGAGGCCAGCGCGTCCACCGACATCCAGATGCGGGCGCAGATCCTCAGCTACTCGCGTGCGCGCGGATTGTTCGCCGGCGTGACGCTGAACGGTTCAACGATTCGACAGGACCGCGATGCGAACGAGCGGTTCTACGGCACCGCCTACCGGACGGGACAGATCGTGTTCGAAGGGAAGACTGGAGCACCTGAGCCGGTGCCCGCGTGGCGGGATGCGTTGGCCAAGTACGCGAAATGACATCAGAGGATGTTCGGCGCGCCCGCCCGGTAATCGCCGCCGAGGATCGTGACCGAGTTCGATCCCAGCCAGCTGTCCAGGATCTTTGCGTAGACCGATCGGAAGTCCGTCTCGTACTTGACGTCGCCGGCGTTGTTCTCGAGCGTCGGGTTGGCCGGGTCGGTGCTCAGGTTCGGCGCCGTGCCGTAGAGGCCGCCGCGCACGCCGCCGCCGAGCACCATCATGTTGGCGCCGGCGCCGTGGTCGGTGCCCTGGCTGCCGTTCTCGGTGATGCGCCGGCCGAATTCCGAATACACCAGCACCAGCGTGCTGCTCAACAGGCCCTGCGCGCTCAGGTCGTCGTAGAAGGCCTTGAGGCCGTCGTTGAGCGTCGCCATCAGGTTGAAATACGAGCCCTGGTTCACGCCTTGCGAGGCATGCGTGTCGAAGCCGCCGGTCTGCACCCAGAACACCTTGGTGCCGATCTGCTTGTTCATGGCGCCGGCGACCGCGGTCAGCGCCTGGCCGAAGCCGTTGGTCGGATAGGTGTTGGCCGGCCGATAGGTGGCCACGGTGGCGACCCGGTCCAGCGTGCTCAGCGCCGCCTGCGTCGTCGAGTTCACAAACGCGAGGTGCGGACGATCGACGGGGATGTGCGACGAGATGCGTGTCTGCGCCGTGCGCTCGTAGGTGGCCTCGGCGCCTGAGTTGGCGCCCGAGAACGCGTAGGTGGCTGGACTGGTGATGGCCGGCACGCCCACGAGCCGCGCCATCAGCGGCCGCGGTGTCTCACGCTGGGTGTTCCAAGCCACCAGCGGATTCACGGGCGGCGGCGTCAGGTCCAGATAGCGGCCCAGCCATCCGGTGCCGGACGTGTTCGTGACGTTCGCCGTTCCCCAGATGTCGAAGCCGGTAAAGTGCGAGCGGCTCTGGTTGGCGTAGCCGGTGCGCTGGATCACCGCCAGGCGGCCGGCGTCAAATATGGACTTGAGCCCGGTCAATCGCGGGTGCAAGCCCAATTCGACGCCAGAGGCGTCGGCGCCGATCTGCAGCACGTCTGCGGCCGGAATCGCAATGGTCGGCCGCCGGGTGGTGTAGTTCGGATCACGATACGGGATGATCGTGCTCAGCGAGTCGTTGCCGCCGCTGAGGTACACCACCACGAGGTTGCGGGCCGCGGACCCTTGCGCGAAGGCGATGTCGCAAATCGCCTGTGGTGCCGCGAACCCGAAGGTGAACGCGGTGACGCCGCCCTTGACGAACTGTCGTCGTGAGAAAGACATGTCGTCCCCTAGTTTCCCGTTCTCTGCGTCATCTGCGTCATCTGCGGCCTTAGTTGAACTGATACTCGCCGGACCCGACGATCAGGCGCGTGAGCCCGGGAACCCTCTGCTGCAGCTGCGCGTCGGTGCCGGTCCACGCGGTAGACCGGAGGTACTCCGACATCGCCACGGTGGCGGTCGAGGTGAACCCGATGGTCGGGAAGCGCGCGAGCATGTATTCGAGGACGCGATCCGGCGACTGCCGGTAGGGCTGCGCGTCGCGCGCCAGGTTGAAGCGCTGGTTCTGCGCGAGCGCGGCCGAGAAGTTCATTCGCGACAGCATCGACGAAGTGGAAATCCAGCCGGGACCGGTTTCCCAACCGTTGACGTCGGGCGGCTCGTAGAGCTGCTGGCCCATGTTGCTCAGCGGGTTCATGGCGCTGTTGACGGTGAACCCGGCCCAGCCGGTTTCCTTGATCGCGCGCACCACGTATTCGATCGGCCACGAGTAGCGCTGGAAGAAGTTGGCGGGATCGCGGAACTGCGACGACTGGAACAACGTCCGCAACACCGCCTTGATGTTGTAGTTGTTCCCCAGGTAGGCGTTGGCCATGGCGTTGACCAGGGCCGCGTCGGGCTCGGACGTCTCGTTGACAAAGAACTTGTAGAGCCTGGTGGCCAGCCGTCGCGCGGTCGCGGGATGGCGGGCCAGGGCGAGGATCAAATCCAGGGCATCCTGTTCCCCTGCCGCCGCCGCGCGCGCCGGTATCGTCTTGCCGCCGTCCGGGTAGATGGCAAAGGTGAAGGTCTTGGCGTTGGTGTCGTGGTCGGCCGCCCGGTAGAGGAACGTGTAGTAGCTGGCCGTCGTGCTGGCGCGGTCGCCGACGAGCTGCCAGTTGAAGCCGGTGAAGACGCGGGCCGCGGCATACACGTCCTGCTCCGTGTAGTTGCCGATGCCCAGGCTGAACAGCTCCATGATCTCGCGGCCGAAGTTTTCCTGGGGCCGGGTCCGCGTGTTCAGCTGGCTGTCCAGCCAATACACCATGGCCGGGTGTTTCGCCATGGCCATCAGCATGCCGGGGAAGCTGCCGGTGGCGTACTGGCGCAGCACCTGGATTTGGCCGGCCTGACTGCCTTCGAGGCTCGACGGATCGTTGTCCATCAACCGCGTCGCGCGCTCCTGGCCCACCGCGCCCGCGAGCTTGGAATACGCGGTCGCGAAGTGGTTGTGCCAGAACAGCGCCATCTTCTCTTCGAGCGGGCGCTGCGAGTGGATCATGCGAAACAGCCAGCGCTGCCGCGCATCGTTGATCAATGTGTTTGGGGAAAACGGATTACCGGAGGACGTGGTGATGCCCACGTACTCCGGCCGCCCGATCTTCGAGTCATGATCGGTCGTCGCCGACTCGTAGTTCAGGAGGCGATCGATCACCGTATCGATGGGGACGCCCGCCCAGGCGGCGAGTTCCGCAGGATTGGCGCCAAACCCCATGCGACGCAGGATGTGTTCGAGCATTTGGTGTGCCTACAATATCTCGGCGGACGCGAGCTCTTCCATTAACTTTTGACACCCGGACCAACGACGGCTCCGTGACGGTGATCACTAAAGCGTGATCAGCGCTGCCGCGTGCAATTCCGGGAACATAGGCACTTGGACCACCCGCCCGCCCGTGGGGTTTAATCAAGAGTTCAGGAGAAAACCTGGTTTCCCTCCTGAACTCCGGTTCAAGGAACCAGGCTGATCAGGTTTGCCATCAGCCGGAATGCACCATCCGTGCCCGCCGGCAACTGACGCCACAGGCCCAGGCCGACGTAGATCCAGCGGCCCCGGCCGACCTTGGCTTCGACGAGGGCGCCCCGCTTCACGCCCTGGTTGTACGGGAACGGCTCGGTGAACTCGATGAGGTCGGTGTACTGCCGGTCGCGGCCGGCTTCGTCCAGGAAGTACAACCCGCGCTCCTGCACCCAGCCCGCCCAGTCGGCGCGGCCGATCACGTTGGGCGAGTTGAACACCGGGTGCTGCGGCGCCAGCAGCTTCATCTCCGCGTTTTCGTCGGTCACGCGCTCGCGTCCGACCTTCGCCGGAAACGGGCCGTACTGCGCGTCGTTGAACTCGAACTTGTTGTACTGGACGATCACCGTGCCGCCGGCCTTGGCGTAGTCGAGCAGCCGCTGGTTGTTGGCCCGCAGGTCAACGCGCCGCTCGTAGGCGCGCACACCGGTCATGATCACGTTGTAGCGGCTGAGATCGCCCCACGCCAGTTCCTCAGGATCGATCAACGTCAGCTTGACGCCCAACTGGATCAGCGCGGCTGGCACCTCGTCGCCGACGCCCATCACGTAGCCCAGGCTCAGGTTCGGCTTCACGTTCACGTCGAGCGCCTTCACGGCCACCTGCGGAGCGGTGAGCACATGACGACGAGTCGTGTGCGGATACTCGACCACTTGGTAGCCCTGCGTGAAGGTCCGGCTTAAGCCGGACGCCACCTCGGAGCTGCGGACGACGGCGTTGACCTTGAACTGGTTGCCGCCCGGCTTCATGGCCGCGACCGCGAGCACCGACGCGGCAGGCGGTTGCACGGCAAAGCGCACCGTCACCGACTCGTCTTCGCGCGAGAAGGTCACGGGCTGCGACGGTGGCGTCGCGCGCCAGCCCTGCGGCACGTCCAACGTGACGTCGGCCTTGGCGGCGCCCTTCGAGTGGTTGGTCACCGTGACGCGCACATCCTTGGTGACCGGCGTCGCCGACTTCAACGGCACGATCACCGTGCCGGGCGTCGTCGCCACCGAGAACGCGGGCACCACGTGAATCTCCTGGCGCTTCTCGCCGGCAAAGATGTCGCGCTCCGATCGCGCCTGGATGGGCAACGTGATCGAGAACGGCGTGTTCTCCACCGTCATGGTGAACGTCGCCGTGTAAGGGGTCGGGCGGAACGGCAAACCGAACGGGACATCGGCGTCGAACACGTAGCGCGCGCCCTGGGTGCCGGTGTGGAAGTGCGCCGCGGTCAGCCGGGCATCGGCCGGAACCGCCATCGCGGCCGAGCAGTTCTGCGTGCCGCCCTTCGTGAGCTCACCCTTGCAAGCCGCGACGGCCGCGGGCGGATTGCCGCCACCGATCAGCCCGTTCACCTTTGCTTCGATCGCGACGGCGGTGGTGCCGCGATTAGCTGCCATCAGGTTGACGGCCACGCCCTGTCCTGCCGGCACGAGGCCATCCTGTGCCAGCGCGTCGAGACGAACGTCGGCGGCCAGCATCAGTGCCTGCGAGAACTGCGGTTCTTTCTGCGCCAGGCGGAAATCGATCTCAAACCGGGCATCGTCGCTCAGGCCCATCGCGGCCAGGCCCGCGCGCAACTCGCGCAGCGCCCGCAGTCCGCGCGCCAACGGCGCCACGGCGGCATTGGTCCCGCCAGCGGCCAGCGCCTTGCGCGCATCGGCCACGGTTGCGCCAATCGTGTCGAGCCGCGCGCCCAACTCCGCCGGAGCATTGGCGCCGGCAAACGCCAGCAGGCTGCGCAGGCCGGTGTCGACGCCTTCGAACACTTCACGCTCCTGCCGGCCCACACCACCAGCCAGCACCGTGTCGCGCAGGCGGTAGTTACGAACGCCGCCCGGGCCCATGGGCCCGCCGCCGGTCATGGGCGCCGGCGCCGGCAACAGCTGCGACATGCCCTGGCACTTGTGCATGCTGCGCGCCTCGCCCGCCAGCTCGTTGTAAGTGCGGCCGAGCACCGGATCGAACGAATCACCCCCAGCGAACTGGAGCATCGTCGGCGCCTCCACAAGCGGCGCATTGGGTGCGGCCGCTTGCCCTGAGCGAGCGTCTGCGCGAGTCGAAGGGAAGCCGGCCGTGTAATAGAACTTCTTCGGCTGCCACGCGCGCAGCCCCTCCTTGATCTGCTCGGGGAACTTCCCGGGATCCGCGGCCGCGCGGAACGCCTCGAGCGTGAGCCGGGACGAGGTCTGGTGGTGCTGGCCGCCGCCGTCGCCGTCGAACACAAAGCCGACGATCACGTCGGGGCGAATCGTCCGGATCATGCGGACGTAGTCGCCGAGGATGTCCTGGTGGCCCCACTTCTCCAGCGTCTCTTCGACACTGAACGAGAACCCGAAGTCGATGGCGCGCGTGAAGTACTGGTCCGCGCCGTCAAACCGATGCGCGGCCGCCAGTTCTTCGGTGCGCAGCACGGCCAGCGCCTCGAACAGCTCGGGGCCAATCTCGTTCTGCCCGCCTTCGCCGTGCGTCGCCGTGACCAGCGAAGTCCGGAACCCCTTGCCGTGCGAGAAATACGCCAGCATCGCGTTGTTCTCATCGTCCGGGTGGGCCGTGCTCATCATGAAGTTGCCCACGGTGTCGAGCTTGCGAAGGGCAAGGTCGAGCGCCGGCGCGCCCTTCAGTTGGGACACGGGCACCAGTTGATGCTGGGCGGTCGAGTGGGCGGAAAAGACGGCGATGCCGAGAATGACGAGGAAGAGAGACGTGCGGCGCATTGCTACCTCAAAACGAAAGTAGCCAGTCGCCAGTAGCCCGTAGCCAGAATGACTCTGGTCTTCCTGGCCGCTGGCTTACTGGCTACTGGCATCTGGCTACTGGCTACGAACTAGAACGTGAACTTGAAACCCAACTGGAACTGGCGCTGTTCGTAGCCGCCCGTCGGCGTCAGGTCCTTGCCCGAGGCCGGCAGGGGGCCGGTCGGCGCGCCAAACAAATCCGTGACGATCGTGGCGTTCACGCCCGACACCTGCTCGGTGTTGAAGACGTTCTTCACTTCGCCAATCACTTCCGCCGCCATGGCGCCGCGAATGCGGAACTTGCGTGAGTAGCGGAAGTCCACGTTCTGGCGTGACGGCAGCGTCAGCGAGTTGCGGGCGACGCCGGCCGGGCGGTCGCTCGCCGTGCCGTCGTTGTTCAGCTCGCGATTGCTGCGCAGGTTGACGGGGATGCCGCTCGCCGCCTGGATGGCGATGCCGAACACGTTGTTGTTGAGGATGGCGCCGGCAACGCCGCCGCGCTCGAACTGCGGCATGGCGACGACGCTGGCGACGAAGGTGTGGCGCTGGTCGAGCGCGTTCGGCCCGAGGTCGCGATCGAGGTTGGTCATGTCGGTACGGCCGGGGTCGCCCTGCACCGACAGCACGCCGGTGATCGGGGCGTTGTCTTCGCTCTTGCCGAGGGTGTAGGCGAGGTCGAAGCCGATGCCCTTGTAGGTGCGGCGCGTCAGCTGCAGCGTCATGTTCTTGTAGGTGGAGTCGCCGGGCGACTGCACGCTGTTGATCACGTTGTAGCGGGGATCGAGGCGCGTGCTCGAGTTCACCGCCGTGCTGAACACCGCCAGGCCGTCAGGCAGCGTCGAGGCCGGGTTGATGACGTTGATGTTGGTCACCACCGGCAGGTTGTAGCCGGTCACGTACGAACCGCCGATGGCCACCGAGTAGTGATCACCGATGGCGCGCTCGAACTGCACGTTGTTCTGCCACGACCGCGCCACCTTGAAGTCGGGATCGACCGTCCAGGCGAGGTTCGGCGTCGCGCCCGAACCGGCGCTGAGCACGGCCGGGAAGACCGGGGCGCCAACCTGGGTGGGCGTGAACGACGCCGAGGCGCGCGCGTTGGTGCCATCGTTCTGCAGCGCCTGCTCGTAGATGGCGTTCAGCGTCTGGTCGTACATCACGCCGGTGTTGAAGCGCAGCACGGTCTTGCGCTCGCTGCCGAGGGTCCACACCGCGCCCAGGCGCGGCGCGAAGTTGTTGTTGGAGGTCGGGAACTTGCGCGACGTGGTGAGCGGCGCGTTGGCGTCGCCGTCGGGCACGCCGTAGAGGTCGTAGCGCACGCCGTAGAGGATCTTGAAGTCCGACGACACCCGCCAGTCGTCCTGCACGAACAGGCCGTACTGGGCCGTGTTGTATTCGAGGTCGGGCAGGCCGAAGTACTGCGTGAAGCTGGTGTAGCCGAGGCGGTTCGAGCCGTCGCGCGCCGCGAGGTAGGCCGCCGCATTCGGGAAGGTGTAAAGCTGGGCGGGCGCCGCGGTGCGCGTGTCGGCGACAAACTGCAGGTCGAACCCGGCCTTGAAGGCGTGGCTGCCGCGCATCAGCGTCGTGCTGTTGTTCACCTGGGCGACGTTCTGGGTGAAGCCGAAGCCGACGTCCTGGGTGCTGGCGACCGAGCCGCCGAAATTGGCCACGCCGGTCACGTTGATGGCCGGGCCGGTGCCCGACTCCTTGTTCGCCGCACGGCTCTGCGCGCGGGTCGCGTACTGGACGCGCAACTCGTTGAGCATGTTCGAGCCGATCGTCGAGATCAACTGCGCGCCGGTCGAGTGCTGGCGGTCCGCGAAGTCGTTGGCGCGCTGCACCGACGACAGCCCGCCGCCGACGTTGGCGGTGATGAAGTTGTCGAAGAACATGTAGCGCACCGACAGGCGGTTGGCGCTGTTCAACTGGTGATCGATCTTGCCGATCGCGAACTCGGTGTTCAGGCCGCGCGGCATGTAGGCCGGCTCGGTGAGGCCCAGCAGCGCCTGGTTGGCCGGCGAGATCGTGATCACGCTCAGGCCCGACAGGTCGCGCTCGGTGTGCTCGTAGCCGCCGAAGAAGTGCGTCTTGTCCTTCACCAGCGGTCCGCCAAGGTCAACCGTGTAGACGTTGACGTCGGTGGGCGGCTTCACCGCGTTGGCGGCGGCGAAAAACGGCATCTCCACCATCGACTGGCGCTGCATGCGGTAGCTGCCCTGGCCCTTGAACGTGTTGGTGCCCGACGGCGTGATGGCGTTGTAGACCATGCCCATGGTCTGGCCGAACTCCGGCGCGTAGCCGCTGGTCACGACCTTCACTTCGCGAATCATCACCTCCGACATCGGCATCTGGCGCAGGCCGGCGCGGTCCTTCTGGGTGTTGTTGCTGCCGTCCACCTGGTAGTTGACGCGCAGCAGCGCGCCGTTGGCGGTGATGCGGGGCACGCCGAACTCGTTGGTCTCAAAACCCACCACGCCCGGCTGCAGCAGCGCGAAGTTGTAGGGGTTGCGCGAGGTCAGCGGCAGCGTCTTGATTTCCGCCTCGCTCAGCGTGCGCCCCTGTTCGATCTTCGCCAGGTCCACGAGCGGCGCATCGGCGGTGACCGTGATCGTCTCGGTCAGCGCGCCCACGGTGAGCTGCAGGTCGATGACCGCGGTCTGGCCGGCGCGCAGCGACACGCCGGTTTGCTCGAACTTCCGGAAGCCCTGCAGTTCCGCGCTCACGCGATAGGTTCCAAGCGAGAGCAGCGGCGCCCGGTAGAGCCCGCGCTCGTTGGTCACCACGACGCGCTGGTCGCCGGTGTCGATGTTGACCACGGTCACGGTGACGCCGGGCAGCATCGCGCCCTGTTCGTCCTTGATCGTGCCTTCGATGGTGCCGTTGATGGCCGTGGACTGCGCGAGCGCCGGCGACACGAGTGCCAGGCTCAGGAGAAACGCCGAAATGATGCGGAGCATGGGGAGTAACGCCTCCAAGGAAGAGAAACGAAGTTCAGTCAGCCAGTATAGACCCAGTGGTGCCAGGCACCTGGACATGGGCTTTTGATGCAATTGCCGCCATCCGGGTTCCCGGATGGCCGGCAATTCCTGGGATGAACTGTCTAGCTGCGGCTGCGCCGTTCACCGGAACGGCGTTCGCCCCGACGGCGTTCGCCAACCCCGGACGGGGGGCCCAGGTTGGCCTTGCGGCGGTCGTTGGCCCGGCGCTCCCGGGCCCGGCGTTCGGCCCGTTCGGTGAGGGCGGCCTTGCGCGTGGCCTCGCTCATCTCCCGCTGCATCCTGACCGTGCGGCGGGCCGGGTCGAGCACCTCCAGCAGGCCGTCGTGCGCCGCCTTGGCTGCCGCGTCGGCCGGCGGGTTGCCAAACCGTTCGCGAACGAACTGCGCGGCCTTCAGGATGGCGTCACGCTGCCAGCCTTGCAGCGGGTTGATGCGAAAGATGCCTGAGTCCGCCATGTGCTCTCCCCTACAGGTTTCGAGCGAACGAGAAATGCACGTCGTCTTTTTCCGGCTTGCCCTGGATGCTCCGCAGGATGATGCGGCTGGCCAGGAACGCCCGCGCCGGATCGTGCGACGTGCCGAACGCAAACAGCTGGTGCGGGAAATTCCGGTGCGCGCCGGCATACAACACGCCGTCCACCGGATGCGCGAGCGGCACGTCCCACCCATAGGCCGGGACCGCGCCGGAAATCGCGGGATACATGCGCGTAAGCTCGTACATCAGCTGGCCGGTCCGCTGTACAAGGGTCTGGTCCCTCAGCCGATCCGCCGGCCGCTTCTGATCCGCGCCGGTGAAGAGCGCCCGATGATCCGCGGTGAACCACAGTTGATGCGCCGGCGACTCGGTGTCGGTCAGGAGCGCCGCCTGCTGGCCCAGCTCGGCGCGCACGGCCGCGGGCAGCGGCTCGGTCAGCACCGCATACCGGTCTTCGTGCCGCAAGTGCCTCTTGAGCGGCTTGAACAGGCTGGTCGGCTCGCCGATGCAGATGATCAGGTTCGAGGTGGTAATCGCGCCGCCGCCCTCGAGGAAAGCGGTGGCGTTCTTGCGATTGAACGTGATCCTGGAAATGCGTGATCGCTCGTGGACCTTGGCGCCCTTCTTGATGGCCGCCGACAGGAACCCGAGCGTCAGCCGGTAGGGATCCACGAAGCCCCAATCCGGCAGCTTCAGGGCGCCGGCGGAGGCCAGCGCGGCCTGGCGCTGCACCATGGCCGGCGACATCCACGACGCGGTCAGGCCCGCTTCCTTGCGGCCGGCCAGCTCGCGTTGAAGGATCTTGTCGGAGCCGCCCTCGGGCAGCGTGCGCACCGCGTCCCGCAGCTCGAGTCCGGCCTTGATGCCGAGGCGCTTGACCGCGGCCGCCAGCTCGCGCGGCGCTTTCTCGGTCAGCTCGAACAACGCCCGGGCCGCCCGCTTCCCCGCGCGCGCTTCCAGCTCGCGATACGACCCGCTCGCCTCGCTCGAAATGAGGCCGGTGGCCCGCCCGCTCCCGCCCTGCCCGATGCGCCCGGCCTCGAGCAGGATCACCTTCATCCCCGCCGCCGCGCAGGCCTGCGCGGCCATGGCGCCGGACATGCCGCCGCCGACCACGACGACCGGGTAAGTGATGACGTCACGAAACGCGGGGAACTCACGTCTCTTCTTGACGGGAACGGCATCAAGCCAGGGGGAGATGCCGTAGCGAGTCGAAGGCACGGGTAGATATTAGCGTGCCTCCGACTCGCTAAGGTGCCTAAGGTGCCTAAGGGGTGCCTGGGGTGCCATGATGCGCAGATCTGTATGCCTTGGTGCTCGTTGCGCGCGCACCCGAGACACCCTAGACCCCGGTAGGCACCCTAGGCACCTTGCTTTGTGCGCCGTCTTTTCGCCGTCAGGAGCCGGGCCTTGCGCTCCGTTCCCCAGCGGTACCCGCCGACCCCGCCGGCCGTCGGCACGACCCGGTGGCAGGGGACGACGAGGCAGACGGGGTTGGTGGCGCAGGCGCGGGCGACCGCACGCACGGCGGTGGGTCGGCCGATGCTCTTCGCCACCTCGGCATACGCCCGCGTCTCGCCGTACGGGATCCGCTGCAACGCGCGCCACACCTTCCACTGAAAGGCCGTGGCCTGCACGTCGATCGGCAGATCGAGTGACGGTGCCGTCCCGCGCAGGTGCTGGACGATGGCCTTCACCCATTCGGTTCGCGGTTGCTGGTTGGCGTGAATCTCGGCGGCCGGGTATTCGCGGCGGAGGTCCCGCACCAGCGCGGCGTCGCTGCCGCCGAGCTTCACCGCGCACACGCCGTTGTCGGTCGCCGCCACCAGCACCTGCCCAAGCGGGCTCGACACCGTTGAGTAGCCGATGTTCATGCCGGCGCCGCCGCGGCGGTACCGCGACGGCGTCATGCCCTTGCCCGTGGGCGCCGCCTCGTAGACGCGGCTGGGCGATCCGTAGCCCGCCTCGTAAATCGCCGTGGTCACGTCACGGCCGTCGCGCAAGCTCGTCCGCAGCCGGCCGGCGCGTACCGCCGCCTGGAACTCCCGCGGCGACAAGCCGACAATGGCCTTGAAGCGGCGTTGGAGGTGATGCGGGCTCATGGACGCCACGCGGGCGAGCTGGCCGAGTGTCACCTGTCGATCGGCATGGGTCGCGAGATACGCGGAGGCGCGCCGGACCGCCTCGACGCCCGGCTGCGCCAGCCCGACGGTGTCGGGACGGCACCGCTTGCAGGCGCGGAACCCGGCCTGCCGGGCCGCGGTCGTGGTATCGAAAAAGCGGACCCGGTCGGCCCGGGGCCGCCGGCTCGGACAACTCGGGCGGCAGTAGATTCCCGTGGAAGTCACGCCGTAAAAATAGGTGCCATCGGCAGTGGGGTCGCGCTCTGACAGTGATTTCCACCGTGGATCGAGCGCCCCCGCGACGCCGGTGCCTAAGGTGCCTAGGGTGCCTTGCGTGCGGGTCACAACTTCACTTTGCATCATGGATTGAAGTTACGCCAGCGGCCGCCCCGCCCGCGATCCGCCCCTTGCGATCAGAATGGGATGATTGGGGATGATTGGGGTCAGGTCAAGAAAATCACACTTAGGGATGATTGGGGACAGGTCTCCAAACACCGGACGGACCCAGAGGTAATATCAGCCCGTGCGCCGACTACTTCGATTTCTCGTCGCCTCCCTGGTTGTGTTGGCCGTTCTCGTGATCGCCGGCGGCGTATACGCGCGGTCGCAGCTGCGGGCGAGCCTGCCGCAGGTTGAGGGGGCATCGGCCATTCCCAACCTCGGCTCCCCGGTTCGCGTGGACCGCGACGCGCTCGGCGTGCCCACCATCGTCGGCGACTCGCGCGCCGACGTGGCGCGCGCGCTGGGCTTCGTCCATGCGCAGGACCGCTTCTTCCAGATGGATCTGCAACGGCGCCAGCCCGCCGGGGAGCTCTCGGCGCTGGTCGGTGCGCGGGCGCTCGCGCTGGATGAAGACGCGCGCGTGCATCGCCTCCGCGACGTCGCGCACCGCGCGGTGGAGCAGACCGAGCCCGCCTATCGCGCCGTGCTCGAGGCTTACGCCGAAGGCGTGAACGCCGGGCTCGGCGGGCTCGGCGCGGCGCCGCCGGAATATCTCGTGCTGCGCGCCACGCCGGAGCCGTGGAAGCCCGAAGACACCATTCTCACCGTGCTGGCGATGTTCAACACGCTGCAGGGACGCCAGGCGCTGTTCGAACAAACCATCGGCGCCATGCGCGACGCGCTGCCCGAGCCGATGTTCCGCTTTGTCGCCGCCGCCGGCTCTGAATGGGAGACCCCGGTTGTGGGGAGCGCGATTGCCCGGCCCCCGATTCCCGGGCCGGAGGTCTTCGATCTGCGAAAACTGCAGGCCACGGATACACGGGAGCACGGAGTCAATTCTCTAACCCAGACGGAAAGAGAAAACCGTTTCAGTGCTTCCGTGATTCCGTGGCAAGCATTTGACCCGGAGGAGGCGGCCATCATCGGCAGCAACAACTGGGCGGTGGATGGCGCGCACAGCGCGTCGGGTGTGGCGCTGATTGCCAACGACATGCACCTGTCGATCGGCGTCCCGATCATTTGGTATCGCGCGGTGTTGTCGTTCCCGGGCGCCGACGGCGCGGCGCAGAGCATCGCCGGCGTCACGCTGCCCGGGCTGCCGAGCATGGTGGTGGGCAGCAACGGGCACGTCGCGTGGGGCTTCACCAACACCGGCGGTGACTGGAGCGACCTGGTCCGCATCGAGCCCGATCCGCGCGACCCCGGCAAGTACCTGACACCCGGCGGCCCGAAGCCGTTCGACGTGTTCCGCGAGACCATCGCCATCAAGGGCGCGGAATCGGCGATCGTTCCCGTCCGCTGGACCATGTGGGGACCCGTCGTGTGGAAGGACGCTCACGGCCGCGACTACGCGCAGCACTGGATCGCGCACGACGCGGCGACGCTCGCGTCCGACATCACCAGGCCCGAGCGCGCGCGATCGGTGGACGACCTGCTCGGCGCCATCGCCGGACTCGGCATGCCGAACCAGAACGTGACGATGGGCGACGACACCGGGCGCATCGCGTGGATCATCGGCGGCGCCATTCCGCGCCGCGTCGGCTTCGACGGTTTCACGCCCGAATCCTGGGCCGATGGCACGCGCAGGTGGGATGGCTATCTCTCGCCCTCCGAGTTCCCGCGTATCGTCGATCCAGCAGAGGGCCGCATCTGGACCGCGAACGCGCCGGTGGTTGGCGACGCCATGTTGGCCACCATCGGCGAAGGCGGGTATGCCGACGGCATTCGCGCGCGGCTGATTCGCGATCGGCTGCGTTCGCTCGACAAGGCGACACCGAAGGACATGCTCGCCATCCAGCTCGAAGACAAGGCGCTCTATCTCGAGCGGTGGCGAACCCTGTTGCTGGCGACGCTCGCATCGAGCAGCACCGGCCCGCGCGCGGAGTTCAGGCAACTGGTCGACACCACCTGGACCGGCCGCGCCTCTCCGGATTCGGTGGCCTATCGCCTCGTGCGCCAGTTCCGCACCACGTTCGTGCGTGACGTGATGACGACGCTCACCGCGCCGGCGGCGGCGCTCGATCCAGCGTTCGACTACACGCGATCGCTCCGGGGTGAGGGGCCGGTGTGGCAGCTGGTGACCGAACGTCCGGCGCACCTGCTGAATCCGAAATTCAAGTCCTGGGATGAGTGGATGTTGTCGGCGGTCGATCGCGCGATCGGGGAGCTCACCGACGGCGGACGCCGGCTGGCCGACAGAAAGTGGGGCGAGGTCAATCGCACCCAGTTCCTGCATCCGCTGGCGGCGGCCATTCCCTGGTTCGGGCGCTACATGAACATGCCCGAGGAGCCGTTGCCGGGCGACGTCTACACGCCGCGCGCGCAGGCGCCCCGCACCGGACCGTCGGAACGGATGGCGGTGTCACCGGGCCGCGAACAGGAGGGCATCCTGCACGTGCCGACGGGCCAGAGCGGACATCCGCTGTCGCCGCACTACGGCGATCAGTACCGCGCGTGGCTCAACGGCGAGCCGTCGCCGTTCCTGCCCGGCCCGGCGGTGTCAACCCTGATCCTGACGCCGGCGAAGTAGAACGGCAATTTCACGCCGCCGGATATCCCGCAGGCTCATCGCATCTTCCACACGAAGTTGATCATCGGGAACGCGACGAATTCGCCGGCGCCAAGCGGCGACACCATTCCGAGGTCGGCCGAGAGCCGCTCGCCCATGAAGCGCAGGCCGCCGCTCAGCAGCCCGGCGTTGCTGAACCAGTAGTTCTCGGTCACCAGCTTCAACCGCTTCGACACCCGCTTCTCGCCGCCGAGCATCACCACCGGCGCGCCGGCGCGGCTCTCGTCGGCGCTCGCATACGCATAGCCGCCGCCGATGGTGACGGCCGAGTCCGGGTTGCCCTGGGTGACCACCGCATAGGCAATGCCGACGCTGGCGTCGCCCATGTTGACGAAGTGCAGCACGCCCACCGAGGCCCCGGTCGAACGTCCCTTCACGACCTGGAACTTCGGCGTGAACCAGAACGGCTGATCGCCGCCAAACCCGAACACGAGCGGCGTGCCGCCGCCGATCGAAAACCGATCCGTCACGCCGTACTGCACGAAGGGCAGCAGCACTTCGTAGACGCCGAAGTAGGCCTCGCCTTGGTCGAGCGAACGTCCGGTTGGCGCGAAGAAGAGGCGCGTCGGGTTCGGATCCGCCGGCCAGACATCGGCCGGAGACGCATTGGCCGACGCTTGCGCTTCAGCCGAAGCGGTGATGGGCGCAGGTGCCTGCGCCTCCTGCGGACCGGCCAGAGCGACGACGAACGTTGCAATCAGCAGACTCACCATGACAGCCTCCACAGCCATCGTGGCGGCGAGAGGGGGCGGAAGTCCTGAGCCGCCGATGAGTAGGAGGTGAGAAATGGTGAGCGGAGGACATTGTCAGGAGGCGCGGGCGGCGAGTTTGGCCAGCAGCTTCGACCGGCCCGGGGCAAAACGCACGGCGGCCAGCATCGGGTCCACCGGAATGATCCACCCGGCCGGGCCGGTGGGCGCGTCGGCCAGCATCCGATCGAGCAGTTCCACCGCTTCCAGCGTGCGGCCGAGCATGCACTGCTCGCCGGCGGCGACCAGCGCGGCCTCAACCTGGCGGCCGCCGCGGACCAGTTCATCGATCACCTTGCGGACCGGCGCGAACGAGTCTGCCGATGACCGCAGCTCACGCAACTTGATGCGCGCGGCCACCAGGCCAAGGGTGGCCCGCGCGTGGCGCGGGGTGTCAGTGAGCGCCTGCCTGAAGCTGTCCGCGGCGCTCTCGGCGTCACCGCGTTCGAGCCGCACGAAGCCGGCGGCGACCCGCGCGTTAGCGATGAACTCGCGCCCGTAGACGTGCCCATCCGTCCCCGCCGCAATCTCATCGTCAAAGCACTGAAGCGCCGCTTGCGGCTCGCCGCGGGCCGACAACACCAGGCCCTTGAGCCAGTGCAGGCCGGCGGCGGGAATGGGCGTGTGGTCGCCCGTGCTCTGGCGTTGAATCTCCGCGCCGCGCGTCGCTTCCTGTTCCGCGCGGGCCAGCGCGCCGCGGGCCACGAACACCATGGCCGACAGCATGTGGGCGGGCGCAAACGCCGGCATCAGCTCGATGATGCGGTCGGCGGCGCGCAGGCGTTCCTCACCCCAGGTCACGTAGCCCAGGCGGAAGTGGTGCCGCCAGTTGCCGGGTTCGAGGGCCGTCGCCCGCCGCGCCGCGGCCTGGCCTTCCGCCACCTGCCCGGTGGCCGCCAGCAGGTAGCCGAGCACCGCCCAGCCCTCGCCGAGCGCCGGATCCGCCGCGCACGCGCGCCGCGCCGCGGTCATGGCGCGGTCGAGCGTCTCGCGGTCGGGGATGTTGCTGAAGCGCGTGGTCTCGAAGCGCAGCATGTAGGCGTTGGCGAGCCCCGCATACGCGGGCGCGTACGATGGCAGCTCCACGGCCGCGCGCTCGAAGGCCGCAATCGCCTGATCCAGCCGCGAGAGATCGAGAGACTCGAGCGCAAGACGTCCCTGTTCCCAGGCCTGGAAGGGATCCTCTTCACCCGACGCACCTGAGGCGTCCGCCTCCGCTCGCGAACCGTCTGGCGAGCTACGGCGAGACCTCGCCGAAGCGGCCTCCGGCCGCGAAGGCGGGCCTGAGGCCCCCACAAACCGATACCCTCGCCGCGCCAGCGTCTGCACGTAGGCCGGCTCCGACGCGGAATCTCCCAGCGCCTTGCGGATGTCCGCCACCGCGCGGGTCAGCGTGTTGTCGGTGATGTTGACGCCCGGCCAGAAGCGTTCGAGCAGTTCGTCCTTGGTGACGATCTCGCCGCCGCGGGTTGCGAGGTGGCCGAGGATCTCGACGAGGCGGGGAGAGAGTTCGACCGATTGCCCATCGCGGACCAGAGTCCACGTGCGCGGATCAATCTGGAACGGCCCGAAGCGCAGCACGGAGTGATTCTAGTCGTTCAGAACGGTTCAGAACCGTTCGGAACCGTTCTGAACCGTTCAGAACCGTTCAGCAGAGCACATCCCGGGCCGCGAGGGCCTTCGCCGCCGCCTCATCCACCGTGTCGCCGAGCGCGGTGATGTGTCCCATCTTGCGGCCCGCGCGCGGGTCGCCCTTGCCGTACAGGTGCAGCTTCACGTCCGATATCGCCAGCGCGGCCGCCCAATCGGGTTCGCCGTTGATCCACAGATCGCCCAGCAGGTTGACCATCGCCGCCGGCTTGATCTGCGCGGTGTCGCCCAGCGACAGCCCGCACACCGCGCGCACCTGCTGCTCGAACTGCGAGGTGACGCAGGCGTCAATGGTGAGGTGGCCCGAGTTGTGCGGCCGCGGCGCAATCTCGTTGATCAGCAGCCGGCCGTCGCGGGCGACGAAGAACTCCACGCACAACACGCCGACATACCCGAGGTCGTCGAGCACGCGGTGCGCCAGGTGCACGGCCTCGCCGGCAATCCCCTGCGGCACGCGGGCGGGGCTCACCGACAGGTCGAGGATGTGATGGCGATGGATGTTCTCGATCGCCCCATAGTGCGCGAACTCGCCGTCGAGCCCGCGCGCCGCCACCACCGAGATCTCGTGCGTGAAGTCGACGACGGTCTCGATGATCGCTTCCTGGTGGCCGATCAGCCCCCACACGCGCTCGCCGTCTTCGATGCGATCGATGCGGTGCTGGCCCTTGCCGTCGTAGCCGAAGGCCGCGGTCTTGACGATGGCCGGGAGACCGACGATGCCAAGGCCGATCGCCAGCTCGTCGAGCGACTGGGCCTTGGCAAACGCCGCCACCGGGTAGCCGCGGTCGGCGAGAAAGCCCTTCTCGCGCGCCCGCTGCTGGGTGATGTGCAGCGCCGCCCCGCCCGGCCGCACCGGCACCAGCTCCGCGGCCGCGTCGGCGGCGTCGGTGGAGACGTTCTCGAATTCGAACGTCATCACGTCGACGCCGCGGGCGAAGGTGCGGATGGCTTCGAGGTCGTCGTACTCGGCGCTGACTTCAAGGTCCGCCACCTGTCCGGTGGGCGTGTCGACGCCGGGCGACAGCGTGTGGACGCGGTAGCCCATGCGCCGGGCCTCGAGGGCGAGCATGCGCCCCAGTTGGCCGCTGCCAAGCACGCCAATCGTGGCGCCGGGCAGCACGGGATGGTTCACGGCAGCGTGTCCTGGCGGACCTTCGCGGTCTGCTCCGCGCGGAAGGCGCGGAGGCGCTCCTGGAGGTCGGGACGGGTGGTGGCGAGAATGCTCACGGCGAGCAGGCCGGCGTTGATGGCGCCGGGCTTGCCGATGGCGAGCGTGCCGACGGGGATGCCGCCTGGCATCTGCACGATCGACAGCAGCGAGTCGAGGCCCTGGAGCGCGGCGCTGTTGACGGGCACGCCGAGCACGGGCAGCACGGTGTGCGACGCGACCATGCCGGGCAGGTGCGCGGCGCCGCCGGCGCCGGCGATGATCACCTGGATGCCGCGCGCTTCCGCGCCCTGCGCGAACTCCGCCATCCACACCGGCGTGCGATGGGCGGAGACGACTTGTTTTTCGTAGGGCACGCCGAAGCGCTCGAGCATTTCGACCGCGTGGCTCATCGTCTCCCAGTCGGACGTCGAGCCCATGATGACCGCTACAAGTGGTTTGTCAGTCACGATGGAAACGGAAAGTATATCGTAGACCCTGCATGGAGTGGCTGAACTACCACCACCTGCTTTACTTCTGGACCGTCGCGCGCCAGGGCACCATCGCGCGCGCCAGCGAGGAACTGCGGCTGGCACAACCGACCATCAGCGGGCAGATTCGCGCGCTCGAGCACCAGCTCGGGGAGAAACTCTTCCAGCGCGCAGGCCGCAACCTGGTCCTCACCGACGTCGGCCGCGTCGTCTATCGCTACGCCGACGACATCTTCAGCATCGGCCGCGAGCTGATGGACACCCTCAAGGACCGTCCCACGGGACGGCCCATGCGGTTCCAGGTCGGGGTGGCGGATGAAGTCACGAAGATCATCGCGTATCGCCTGCTCGAGCCCGCGTTGCGATTGCCGCAACCGGTCCAGATCGTGTGCCGCGACGGCGCCCCGGAGCGGCTGCTGACGGAGCTGGCCACCCACGCGCTGGACCTGGTGATTGCCGACACGCCGATGTCGCCGGCCATCAAGGTCAAGGCCTTCAGCCACGCCCTGGGAGAAACGCCGGTCACGGTGTTCGGCACGGCCAAGCTGGCGGCGCCGCGGCGCAAGAACTTCCCGCGGTCGCTCGACGGCGCGCCGTTCCTGCTGCCCACCGACGGCAAGACGCTGCGGCGCGCGCTCGACAACTGGTTCGACGAGAACAATCTTCGTCCGCGCATCGTCGCCGAGGTGGACGACAGCGCGTTGCTCACCACGTTCGGGCAGGCCGGCGCGGGGTTGTTCGTGGCGCCGACGGTGATTGAAAAGGAAGTGATGCGCCAGTACGGCGTGGTGCCGGCCGGCCGGATCGACGCGGTGCGCGAGCGGTACTTCGCGATTTCAGTCGAACGCCGGCTCAAGCATCCGGCGGTGGTTGCCATTTCGGAGGCCGCCAACGAGATGCTGGCGAAGCCGAAGAAGCCGGCGTAGCCGGGCTGGGACGAGTGGCGGGGGCGCGCACGCGCCCTCCGCAGCGTGCGCTAGACTTGGCGGATGACGCGCTGGCTCACCTGCACACCACTGGCCCTGGCCACGGCAATCCTCGTGCTCGCCGGTGGCCCCGCGATTGGCATCGAGCGTTCCCTCCAGGCGCAAACCGCCGCGCTGACGGTGCCCTACACGCAGTTCACCCTGCCCAACGGCCTGAACGTGATCCTCCATCGCGACACCAGCGTGCCGGTGGTGACGGTCAACGTCTGGTATCACGTCGGCTCGGCCAACGAGCGCGCCGGACGCACCGGGTTCGCGCACCTGTTCGAACACGTCATGTTCGAGGGTTCGATGCACGTGCCCGAAGGGTCGTTCGACACGTGGCTCGAGGCCGCGGGCGCCAACAACAACGGCTCCACCAACACCGACCGCACCAACTACTACATCGACCTGCCGGCCAACGCGCTCGAGCTGGCGCTGTTCCTCGAGTCGGATCGCATGGGCTTCCTGCTCGACGACAAGGCGCCCGGCAAGGTCGACGGCCAGCGCGACGTGGTGAAGAACGAGAAGCGGATGCGCGTGGACAACCAGCCCTACGGCCAGGCGTTCGTCGAGTTGTCGTCGCTGCTCTACCCGCCCGCGCATCCGTACAGCTGGCCGGTGATCGGCTCGATGGAAGACCTGAGCGCCGCCAGCTTCGAAGACGTCGCGCGCTTCTTCCGCACCTACTACGTCCCCAACAACGCCAGCCTCGTGATTGCCGGCGACATCGACATCGCGTCAACCCGCAAGCTGGTCGAGAAGTGGTTTGACGACGTGCCGCGCGGCAAGCCGGTGCCGCCGCTGGAGCCGCTCAGCGCCGTGCTCGACGGCGTCAAGAAGAAGACCATTACCGATCGCGTGCAGTTGCCGCGGTTGTACATGGCGTGGCACACGCCCGGGCTGCTCAAGCCCGGCGATGCGACCATGGACATCATCGCCAACCTGCTCAGCAGCGGCAAGAACTCGCGGCTCTATCGCCGGTTGGTGTACGACCTGCAGATCGCGCAGGACGTCGCGGCGTTCCAACAGTCGCAGGCGCTCGGCAGCAACTTCGTGATCATCGCCACGGCGCGGCCCGGCCAGTCGCTGGACCGGCTGCAAGCCGTGATCGACGAGGAACTGGACACCCTTCGCAAGGCGCCGCCGGCGGCCCGCGAGATGACCCGCGCGTTGAACCAGACCGAGGCCTCGTTCTACCGCAACATGGAGCGCGTCAACGGCAAGGCCGATCAGTTGAACGCCTACTTCAAGGCGGCGGGCACGCCGGATTACTTCGAGAAGGACCTGGCGCGCTACCGCGCCGTGACGGCGGCGGAGGTGCAGGCGGCGGTTGATCGCTACCTGCCGAAAGATCGACGGGTCGAGCTCAGCGTCGTTCCGGGAGACCAGAAATGAAGCGCGCGTTGATCCTCTTCGGTGTGCTGGCGGCGTCAATCACGCTGGCGGCGCAACAGCCGGACCGCAGGCAGCCGCCCCCGATTGGCCCGGCGCCGTCGCTCAAGCTGCCCGCCATCCAGAAGCACAAACTGTCGAACGGCCTCGCGGTGTGGATTGTCGAGCACCACGAGGTGCCGCTCGCGCAGGTCAACCTGATCGTGCGGTCGGGCAGCGCCGCGGACCCCATCGGCAAGTACGGCGTCGGCAGCCTCACCGCCGCCATGCTGGATGAAGGCGCCGGCACGCGCTCGTCGCTCGACCTCGCCGACGCCATCGAGTTCCTCGGCGCCAACCTGTCCACGACCAGCTCGTTCGACTTCTCGGCCGTGCGCATGTCGGTGCCGGTGTCGAAGCTGGCCGACGCGCTGCCGCTGATGTCGGACGTGGCGCTGCGGCCCGTCTTTCCGGTGGCCGAGCTCGAGCGGATGCGCAAGGAACGGCTCACCGGCCTGCTGCAGGCCCGCGACAACGTCGCCGCGCTCATCCAGCTCGCCTTCCCTCGCATCGTCTACGGCCCGACGCATCGGTATGGGACCTCGGCGAACGGCCTGCCGGCCACTATCGAGTCACTGACGGTTGACGATCTCAAGGCGTTCTACCGCGCGCACTTCCGGCCCGACAACGCCACGCTGCTGGTGGTAGGCGACCTGACTCCGGCGGCGGCGCTGCCGATGCTGGAGAAGGCGTTCGGCGCGTGGCGGTCGGAGGGCATGGCCGCGCTCGTCGCCGAAGTGCCGACCGCGCCGCAGCTGGGCAAGCGCCAGATTTACCTCGTGGACAAGCCCGAGGCCGCGCAATCGCAGATTCGCATCGGCTGGGTCGGCGTGCCGCGATCGACGCCCGACTACGCCGTGCTGCAGGTGTTGAACACGGTGCTCGGCGGATCGTTCACCTCGCGGCTGAACCAGAACCTGCGCGAGAAGAACGGCTACGCCTACGGCGCCAGCTCCGGGTTCGACATGCGGCTGTCGGCCGGCCCCTTTCTCGCCACGGCCGGCGTGCAGACCGACAAGACCGCCGAGGCGCTGCGGGAGTTCTTCAACGAGCTCGACGGGATTCTCTCGCCGGTGCCGGCCGACGAACTGGCCAAGTCCAAGAACTACGTGGCGCTCGGCTTCCCCGGGGAGTTCGAGACCACCGGCGACATGGCGCGCAAGCTCGAGGAGCTGGTGGTCTACAACCTGCCCGACACCACGTTCAGCAACTTCGTGCCGAGCGTCACCGGCGTGACCGCCGCGGACGTGCAGCGGGCCGCGGCGCGTTACGTTCAACCCGAGAAGATGGCGGTGGTGGTGGTCGGCGATCGCAAGGTGATCGAGGGGCCGATTCGCGCCCTCAACCTCGGACCCATCACCATCGTCCCGATCGACGACCTCTTCCGATAGTGACGGGGCGGCACTGCTTGACGGGAATGGCGACTAGGTCTACACGCCGATGACGCACACAATCACGCTCGACGAACTGCTCGGTTGGACCGCGGAAGAGCGCGCGCAGTGGCTGCCGTGGTTCAAGGCGAGCCCGGCCGCGCTCGACCTGACCATGCAGCCCGGCGGCCGGTTCCCGACGGTCGGCTCGCTCGTGGACCACATTTTTCTCGTCGAGGTCCGCCACACGCTGCGCCTCCAGGGTCAGGAACTGCCGACCCAGAGCGGGGTCGCCGCCGGCGACATCGACGGGTTGTGGGACTACGCCGCCCGCGGCCGTGACGCGCTGCACCGTTACCTGCCGACGCTGACCGCGGAAGATGCCGTCACGCCGCGTGACGTGGCGGTGCAGTCCGGCACCTATCCGATGACCCCGCGCAAGCTCCTGTTCCACATGGCCCTCCACGAGGTGCGCCATTGGGCGCAGGTCGCCGCGATCGTGCGCTTGGCCGGAATCGCCCCTCCCGGCGACCACGATCTGTTCTACTCGCGGGCGCTTCTCTAGAACCCCCCGGGGCGGCACTGCCTGACGGGGCGGAACTGCTTGACGGCGTCACGTTTTCAGACGGGGAAAGACCTTTTGATTTCTGTGTTGTCGGCGTCATCTGTGGCCCTGATTTGAGATTCGCGTCATCTGTGGCCGTCATCGGCGGCGGCGCGGCCGGCCTGGTCGCGGCGGCGTTTGCGGCGGCGAACGGCGCCGACGTCGTGCTGATCGAACGCACCGCTGACGGCGGGCGCAAGATCCTGATCAGCGGCGGCGGGCGCTGCAACGTGCTGCCGTCGGTGCTGGCCCCCGAGCGCTTCGTCACCGACTCGCCCGCGCATCTGCTGCGCGGCATGCTGCGCTCGTGGCCGCTGCGCGAGCAGCGCGCGTTCTTCGAGGGTGACCTCGGCATTCCCCTCGCGTTGGAGGCCGGGTCCGGCAAGCTATTCCCCAGGTCCAACCGCGCCCGCGACATCCGCGACGGCCTGGTCGCGTTCGCGCGCAAGCGCGGCGTGCGGATGCAGTTCGACACCACCGTCACGGACCTCAAGGTCTCGCCAGGGGGATTCACGATCGCGACCTCCGCCGGGGACCTGCAAGCCTCACGCGTGGTGGTGGCGACCGGCGGGCTCTCGGTGCCCACCACCGGCAGCGACGGCACGGGCCTGCGCGTGGCCGAAGCGCTGGGCCACCGGATGATCGACACCTACCCCGCACTCACGCCGCTCGTCGGCTCGCCTGCCTCCGGACATGCGGCGCTGTCGGGCGTGTCCCTGGACGTGCGCCTGCGCGCCAAACTGGGGACGCGCGCGGTTGAAACCTCGGGCGGCTTTCTTTTCACGCATCGCGGTTACAGTGGGCCCAGCGTGCTGGACATCTCGCACGTCGTGACGCGCGCATCTAGATCTGCGTCATCTGCGTCATCTGCGGCCCTGGTTGAATCCTCGGCGGACAAGTCTGCGGCGATCAGGGCACAGTGGTCGGCACTGGATTCGGCGTCGTGGGAGCGCGAATTCGACGCGCCCTCCGCGCTGATCTCGGCATTGCTCGCGCGTCACCTGCCCTCGCGCCTCGGTGAACGCCTGATGATCGAGGCCGGCATTCCGCCTGAACGGCGGAGCAGCGGCCTGCGCCGCACCGAACGGCTGTCGCTCATCGCCCGCCTGACCTCGTACGAACTGCCGGTGACCGGCGACGAAGGCTACAAGAAGGCGGAAGTCACCGGGGGCGGCGTGGCGCTGGACGAGGTGGAGCCGCGCACGCTCGAAAGCCGCCGCTGCCCGGGCCTCTACTTCTGCGGCGAAGTGCTGGACGCATTCGGCCCGATCGGCGGGCACAACTTTGCCTGGGCGTGGGCCACCGGCCGCGCCGCCGGGCGCGCCGCCGGCGAGGTCGAACCTCTGCTGGAGGACAAGCGGTAGAATCGGGCGTTCCGGAGGGAACCCTCAATGCGTGATCGACTCCTCGCCATCGCCGCCCTCGTGTCTCTTGGATCGGTTGCGGTGCTGGCCCAGGCACCCGCGGCGCCGGGCTACCTGGTGCCGCCCAAGGTCATCGTTGACATCCTCGACGCGCCGCCGCCGCCGACCGCCGAGCTGAGCCCGGCGCGCGACGTGGTGGCGCTGCTCGAGCGCACCAGCATGCCGACCATTGCCGAACTGGCGCAGCCCATGCTGCGGCTGGCCGGCGTGCGCATCAACCCGAAGACCAACGCGCCGCACCGGTCGAACACGCGCTACCGCAACCTCACGCTCAAGCTCGTCGCCGACAGCAGCGAACGGAAGGTGACGCTGCCGGCGTCGCCGGTGTTGTCGTGGATTGGATTTTCGCCCGACGGCCGCCGCTTCGCCTTCACCAACATGCGCGACAACGGCGTCGAGCTGTGGATTGGCGACACCGCCACGGGCCAGGCCAAGGCCGTGACCCCGGCGCAGTTGAACGCCGTGTTCGGCGCGCCCTGCAACTGGATTGGCGACGGCGGTTCGCTGCTGTGCGCCTTCACCAACAGCAACCGCGGCGCCGCCCGAAGCGCCCACCGGCCCCAACGTCCAGGAAAGCCGCGGACGCGTGGCGCCGACGCCCACCGTGCAGGACATGCTGACCAGCGTTCAAGACGAGGCGCTGTTCGAGTACTACGGCACCAGCCAGCTCGCCACCGTCGATGCCGCCACGGGCCAGCGCTCGCCGCTCGGCCGGCCCGCAATCTACACGGACTTCCGGCCCTCGCCGGATGGCCAGTTCACGCTGGTCACGCGGATCAAGCGGCCGTTCTCGTGGCTGGTCCGCTATGACGACTTCCCGACCATGGCTGAAATTTGGGATCGCCGGGGCGCGCTCGTGAAGGTGATCGCCGACCTGCCGCTCGCGGATGACGTGCCGCGCAACGGCGTGCTGACGGGCCCGCGCAGCTGGCGCTGGCACCCGACGCTGCCGGCAACGGTGGCGTGGGCCGAGGCGCTCGACGGCGGCGACCCGAAAGCCACGGTGCCGCAGCGCGACAAGGTGATGACGTGGGCGGCGCCGTTCGCCCTCAACCCGGTGGAGATGACCCGCACCGAATACCGCTTCCAGAACATCACCTGGACCACCGCCGGCGCCGCCTGGATCAACGAGGGCAACCGCGACACGCGCGCCGTGCGCACCTCGGTGATCGACACGCCCGGCGGGCCGCTGCGCAAGCTGTGGGAACGCAGCTCCGAAGATGCCTATGCCAACGCCGGCGCGCCGATTCGCCAGCCGCGATCGTCCGGCGTGGACTCGTTGTTCCAGTCCGGCGACACGGTTTACCTCACCGGCGTCGGCTCGTCGCCGCGAGGCGATCATCCCTTCCTCGACAAGGTCAACATCAAGACCGGCGCCAAGGAACGGATCTTCCAGACCGAAGACGGCGGCTACGAGACGGTGCTCGGGCTGCTGTCGGACGATGGGGCGAAGTTCATCACGCGCTACGAGACGCGGAACGAGCCGCCCAACTTCTTCGTGCGCGGGCGCGAGTCGAATTCCCGCCGGCCGATCTCGAACTACGCCGACCCGGCGCCGCCGCTCAAGGGCGTCAAGTCCGAGATGGTCACCTACACGCGCCCCGACGGCGTGCAGATGCGCGCCACCATTCACACGCCGCCGGGCTGGACGCCCGCGCAGGGCCGCCTGCCGGCGTTGCTGTGGGCGTATCCGCAGGAGTTCGCGGATCCGAAGATGGCCAGCCAGGTGACCGGCTCGCCGGACCGCTTCACCACGCCCGGCTGGGGCACGCTGCACATGCTGTTCCTGACGCAGGGCTTCGCGGTGATCGACGACCCGAAGATGCCGATTGTCGGCGCCGGCGAGACCGCCAACGACACCTACATCGAGCAGCTCGTCGCCAGCGCCCGCGCCGCCGTCGACAAGGCCGCCGCCATGGGCATTGTCGATCCGGATCGGGTGGTCGCCGGCGGGCACAGCTACGGCGCCTTCATGACGGCGAACCTGCTGGCGCACTCCGACATCTTCCGCGCCGGCATCGCCCGCAGCGGCGCCTACAACCGCACGCTGACGCCGTTCGGCTTCCAGAACGAGGAGCGCACGTTCTGGGAAGTGCCGCAGCTCTACGCGCGGATGTCGCCGTTCAACCACGCCGACAAGATCAAGGAGCCGATCCTCCTGATGCACGGCGAAGCCGACGACAACGCCGGCACGTATCCGATCCAGTCGGAGCGCTTCTACCGCGCGCTCAAGGGCCACGGCGCGACGGTGCGCTACGTCACGCTGCCGTACGAGGCGCACGGCTACGTGGCGCGCGAATCGGTGCTGCACACGGTGGCGGAGATGCTGAACTGGGCGAACGAGTGGGGCAAGGCCGCCAAGCCGCGCACCACCACGTCGTCGCCGCAGTAGGGGTCTGACCCCGAGTGTGATGTGCCGAGGGGTCTGACCCCTCGGCGGGCCTATAATGAGTACCCCCTCTTGGAGATGACAGACATGAAACGGTTCATCCTCGCGGCTCTCCTCGCGTTTGGCCTTGCGGTCCCCTCGTTTGCCGATGTCACGGTGAAGTCCACCGGCGGCGGCAAGGGCATGGGCATGTCCACCACCATGCAGACGGTCACCTACATCAAGGGCAACAAGATGCGGACCGACACCGTGATGGGCGACACCACCCGCACGATGATCTTCGACGTCGATAACCAGCGCCTCTACTCCTTCGACTCGAAGCAGAAGGAAGCCGACGCGTGGGACATGCAGGCGTTCGGCGCCAACCTGGCGGCCAGCGTTGACACCAGCGGGATGAAGGCGTCGGTCAAGGCCAACGGCCAGACCAAGGTGATTGCCGGCAAGACCGCCAGCGGCTACGACATGTCGATCGCGATGCCGACCACCGTCGGCGGCAAGGACGGCATGAAGATGACGGTGAACCTCACCGGGCCGATGTGGGTCGTGAAGGGCGCGCCCGGCACGGCGGAGTACATCGCGTTCTACAAGGGCGCGCTGGACAAGGGCTGGATCTTCAGCGACCCGCGCGGCGCCAAGGGCTCGCCGGGCCAGGCCAAGGCGATGGCCGAGATGTATCGCGAGCTCGCCGCCACCGGCGGCATCCCGTACGAGCAGGAGATGAGCATCAAGATGAGCGGCGACGGCCCGATGGCCGGGATGATGGCGAAGATGGGCAACATCACGAGCACGACCACCGTGACGTCGGTGGAAACCGGCGCGCTCGCCGCCGAACTGTTCGCGCCGCCGGCCGGCTACAAGATCAAGGAACAGAAGTAAGGCTTGTCCTCATACCTCTCGCTGCTTCGGCGCGAGTCCACCAGCGTGATCGCCGTCGAGCTTCGCCCGCCCAGGGCGGAGCTCGAGTCGGCGGAAGGCATGGACGCGTGGATTGACACCTACCACGCGATCCGCTCGCTGACGCGCCACGACGTGCGCGTGATGGTGACCGACAGCGCGGTGGGCGCACAGGAAGAAAACAACCTGCGCCACCTGGTGAACAACCTCGGCGACACCGTCGGCCGCCACCAGATCATCCCGTTCCTGACGACCAAGCACTCGCTGGAGTTCTGCCTGGCCTATGCCGACCAGACGGCGCAAAGCGGCTTCCCGTCGCTGGTTGTGCTGGGCGGCGACAAGCACGTCGGCCGGCCGCGCTGCCTCGAGCACGCCTGGCAGTTGCGCAAGGTGATTCGCAGCCGGCATCCCGAGCTGGAACTCGGCGGCTGGGCCAACCCCATCGCCAACCCGAAGGGGCAGGTGGACTTCCTGCTGCAGCCCGACGTCAGCGCGGATTTCTATCTGACGCAGATCGTGTCGCACCACCAGGAGGGCCAGGTCGCCGCGTTCCTCGACGCCGGCCGCGCCGGCGGTCTCGAGATGCCCGGCGTGTTCGGCGTGTTTTACTACCGCAGCGCCAACCAGAAGACGCTCGACATCCTGAACCAGTTCCTGCCCGTGCCCGTGGCGGAACTGAAGGCCGAGTTCGCCGCCGGCGCGACGCCGATCGACGTTTGCGCGCGCACCATTCGATCGCTGCTCGACCTGGGCGCGAAGCATTTCTACGTTAGCAACCTGCCGACGAAGAAGACGGCGGCCACGCTGAACGCCATCCTCGAAAAAGCCGGCGTGACGGTAGGGACCCACCGCTAGACCTGTCCCGCACCTCAAATACGTTCGGCCGCAGATTACGCAGATTACGCCGATTCCCCCACGGCACGCGATTCGCAAACAAGACACCAAGGCCCGCGACGGCCTTCGGCCGTGCGATGAAGCAGGAAGCCGGCATTGAGAGATCGGCAAGAACCGACCCGAGCTCTCTCAATGCCGGCTTCCTGCTTCATCGCCGCGCGCCGGGCGTAGCCCGGCGCTGCGGGCCTATGCGTCTGCGTCATCTGTGTAATCTGCGGCTCTGATTAGAGACGGGCGAATCGCTTCGGCCCAATCAGCGGCTATAATTTCTCCATGGGTAAGTTTTACGATTCCGTTCCGGTCTCCGCTATCGTCCGCATCCGCGACATGATGTACTCCGTCAAGGATCCGTTCCGCCTCGATCAGGGCGACGTCTCGTTCGACGCGCCCGACACGTTCAAGGCGGCCGTCGCCCAGGCGATGAAGGACAACCGCACTCATTACCTGCCCACGGCCGGCATTCCGCAACTGCGGAAGGCGGTGGCCGAGAAGATGCGCACCAAGAACGGCATCCCCGTCGAATCCGATGAACAGGTGATGATCACCAACGGTGGCACCCACGGCTTGTACGCCGTGATGCACGCGCTGCTCGAGCCGGGCGACGAGATGATCGTGCCCGGCCCCGAATGGCCGCCGACCATGGCCATTTGCCAGGCGGCGCAGGGCGTGCCGGTGCAGGTGCCGCTGCGCGAGGAGCTCGGCTGGCGTTGGAACATCGACGAGGTCGAAAAAGCCATCACGCCGAAGACCCGCGTGCTGTACCTGAACTCGCCGAACAACCCGACCGGCGGCATCCTTACCCGCGCCGACATCGAACGGCTGGCGGCGATTGCGCGCGAGCGTAACTTGTGGGTGATCTCGGACGAGGCGTACGAAGACCTGCTCTTCACCGGCGAACACGTCAGCATCGCGTCGCTGCCGGGGATGTACGAGCGCACCATCCCGGTCTGCACCATGAGCAAGTCGTACGCGATCACCGGCGTGCGGGTCGGCTATTTCGCGATCCGCGACAAGGCGCTGCTCGCCCGCGCGCTCAAGATCGTGCTCTACACGACCAGCAACGTCTGCTCGATCGCGCAGTACGGCGCCGTCGGCGCGCTCGAGGGTTCGCAGGACTGCATCGCTGAATTCCGCACCGAGCTGAAGGCCCGCCGCGACCTGTTCTACAAGGGCCTGGCCGAAGCGGCACCCGGCGTGTTCTCCGGCACGCCGCCCGATGGCGCGTTCTACGCGTTCGTGAAAATCAATGCCGACTGGGCCAGGGACGCCGGCATCACCGGCGACTCGTTGTCGTGGGCCATGGCTGAGTACCTGATCAAGCACGGCCGCATTGGCTGCGTGCCCGGCGTTGACTTCAGCGCCGCCTGCGAGGGCTACATGCGCTTCTGCACCGGCCGCAGCCGCGAAGAGCTCACCGGCGCCCTGGCGTCGATGAAGGAGGCCTTCTCCGCTATAGCCCGAACTGCCTGAAGTGATGATCGGTGTGCCGCGCGATTAGCACGCCGTAGGCGCGGTGGGTCAGTGGGCCGAACGCCGGATGCGGCTGCAGTCGCGTCTGCGGGGTGACCGCAGCCAGCCGCGCCAGCAGCTCGGTGTAGCCCTTCTGCTCGTCGGCGAGCACCGCGCCGTCGCACCGCGCGATCAACTCCGGCGCCGTCGGCGTGCCCTTGGGGAACGGCATCACGTAGATGATGAACTGCTTCAGCGGCGTGAACCGGATCGGCAGGTTCTTCGATTTCACCGTCAGCTCACCGAGCGCCATGCGATAGCTGTCGTTGACGTGCGCCAGCATGCCGCTCGCGCTCATCTTGCCCCACGCCGGTGTGGTATCGGCACTCAACCGCTTGACGCGATCGGCGAGTGCGTTGCGGAACGACGGATCCCAAGCTGTCATTTGACGTGTCTCCCACCATCGACGCGAATCGTCTCACCGGTCACGAAGTCAGACGCCACGAGGAACATCACGGCCTTGGCGATCTCGGCTTCGCCGCCCCAGCGGCCCAGCGGCGTGTTCCGCACCACCGACGCGCTCTCTTTCGCCGGCATGTCGGGCGGCGCCAGGATGGGGCCGGGCGCAATCGCGTTCACCAGGATCTGATCGGCCGCCAGTTCGAGGGCCAGCCCTTCGGTCAGCGCTTTCACGCCCGCCTTGGCCACATAGTAGGGCAGAAACCCCGGGTAGCGCGGCCGGCCGCTCGCCACCACCCAGTCGGTGAAGTTGATGATGCGACCGCCGCCCACGCGCTTCATGACGATGGCCGCGGCGCGCGAAAACAGGAAGGTCGCCCGCAGGTCCACCGACATCTGGCGGTCCCAGTCAGCGGCGGAGAGCTGGTCGAACGGCTTCGAGCCATACAGCGACGCCATGTTGATCAGGATGTCGAGCCGTCCGAGCTGCGACACGGTCGCTTCCACGGCCTGGACACAGTCGAGCTCGCTCGAGACGTCGGCCTGCACCGACACGGCCTTGCGGCCGATCTCGCGCACCGCCGCAACCGTGGCGTCGGCCTCCGCGCGCGACTGGTTGTAGACCATCGCCACGTCCGCACCTGCCTTGGCCAGCGTGGTGGCGACGACCGCGCCAATACGTTTGCCGCCGGTAATGAGGGCGACCTTGCCGTTGAGCTCCATGGTTGTTCAATTAGGCCACTGAAGCACGGCAGCACGGAAACCAAAAAATTGGCCGCGTTCTCGCGTACGCGTCGCGTAACCGCTTTCGGGCCGCGTAATCAGCCGGCGCCAGACCTTCGCGTTAAGCCCTTGGCCGATCAGGCTTTGCCGCTTGGCGCGCATCCTGCTTTAGCTCCCGGCGCGCCATGGGTTTTCCGAGGCGACAAAGGAGCGATTGAGATGCAACGTGCACTGACTCTGGCAATGGCGGGCGTGTTTGTCCTGCTGATTTCGGCGCAGGCGCAGGCCCAGACCTACAACTTCACGGCGGCGCTGCACGGGGGGAACGAGCTGCCGGCGGTCAGCACCGGTTCGGCCGGGACGGCCACGATCTCGCTGAACGCGACGACCGGTGTCCTCACCTACCGGATTGACGTCTACAACATGCCGGTGGGCACCACCGCCGGGCACTTCCACGTCGGCGCGCCGGGCGCCGCCGGGCCGACCGTGATCAACTTCACCGTCTCAACCGGCATCTCCAACGATTTCGCCATCACCGGCACCGCCTCGTCCGCCGAGCTGACCCTGCGGGCGGCGCAGGGCATTGGCTCGTGGGATGACTTCCAGCAGGCGCTCCTGCTCGGCAACATCTACGTCAACGTGCACAGCACCAACAACCCCGGCGGCGAGATCCGCGGCCAGGTCACGCGCGTTCCGTAGCGAGTGCTCACCGGAGGTTAGGAGGTCAGGAGAAATTGTTTCTCCTAATCTCCTGATCTTCTGTTTTCTTCTTACTTGGGTTGCCAGCCCCAGAAGCGGAGGATGGTGTAAACCGCCTTGAAGGCGTCCTTCAAGCCGATCTTCTTCCCCTCTTCGTAGGTGCGGCCGTTGTACGAGATGGGCACCTCGTAGATGCGCGCGCGCATCGCCGACACCTTCTGGGTGATCTCCGGCTCGATGCCGAAATCCTTCGACTGCAGGTCGAGGCGATCCGCGACCTTCCTCACCATCACCTTGTAACAGGTCTCCATGTCGGTGAGGTTCAGGTCACTGAACATGTTGGAGAGCATGGTCAGCAGGCGATTGCCGACCGAGTGCCAGAAGTACAGCACGCGATGGCCGCGCGGTGAGCCGAGGAAGCGCGAACCGTAGACCACGTCCGCTTCGCCGTCGAGAATGGGGCGGATCAACTGCGGGTACTCGCGCGGGTCGTACTCGAGGTCGGCGTCCTGGATGATCACCATGTCGCCGGTGGACTCGCGGATGCCGCGCCACACCGCCGCGCCCTTGCCCTGGTTATGAGGCTGGAACAGGACGCGGACACCGTCCTTGCCATCCAGTTCCTTGAGGATGTCCCGCGTCCCATCCTTCGACCCATCGTCCACGATCACGAGTTCCTTCTCGACGGGGCCGAGATCCACGGCGAGCACGCGCGCGACGATGGTGCGGATGGTGGCCTGCTCGTTGTAGGCAGGCATCACGACGCTGAGTTTCATGAGGCGGAGAAAGTGTAGCTCATGAACCCGTCGGGAGGGCACTTCTTGTCGGGAGGAAGCCGTCAGTCGGGGGAAACGCTGGTCGGGAGGCACTTCCCGTCGAGACTCAAAGTCCCGACTGAAAGTGTCCTCCCGTCAAGCAGTGCCAAGTGTTACGCGAGCACCTTGATGACGACGCGGCGGTTCTGCGCGCGGCCGGCGCGGGTGGTGTTCGGGGCCACCGGCTTCTCTTCGCCGTAGCTGATCACGTTGATCTTGTGCAGCGGCACCTGGTGCTTCTCGTAGAGATAGCGCTTCACGGCTTCGGCGCGCAGCAGGCCGAGCTGCTCGTTGTACTTCGCGTCGCCGACGTTGTCGGTGTGGCCTTCAATCTCGACCCACACGGCCTTCTTGTCGGCCTTGAGCGCGTTCACCATGTTGTCGATCGCCGCGGTGGCGTCTTCCGGCAGTTCGGCCTTGCCGAGCTTGAACTCGCCGCGGTCTTCGCTGAGCACGGTGGTGAAGATCAGCTTGCGGGTCTCGGCTTCAAGACCGGCGGCGCGGGCGTCGGCGGTCTTGCCGACTTCGGCGGCGCGGCCGGCGGCGGTGGCGGCGTCGGCCGCGGCGGCGTTGGCCTTGGTCGCCGAGGCGTTGGCGGCGGCGGCCTTGGCGTCCACTTCGGTGATGCGGCCTTCAGCCGTGCGCACGCGCTCCTGGGTTTCCTCGAGCGACTTGCCCATGGTGCCGACCTTCTCGTTCACTTCACCAACCGACGTGCGGACGAACTTCTTGGTGGCGCACGCCGGAGCGACGGCCAATGCGACCGTGAAAACACCGATGACGAAAAGAGACTTACGCATAATCACATTCTCCCTGCGATCCAAATCACGAGATCGCCAAATCACTAAACTACCAAATTTCCACTACCGCCTCGACCCGGCGACGTAACCGCCGCGGGTCCTGACCACAAAGTCCTTCTGCGACGTCCGTATTTCCAAGGGGTGCCACCCCGGTGATGCGCCCGGCTCGAATGCGATCAGATACAGGTGGCGCAATTCGTCAATCACCGCGCGCGCGGCCTTGTGGGCCGAGGCCGAGGTGCTGCTGTAGTGCAGCGCGCCGCCGGTCCAGCGCGCGAGGTCTTCAATCGTGCCAACCGACGCGGGGGCCTGCCGCTTCGAGCCCGGCGTGGCCCGATCGGAACCCGGATCGTCGATCGGCAAGACCACGGCGATGATGTAGACCGGCACGTCGATGGCCGCGGCCTTCGCCGACACCTGGGCCGGCGTCATCAGGCTCGAGGTATCAATGCCGTCCGTCAACACCACCACCGCGCGGCGGGCCATCGGGCGGGCTGCCACCCGCTCCGCCGCCGCCGAAATGGCGTCATGTAACGAAGTGGCCCCGAATGGATCGACCTCCCCCAGCGCACCCTTAAGGGCACGCGTATCGACCGTAAACGGGGCCACCTCGTGTAGCCGGCTGTCAAACGCGAACAGCCCGGCTTCGTCGCGGCCTTCGTCCAGCGAGGACAACAAGTGATAGGCCGCAAATCTGGCTGCGGTCGTGCGGGCGGCAATATCCATGCTGCCGCTCACGTCGAAGAGAATGGCCAGGCTCAACGGCGCCCGTTCGGAGCGGAACTCGTTGATCGCACGGTGCTCGCCGCGGTCGATCACTTCAAAGTCCTGCCTGGTGAGGTTGGTCACGAGTCGTCCTTTGTTGTCGCGCACCGTCGCGCTTACCGTGACAAGGTCAACACCCGAACGGAACGTTGCCTGCTTCTCTGCGGCCCCCTGCGCCCAACCGGACACCGGTTGGCTCACAATCGCGAGGGCGAGGAGGAACCGCCGCATGCCATTCCCGTATCCAAGTTTGCTGCCAACCAGGTAACCCATTTGTATTCAGTAGTTTAACTGAAACTGTTGAGCTGGGACAAGGTCTTGAGTCATGTAAGGGTGTAGCAATTACATGGCGCCAGGGGGGTAAGATCGCCCGTCATGCCTGTCACCTCCGCGCCGATCAGGACCGCGAAGCGAGTCGATCGTTTCACCTACGCCATCCGCAACATCGTTGGCGAGGCGAAAAAGGTGGAGCAGACCGGCATGACGGTGCGGTACCTCAACATCGGGGATCCGAACCAGTTCGGGTTTCTCACGCCGCCGCACCTGATCGAGGCGGTGGCGAAGGCGATGCGCGATGGCCACAACGGCTACACGCCGTCGCCCGGCATTGCGGAAGCGCGTGAGGCGGCGGCGGCCGACTTCGCCGCCCGCGGCGTCAACGTCTCGGCGGATCGCGTGTTGATCACCACGGGCACCTCCGAAGGCATCGAACTGGCGCTCACCGGCATCGTCGATGAGGGCGAAGAAGTGCTGGTGCCGTCGCCGACCTATCCGCTCTACACCGCGGTGCTCGCGAAGATCGGCGCCCGGCCGGCCTACTACCGCACCGATCACACGCGCGAGTGGATGCCGGACCTCGATCACATCCGCAGCCTGATCAACCCGAAGACGCGCGCGCTCGTCGTGATCGATCCGAACAACCCGACCGGCGCGATCTATCCCGAGCCGATGCGGCGCGCGCTGATCGCCCTGGCCGAGGAACATGGCCTGGTCATCCTCGCCGACGAGGTCTACGGCGATCTCGCCTACGACGGCCCCGTGCCGCCGATGGCGGCGCTCGACAACCACGCGCCGATCATTTCGTATTCGAGCCTGTCGAAGGCCTACCTCGCGCCGGGGTGGCGGGCCGGGTGGATGGCGGTGGGCTCGTCGCCGCGGCTCGATCCCGCGCTGGCCGCCATCAAGAAGCTCGCCGACGGACGCCTCTGCAGCCCCGGCCCCATGCAGTACGCGGTCACCGCCGCGCTCACCGGCGACCGCTCGCATCAAATCGCATTCCGGCAACAGCTGCGCGAGCGCGCGGAGCTGACCACCGCGCGCATGAACGCCATCCCCGGCATCTCGTGCGTGGCGCCGCGCGGCGCGTTCTACGCCATGCCGAAGGTCGAGTTGCCCGGGGGCAAGACCGACGTCGATTTCGTGCTCGGCCTGCTGCGCGCCAAGGGCATTCTCACCGTTTACGGCTCGGGCTTCGGCACAGCTCCCGGCGACGGCTTCTTCCGCATTGTCTTCCTCGCCTCTCCGAAAGAGCTCGGCGCGATCTATGACGATGTGGACGCGTTTACGCGGCAGTTCCTTGGCGCCTGACGATTCGCGCGCGACCGTGAAAAGGGAACCTGCTTCCTTTTTTGCGTTTCTTACGTATTCCGTGATTGCGCTCGTGCTGACCTGGCCCCTCGCCGCCGGCCTCGGGCGCGACGTGCCCGGCGACCTCGGCGACTCGCTGCTCAACATGTGGATCCTGGCGTGGGGCGCGCAGCACCTCCCCGGCCTGCTGACCGGCGGCATGGGCTGGCAGCAGTTCTGGGACGCCAACATCTTTCATCCCGCGCCGCTGGCGCTGACGATGTCGGAGCACCTGTTCGGCCAGGTGTTGCAGATCCTCCCGGTCTACTGGATCACCGGCAACATCATCCTCTGCTACAACCTGTTGTTCCTCTCGACGTTCGTGCTGTCGGCGTTCGGCACCTACCTGCTGGTCCGGGATCTGACCGGCGATCGCCGGTCCGCCTTCATTGCCGGGCTGGTCTACGGCTTCCTCCCGTACCGCATCGCGTCGGTGCCTCACATCCAGGTGATGAGCTCGCAGTGGATGCCGTTCGCGCTGTACGGCTTGAATCGGTTTGTGACAGGCGGCTTGCCCCGCCGTAGCTCGACTGACGGCGTTCGAGCGAAGGCGGGATCGCGCAGAGCACTCGCGGGCGGAACCTTCGCGCTCGTGATGCAGAACTGGTCCTGCGGTTACTACCTGCTCTACTTCGCGCCGTTCGCGCCACTGTTCGTCGTCCATCGCATGTGGGCGGCGAAGAAACTTGCGGATGCCCGGATCTGGATCGGCCTGGTCGCCGCCGCCGGGGCGACCATGGCGCTGACACTCCCCTTTCTGCTGCCGTATACGAAGTCGCAGCAGCTGTTCGGCTTCGAGCGCCCGTTCGGAGAAGTGGTCCAGTTCTCGGCCAACGTCTGGTCGTATGTGACCGCGTCCGAAAACCTGTGGTTGTTCGGCAAGGCGCTGCGCTACTACCCGCACGGTGAGGGGGAAACGTTTCTTGGTTTCGTGCCGTGGATCCTCGCTGCGATTGGGATCGTCGGGTTGCTGATTGGTACGAAGGGGTCAGACCCCTCGGCAACTCTTGCTCGGGGTCAGACCCCACGGGTGCCGGGGTCAGACCCCGAGCAGGAAGTGCCGAGGGGTCTGACCCCTTCGCGGTGGCGCCGCATCTTGACCTGGGTGCTCGCTGTCGCCGTCGTGACGCAGTTGGTGGGCGTGGTCGCCGCCCTGGTGTTTGGCGGGTTCGATCTCGACGTGCTCGGCGTCACCATCCGTGCCCGCACCCCGCAGCGGCTGTTGCTGCAGTTGCTGGCCGCGGCGCTGTTGTTGCTGGCGGCCTCGCTCCGCGCGCGAGCCACCGCCGCGCGGGCGGCGCGCTCGCCGCTCGTGTTCTTTGCCATGGCGACGGTGCTCGCCATGTGGCTGTCGCTCGGTCCGCTGCCCAACGCCGGCGAGGTCCACCTCTCGGGCTTCGGCCTGTACCGCGTGCTCTACGACTACGTCCCCGGCTTCAACGGCGTGCGCGTGCCGGCGCGTTACGCCATGCTCGCCGGGTTGTTCCTCGCGGTGATGGCCGGGTACGGGATGGCGCGAAGGGGTCAGACCCCTCGGCACATCCCTCTCGGGGTCAGACCCCTCGCACTGACGGTGGTGGTCGCCCTGCTGATCCTTCTCGAAGGCGCCGCGATCCCCATGGAGATGAACCGCACCTGGGCGCAGAACGAAGCCATGCCCCCGGCGCGCGTGGTCCCCGCGGCCCAAGCACCGCCGGTGTATGCCAGGGTGGCCGCGCTGCCGGCCGGTTCGGCGATCACCGAGTTTCCGTTCGGCGACGCGGCCTGGGAAATTCGTTACGTCTACTACTCGGCCGCGCACTGGAAGCCGATCACCAACGGCTACAGCGGCAACTTCCCCCCGGCCTACAAGGTCCTGGTGGCGCGGCTCCAGAGGGTCACCACCGATCCGGAGGCGTCGTGGCAGGCCCTGACCGGCTCCGGCAGCACGCACGTCGTCTTGCACACGAACGCCTTCGCCACCCCGGCCGACGCCGAAACCGTGCGCGCGTGGCTCACGGCCCACGCCGCGCGGATGCTCGAACAGTTCCCGGACGGCGATACACTGTTTGCATTACCGTAATCGGCTTCCGACTCCCGACTCCCGGTTCCCGGCAGAATCCATATGCGCCCTGATCCCCTTTCATACCTGAACGCCGAACTGACCGCTCTCAAGGAGCAAGGCCTCTACCGCAAGCTTCGCATCCTTGAAGGCGAGCCGGCCGCCCACGCCACGTTCGATCACAAGTCGGTCGTCAACCTGTCGTCGAACAACTACCTGGGCCTGGCCACGCATCCCCGGCTGAAGCAGGCCGCGCTCGACGCGGTGGCCAAGTACGGCGTCGGCTCCGGGGCCGTGCGCACCATCTCGGGCACCATGGAAATGCACATGGAGCTCGAGCGCCGGCTGGCCGAGTTCAAGCACGTCGAGGCGGTGGTGGTGTTCCAGAGCGGTTTCTCCGCCAACGCCGGCACCGTGTCGGCGGTGCTCACCAAGGATGACGTGGTGATCTCGGATGAATTGAACCACGCCAGCATCATCGACGGCTGCCGCTTGAGCCGCGCCGCCATCAAGGTGTTCCCACACAAGGACGTCGACGCCGCCCGCAAGATCCTGAAGGACCTGCCCACGTCGCAGCGCAAGATCCTGATCACCGACGGCGTGTTCTCGATGGAAGGCGACCTGGGCCCGTTGCCCGGGCTGTGCACGATCGCGGAAGAGTACGGCGCCATCATGATGGTGGACGACGCGCACGCCAGTGGCGTGTTCGGAAAGAACGGCAGCGGCACCGTGGACCATTTCAAGTGCCACGGGCGCGTGGACATCCAGGTCGGCACGCTGTCGAAGGCCGTTGGCGTGCTCGGCGGCTACGTCGCCGGCACCAAGACCCTGATCGAGTTCCTCTACCACCGCGCGCGGCCGTTCCTGTTCTCGACCTCGCATCCGCCGGCGGTCACCGCCGCGTGCATTGCCGCCCTCGACGTGCTGGAAAGCGAGCCGCAGTGGATCGAGCAGCTGTGGGACAACACCCGCTTTTTCAAGGCGGGCCTCGAACAGCTCGGCTTCAACACCGGCCTCAGCGAAAGCCCGATCACGCCGGTGATTGTCGGCGAGGCGGCCACCGCGGCGCGCATGTCGGACGCCCTGTTTGCGCAGGGTGTGTTCGCCCAGAGCATCGGCTTCCCGACCGTGGCCCGCGACAAGGCCCGCTTGCGCACGATTGTGGCCGCCACCCACACCAAGGCCGACCTGCAGTACGCCCTGGACATGTTCGCCAAGGTCGGCAGGGAACTCGGCGTGATCAACTAACGTCCGAGATAAGAGCTGATGCCCAAGGCGTTCTTCCGCCGCTACACCCACGACCTCACGTCCGAGGAGCTGGGGAAGCTGTTCACGCGCGAAACGCCGGAGGCCTACCACTTCTTCGCCAAGGGCATCAACACCGCGGAGCTCGAGGGCCTGCCTTGGTACAAGAAGGCGGTCAAGTACGCGCAGGGGTTCTTCCTGGCGTTCACCATGCGGCTGTCGCCCGCCCGCCGGCTGATGTACGGTGTGGCGCTGGGTCTCTCGGTAATTGGCCTGCTGCAGCTCTTTCGCGGGTTCGGCTTGATGAGCGTGCCGATCCCGATTGCGCTCTTCTTCGTTCACATCCGCGTGCCGGCGCCGCTGTTCAGCGACGGCACCCTGTGGCTGCTCGGCGGCTTCCTGCTGATGAACCTGCTGGTGCTGCTGGAAGTGGCCGACCGCCTCTCGCTCAAGCGCGACCTCGAAGTGGCGCGCGAGATTCAGCAGGCGATGCTGCCCGAAGGCACGTGGTCGGGCCCGGGCGTGGAGGCGTTCGGCCTCACCAAGCCCGCCAACACCGTGGGCGGCGACTTCTACGACATCCTGCCGCAACCGGACGGCACGGTGCTGGTGGCGCTCGGGGACGTGGCGGGCAAGGCCAGCCCCGCGGCCCTGCTTATGGCGCTGCTGCTCGCCATCCTGCGCACGCTGGCGGACGAAGGCCTGCCGCTGCCCGCGCTGGTCAAGCGCCTCAACCTGCAGGTGGCCCGGCACGCGCCGGCGTCGCGATTCATCACGTTGTTTCTCGGGTCATACACCCCGGCGACCGGCCGTCTCGAATTTGTGAACGCCGGCCAGACACCTCCCCTGCTCCGCCGGCAAAATGGCTCGATCGAGCGGTTGATGAGCGGCGGCGTCGCCCTGGGCATGTTCGAAGGCAGCACCTACGAATCCGGAGAAGTCCAGCTCAACCCCGGTGACGCGCTGCTGATGTATAGCGACGGCCTCACCGAGGCGGAAAGCCCCGACGGCACGCCATTCGACGAGGCCGGGCTCGAACGCACCCTGGCGCTGTATGCGGGCGCGTATCAGCAAGCCGCGGCAGGCGACCTGGGGCGTGCGGTGTTCGACGCGGTCGAGCGCCACCGCCGCGACCAGCGGCTCGCCGACGACCTCACCGTGCTGGTGCTGAGCAGGCTCGCGTAGACGGAATCGGACTTCCAAGCCACATTCCGATAGCCGGATTCGCCCCTTCGGCGTCTAATTGGGCTTGAAGGTCCGGCTGAAATGCGCCTCTTCGTTGCCTTGATCGTTCTCGCCTCCGCGCCCGCGTTCGCGGGACAAGTGCCCGCCCGGGCACAAGGCGCTGAAGGACTGTCTCTGCAGGCGTTCATGCAGGCGGTGGAAACCGCCATCTCGACCATGGACCGCGACCGCTGGACGGCCTTGCTGTCGCCCGCCGCCGACCGCGAACAGTCCCTCCAGTTTTTCGACGCCATGGTCCCCCAGGGCATCACCCGCGTCGTCGTCAAGGAGCGGGATCGATCGCCGCTGCCGGGCTCGCTGCCGGGCGAAGGCTATCGCCTCGTGATCGAGGTGTTCCAGGAAACCGGACGTCGCGGGCGCATCGCGACGTGGCGGCTCGACATCCGGCGGCCGCGCGGCGACGACATCGGGTCGCAGCCGTGGCGCATCATCAGCGAAGACCGGCTCGCGTCCATCGAGGGCCTGCACCGCCTGGCGCTGGAGGCGGAGAAGCAGTACAGCGCGCGCAACCTGGTGCTGGTGGCCGTGGACTTCACGCTGCGGCTGCCCGAAGGTGACGTGTTCGTGGCGGAAACCGCCGAAGGCGTGACCGCGCTCGTGCTGGTCGGCGAGGGCAGCATGGTGTTCGAGCCGGCGCCGAAAGAAGAGAAGGGCCAGCTGCGCATCTTCGCCGGGTCCGAAACGCTCGAGACGCCCTTCACCATGGCGTTCGTGCGGATCAGCCCGTTCGAGTTCGAGCAGCGAGTGGCCGCGGACGTGCTGACGCCGGTGCCCGTGGATCCGCGCGCGCTGCGCCGCGGCCAGGCGATCTTCGACGAGGACGTCGCCAAGTCGTTCAACCTCGACTTGAGCGACTTGAGCCGCGACGTGTGGTCGCTGCTGCCGCAGCCCGGCGACTTCGTCGCCGAGGTGCGCACGCGGCGGTTCAACGCGCTCACCTACGCGCGTTCGAGCGGCGAGCCCGAAGACGTCTCGGTGTTCCAGCGCGCCAGCCGGCGCAACATCTCCGCCTACGCCTCGGAGCAGAAGCTGGCCAGCCGTGGCCGCTTCTACGACGAAGACGACCTGATTGACTACGACGTCACCGACTACGACGTGGACGCGCAGTTCATTCCCGAACGCGAATGGATGGAGGGCCGCACGCGCATCAAGCTGCGCGTCAAGTCGCACGCGCTGGGCGTGCTCACGCTGCGCTTCGCCGACACGCTGAACGTGTCGTCGGTGACCAGCGACGAATTCGGGCGCCTGTTGTTCCTCCGCGTGCGCAACCAGAACAGCGTGCTCGTCAACCTGCCGTCGCCGGTGTCGCGCGACTTCCCGCTCACGCTGACCATCGCCTACTCGGGCCGCATCCCGCGCCAGGGCATGCAAGATGAGTCCGTCTTCGCGTCTGGAGACGCCGACGCTACGACGGACAAGTCGCGCGACCTGTCCGCCATAGCGGCGGAGGCGCCAGCCGCGACGGTGGAGCAGCGCAACACGCAACCAGACGATGTGCCGTTTGCGCCGGCGGAGCCCAAGTGGTTGTTGAGCAACCGCAGCTACTGGCATCCGCAGGCGCAGGTCACCGACTTCGCCAGCGCGCGCATGCGCATCACCGTGCCGGCCGAGTACGCCGTGGTCGCCTCGGGCGTGCTCGAATCCGGGTCGCCGTCGCCGGCCGAGCCCGCCATCCTCGAAGGGTCCGGGCGCTCGGTGCCGCGGGTCTCCTACACCTTCAACTCGCCGCAGCCGCTGCGCTACCTGTCGTTGCTGGTGAGCCGGATGAACCGCGTCGACGCCGCCACCGTGGCGCTCGACATCGACACCCGGGCGCCGGCGCGCAGCCAGGCGCTGTCGGTGCCCGCCGACACGCTGGCGCAGCAGATCATGCGGCTTCAGGCGCTGCTCACCGCCGTTCCGCCGGTGGGCGCGCGCAACACGGTGCGGATGTCGGTGGAGGCCAACAAGCGGCAGGAATCCAGGGGCCGCGACACCGTGGCCCTGGGCGCCGACATCATGCGGCTGTATGCGTCGATCACCGGTGACGTGCCGTACGACACCATCACCATTGCCATGGTGGAAGACGAGTTCCCGGGCGGCCACGCGCCCGGCTACTTCGCGATGATCAACAACCCGCCGCCGATCGTGGCCCACAGCTGGCGCAACGACCCCGCGGCGTTCCAGGGCTTCCCCGAGTTCTTCCTCGCGCACGAGCTGGCGCACCAGTGGTTCGGCCAGGCCGTGGGCTGGAAGAACTACCACGAGCAGTGGTTGAGCGAAGGCTTCGCGCAGTATTTCGCGGCGCTGTATGCGAAGGAGCGCCGGGGTGAAGCCGCCTTCCGCGACGTCCTCCGCCAGTTTCGGCGCTGGAGCATGGATGAGTCCGACCAGGGCCCGATCTATCTCGGCTACCGGCTCGGCCACATCAAGGGCGAGAGCCGCGTGTTCCGCGCGCTGCTCTACAACAAGGGCGCCGCGGTGCTCCACATGCTGCGCCGCTTCGTCGGCGACGACCAGTTCTTCCGCGGCCTGCGCCGCTACTACGCCGACAACCGGTTCAAGAAGGCCGGCACCGACGACCTGCGCAAGGCCATGGAAGCCGAAAGCGGCCGCAGCCTCGACCGGTTCTTCGAGCGCTGGGTCTACGACTCGTCACTCCCCCACCTGCGGTTCAGCTCGACCCAGGAGGGCCAGGAGCTGCTGGTCCGGTTCGAGCAGGCCGGCGAGCTGTTCGACGTGCCGGTGACCGTCACGGTGACCTACGCCGACGGCAAGACCAGCGAGCACCTGGTGATCGTCTCCGACGCGGTCACCGAGCAGCGGCTCCCCCTGTCCGGTGCCTTCCGGTCGGTAGACACCAACCAGGACGGCGGGGCGGTGGCGGTCATAGAGCGACGGTAGGCCCTGTTGTAGCCTCCGGCTTTGGCCGGAGCTTGCCCGTGGGCGAAAATCCGCCTGAAGGCGGATGCTACAGCCCCCCTGGGATATCATTCCAAGGTCATGGAAAACGTCACGCTGACCATTGATGGCCGCCAGTTGTCCGTCGCCAAGGGCACCTCGGTCCTCAAGGCCGCCATCGAGGCCGGCATCCAGGTTCCCTATTACTGCTACCACCCCGGTCTCGGCATCGACGCGTCGTGCCGCGTCTGCCTCGTGAAGATCGAGAAGATGGCCAAGCTGCAGACGTCGTGCTCGACGCCGGTGGCCGAGGGCATGGTGGTGCACACGCAAGACCCCGAGGCCGTGGAAGGCCGCAAGGGCGTCTTCGAGTTCCTGCTGATCAACCACCCGCTCGACTGCCCTGTGTGCGACAAGGGCGGCGAGTGCCCGCTGCAGGACTTCTCGAACCAGTTCGGCAACGACCACAGCCGCATGGACTTCCCGCGCCGCACCTTCGACGGCGAGGGCGTCAAGGCCGACATCGACTTCGGCCCGACGCTGATGCTGAACCGCAACCGCTGCATCCTGTGCACGCGCTGCAGCCGCTTCATGGCGGAAGTCGATGGTGACGCGCAGATCGGCACCATCAACCGCGGCAACGGCAGCGAGATTGCGACCTTCAACGAACAGGGCGTCCACTCGCTGCTCTCGGGCAACCTGATGGACGTCTGCCCGGTCGGCGCCATCACCACCAGGCAGTACCGCTTCCGCTCGCGGCCGTGGGACAACCCGCACGCCGTTGACACCACCTGCACGCTCTGCGCGAAGGGCTGCAGTACCACCGCGTGGCTCAAGGCCAAGCCGGAGTGGGCGAAGGGCGCCCGCCTCGCCCGCATGACGCCGCGCTACAACGCGCAGGTCAACGACTTCTGGATGTGCGACATCGGCCGCTTCCAGTACCTCTGGGTGGAAGGCGACCAGCGCCTGCGCAAGCCGATGATCCTCACCAAGGACGGCGTGCACCAGGTCGCGACCTGGAAGGACGCGCTGATGCGCGTGCGCGACCTGCTCAACGCGGCCGGCCGCAAGGACCCGGCGTCGGTGCGCATGCTGGCGTCGGCCCATGCCTCGCACGAAGAGCTGTACCTGCTCAAGCGCCTCGCCGAAGACCTCAAGGGCGAGGCGGCCGCTTCGCACGTGCACGTGGCGTGGCGGCGCACCGAGAAGCAGCAGCCCGCCACCACCAAGTTCCGCGTCGCCGCCGTGGACGCGCCCAACGTCAACGGCGCCCGCGACCTCGGCCTGGCCGTGATTGGCGACGGCGACGCCGACCTCTCGGCCCTGCGCACCGCGATCGATCAGGATCGCGTCGCGGTCCTGTATGTGCTCGACCCCGGGCCCGACGGCTCGATGGGCGACCTCACCTGGCTGGTCGAGGCCCGCAAGGCCGGCCGCGTGCCGGTCATCGTCTACCAGGGCGTCCTGCAGACGGAACTCGCCAAGGTCGCCGACGTGGTGTTGCCCGGCGCCGCGTGGGTCGAGAAAGACGCCACCTACACCAACGACCAGGGCATGGTGCAGGCCGCCTCGAAGGCCATCAACGCGCCCGGCGAAGCGGTGGAAGACTGGCAGATTCTCACCAGCGTGGCCGCCGCCCTCGGCCTGCCCTACACCTACACGACGTCACAGCAGGTGCGCGCCGACGTGGCGAGGTTCCTGGTGAACCGTCCCGAGTACGCCACCCTGACCGAAACCGTGTTCAACCGCGCCGTGAGCGCGGAACACTGGCTGAAGACCAGCAACCCCATGGAACGCTGGAAGTGGGACGTCATGTTCCAGGATCTGCCGCCCGTGAAGGGCCACAACGTGCAGATGGAGAACATGGCTCAGTCCACCGTGATCCCGCTGCGGCTGGTAACCGACGAGATTTCACGGGCATCAGACTAATCAATGGAAAACGTATCGCTCTTCGGCGCCTTCATCGCAGGGGTCCTCAGCTTCATCTCCCCCTGCGTGCTGCCGCTCATTCCCGGCTACCTGTCGTTCATCTCGGGCGTCTCGCTCGAAGAGATGCGCGGCATGCCGGGGGGTGGCGGCGCCGTGGCGGTGGCGGGCGGCGTCAGCGCGGCGGCCAAGCGGCAGGTGATCATCACCTCGCTGTTCTTCATCCTCGGCTTCTCGCTCGTGTTCGTGTCGCTCGGCGCCTCGGCGACCTACCTCGGCCAGTTCCTGATGGAACGGCTCACCATCTTCGGCAAGATCGCCGGCGTGCTGCTGGTCGTGTTCGGCCTGCACACCATGGGCGTGTTCAAGATCGAGTGGCTGCTCCAGGAAAAGCGGGTGCAGGCCAACACCAAGCCCGCCAGCATGCTCGGCGCCGTCATCGTCGGCATCTCGTTCGCCTTCGGCTGGACGCCGTGCATCGGCCCCATCCTCTCGGCCATCCTGCTGGTCGCGGCGCAGCAAGACTCGGTGGGACAGGGCATCGTGCTGCTCTCCACCTACTCGCTCGGGCTGGCCATTCCCTTCCTGCTCACCGCCCTCGCCATCAACCAGTTCTTCGTCGCGTTTGCCAGGATTCGCCGTTACTACCACGCGATTGAAATCGTGTCGGGCGCGTTGATGATCATCATCGGTGTCTTGATCTTCACCAACCGCTTCACGGTCATCGCCCAGTGGCTGACACCGTACCTGCCCACGTTCTGAGCACCAGCCCTTAGGCCCCTCAGGCACGCGTACGCACCCGTCGGCACCTGGGGTTTCTGCTATCCTTTCACTCGTAATGGGTCGCCGCACTGTTCGCATCGCCCTGTTCGCGTTCGCACTGCTCGCCACCGCGGGCCTCGGTTACCGCGCGATGGCCGACGAGGCCCGGTTGGCCGCGGCCCGGCAGGACGGCGCCGCCACGGACCAGGCGGCGGAAGAAGCCTTCGGCGCCCTGCTCGACGTCCGCGGCTCCATGTACGCCTACGTCGCGCCGAACCAGGGGACCGAATTCTGGGCGCACCGCGTCGGCACGCTGCTCGACACCCTCAGGCAACGTCTCGTGACCCTGGATACGGCGGCCGCCGCGTCCGGTGGCTCGCTCTCCGATTCCCTCGACGGCGTTGACCAGCTCGCTGCCGCCGACAAGCGCGCGCGCCAGTACGTGGAGCGCGGCGAGCTCCTGCTGGCCGGCGACGTGCTGTTCACCGAGGTTCGCGACCTGTTGAACGCCGTCACCGAACAAGTGACGGCCGTCCGTTCCACCCTTCGCACCAACGCCGACCGCAGGACCGCCGGCATCCGCCAGGAGCAGGCCGCGCTGGCGGCAGCCGGTGTGGCCGCGTGGTTCCTCGTCGCGCTGCTCCTGTTGCCGGGCCGCACGCCTGCCGCGAAGGAACCCCTTGAGTGGCGGCATGACCTGGCCGACACGCTGAAAAAAGTACCGCCCGGGGAAGACCTCAACCTCAAGACAGACGAACCGCTCGAGGGTTCCGCCTCCGCTCCCAAAGGCTCTGGGGAGCTTCGGCGAGACCTCGCCGGCTTGTCCACCGGAGCTTCAGCGAAGGTGGAAGCGGCCTCCGGCCGCGAAGGCGGGCCCGACTTGAAGCTGGTCGCCGAGATCTGCGCCGACCTCTCGACGCTCACCGACATCGGCGCGCTGTCCGGGGCGCTCGCGCGCGCGGGCGACGTGATTGGCGCCAAAGGCCTCATCGTATGGGTGACGTCGAACGACGGCGCCTCGCTGTCGGCGGTCGCCTCGCATGGCTTCGACGCCCGCGTGGTCGCGCGCGTCGGCGCCATCGATCGCGCCAGTGACAACCTCACCGCCGCGGCCCTGCGCGCAAACGCGCCACGGCTGAGCGTCGCCCACGGTTCCGCCGCGGCCGCGATCGCGGTGCCGATGTGCGGGCCCACCGGCCCGGTGGGCGTGCTGTCGGCGGAACTGCAACCCGGCAAGGCCGCGGATGACGCGTGCGTGGCGGTGGCCTCGATCTTCGCGGCCCAGCTCGCCACGTTGACGGCGCCGCTGCCAATGGCCGCCGCGCCCGTGGCCGACGCGCCGCCGGCGAAGAGCGCGGCGTCATGAGCCTGGCGGTCGTACTCGCCGAGGACGACCCCGACATCCAGCTCGTCGCCAGGCTCGCGCTGAAGCGCGCCGGCTTCATCGTCAGGGTGGTCAACAACGGCCAGGAGGCGCTGGACGCCATTCGCCAGCAGCCGCCCGACGTGGTGCTGCTCGACTGGATGATGCCCGAGCTCGACGGCCCGGAAACGTGCCGGCAGCTCAAGGCGGACCCGGCCACCGCCGGCATCCCGGTCATCTTCCTGACGGCGAAGTCGCAAGAGGCGGAGATCCAGCGCGGGTTGAGCCTCGGCGCCTCCGGCTACGTAACCAAACCGTTTGACGCGCTGTCGCTCGGGCAGCAGGTCAAGGACATCGTCACCGCGAAGGTCCCGTGACCATCCGCACGCGGGCGTTCATCGGCCTCTGGCTGATTTACCTCCTCGCCGCCCTCGCCATCGGCCTCGTCGTCTATTCGTACGGCGAATCGACGAGGATGGACGCCAACCAGCAGCGCATCTCCGAAGTCCTCAACGTCCACGGCACCATGTGGCGCGCGCTGGTCGAGGCGCGGGCCAATCACCTCGCCTACGCCCTGACTGGCGCGCCGGCGTTGCGCCACGGGCGCGACGACAATCGCCGCGTCTACAGCGGGGCGATGTCGCACCTGGCGTCGCTCACGCGCGATTCGGCACAGCTCGAGCGCCTCGCCCGCATTCGCTCGGCGGCGGGTTCGTGGACCGCGCTGTGGGACCAGACCGTCCCGCTCGGCCGGGCGACGGTCGCCGACCAGGAGCTGCTCATTCGGCGCACCGCGGATGACTTCACCAGGATCAACCAGGAGCTCGTCGCATTCGACGCCCGTGAGCGCGAGCTGCTGCGCCAGGTCTCGGATACCATTGTCAACCAGCGCGCGACCCTGGCGGTGGTCAGGACCGCGTTTGCCAGCGTGTTCATCGGCGCCATCTCGCTCATCATCTGGTTCGCCAAGCGCGGCGTGCTCGATCCGCTGCGGCAGCTGACCGAGTCGGCCGAGGGCATCGAGCGGGGCGACTTCGCCGCCGCGCACCAGACCCTGCGCGCCGACGAGATCGGCGTGCTGTTCAACTCGTTTGCGAAGATGGCGCAGTCCATCCAGATCCGCGAGCGCGAGCTGGCCACGGCGCTGAGCGAAACGCGCGAGCTGGCCGCGGTGACCGTCGAATCACGCCGCCGCGTCGAGGCCGCGCACGCCGACCTGCTGGCCACGCTCGAGACCGTACCGGCGGCGCTGATGATCTTCAACACCGACGGCAGCGTGCGCCTGCGCAACCGCGCCGCCACCGACGTGTTTGGCATCGAGCCGCGGGGCGCCGAGCTGCGCGCGAACTACTGGGCGCGCTTCAAGCGCATCGCGAAAGACGGCACGCCGATCCCACCCGAGGAGTGGATCTCGGCGCGCGCGTTGCGCGGCGAGCAGGTGATCAACCAGGAGCTCGAGATTCACCATCCCGACGGCCGCGTCTTCCCCATCCTGGCCAGCGGCGCGCCGCTGCGCAACGAGCTCGGCCACGTGGCCGGCGCCGTGGTGGCCTTCCAGGACATCTCGCGCCTGCGTGAAGTGGACCGGATGAAGGACGAGTTCGTGTCGATTGTCAGCCACGAACTGCGGACCCCGCTGACCTCGATCCGCGGGTCGGTGCAGCTGGTGCTCGACGAGCCGGATTCGGTGCCCGGTGAGGAGCACCGGCAGTTGCTGCAGATCGCGTTGAACAACTGCGAGCGCCTGGTCCGCATCATCAACGACATGCTCGACATCGCGAAGATCGAGTCTGGCAACATCACGCTGCACACGAAGCCCGTGAACGTGGCCGACATCGTGCGGCAGTCGATCCAGGTGGTCGAGGGCCCGGCCCGCGCCGCCCAGGTCACCCTTGATGCCAGGCTGCCGGCCAGGCTCCGCCCCGTCATGGTGGATCCGGACCGCATCGTCCAGGCGCTGGTGAACCTGCTGTCGAACGCGGTGAAGTTCGCGCCGGAGGGCTCCACCGTCTCGGTGACCGCGGTCGGCTCCGACACCATGGTCACGCTGGCGGTGTCGGACCAGGGCGACGGGATCGCCCCAGAGAACCTCAATCGCCTGTTCAAGAAGTTCCAACAGGTCGACAGCTCGGCGTCGCGCCGCAAGGGCGGCACCGGCCTCGGCCTGGCCATCACCAAGGCGCTGGTGGAACAGCACGGCGGACGCATCTACGTGGACAGCGAGGTCAATAGGGGCACGCGCTTCTCGTTCACGCTGCCCACCGCCTCGGTGGAAGAGGCGGCAGCGCTGGCGCTGGCCCCGGTCGCGGTCAACCAGGACGGCTCGGCCCGCCTCGCCGCGCGCCGCGTGCTCGTGGTGGACGATGACGACGACTTCCGCGCGCTGATTCGGTCGCAGCTGATCCACGCCGGCTACGAAGTGCTGGACGCCCGCGACGCGGCTTCGGCCATGCACATCGCGCGCACCATGCGGCCCGACGTGATCACCGTGGACCTGCTCATGCCCGGCCTGGATGGCTGGGAGTTCATCGAGCGCCTGCGCAGCGAGGACGCGCTCGCGCGCATTCCCGTCGTGGTGGTCTCCGGCGTGCCGGATGCCACCGATTCGGGCCGCCGGCCCGAAGGCGTCGCGGTGGTGACCAAGGGCGAGGGCCTGGATCACCTGCTGCGGCAGATCAGCCAGTCGCTGGGCAGCCGCACCGGCGCCACGGTGCTGGTCGCCGAAGACGACAACGACCTGCGTGGAGTGCTGACGGCGGCGCTGACCCGGAACGGGCATCGCGTCCTGCAGGCGCGCGACGGCGCCGAGGCGCTGGCCGCCATCGAGCGCGAGCACGTCGACCTGCTGGTGCTCGACCTGGTGATGCCGAACATCGACGGCTACGAGGTGTTGGCGCGGCTCAAGGCCAACGAGAAAGACGCCCGCATCCCGGTGGTGGTGGTGTCGGGCGCCGACCGCTCGTCGAGCGAGCTGCGGTCGCTGCGCCTCGGGGCCAACGTCTACCTGACCAAGCCCATCGAGGCGGCAGCGCTCACCGCGGAGGTGACACGCCTGCTTGGGTCCGGCTAAAGCCGGACACTACATTGCGTGCGTGGCCCGGTCCACGCATAGAATCCTTGAATGGCAAAAGCGGGGGGCGAAAAGACCGCGATCCTGGCGCGGGCTGACAAGGAGGGTGTCAAGTTCCTGCGCCTGCAGTTCACCGACATCCTCGGCGTGATCAAGAACGTCGAGGTCCCCGACCGCCAGTTTGCCGACGCCCTCGACGGCAAGATCATGTTCGACGGCTCGTCGATCGAAGGCTTCGTTCGCATCGAAGAGTCGGACATGTACCTGCGGCCGGACCTGTCCACCTTCCAGGTGTTCCCGTGGGCCGACCCCAACGGCGCCCGCGTCGGCCGGCTGATCTGCGACATCGCCAATCCCGACGGCAGTCCCTTCGCCGGCTGCCCGCGCACCACGCTGAAAAACGCCATCGCGCAGGCCGGCCGGCGCGGCTTCACCATGGTGGCCGGGCCCGAAATCGAGTTCTTCCTCTTCCTCCGCCGCGACGGCCGCGCCACCACCGAGACGCACGATCGCGCCAGCTACTTCGACCTCGCGCCCATCGATCTCGGTGAAGACGTCCGCCGCGAAATCGTGATTGCCCTCGAGCAGATGGGCATCGGCGTCGAAGCGGCGCACCACGAAGTGGCGCCGGGCCAGCACGAGATCGATTTTCACTCAGAGGACGTCCTGACGACGGCGGATAACGTGAGTACGTGCCGGTTCATCGTCAAGTACGTGGCGCTGCGGAACAACCTGCACGCGACCTTCATGCCCAAGCCGATCTTCGGAGTGAACGGATCGGGCATGCACACGCACCAGTCGCTTTTCAGCGGCGGCCAGAACGCCTTCTTCGATCCCGGCAACGAGATCCTGTTGAGCCAGACCTGCCTCAACTACGTCGGCGGATTGCTCCAGCACGCCAAGGGCTTTTGCGCGATCACCAACCCGCTGGTGAACTCTTACAAGCGCCTGGTGCCCGGCTACGAGGCGCCCACCGCCATCGCCTGGTCCGAGAAGAACCGCAGCCCGCTCGTGCGCGTGCCCGCCTCGCGCGGCCCCTCGACGCGCATCGAGCTGCGCATGCCGGATCCATCGTGCAATCCCTACCTCGCCCTGGCGGTGATGTTGCGCGCCGGCCTCGACGGCATCGATCACGCGGTGGATCCCGGTCCGCCGGTGAACAAGAACATCTACAAGATGAGCCATCGCGAGCGCCGCCACCTGCGCATCGACGACCTGCCGGCCAACCTCAGCGAAGCCTTGGATGAGTTCGAGAAAGACGAGCTGGTCAAGGAGACGCTGGGCGAGCACATCTTCAATCACTTCCTCGAAGCCAAGCGCGAGGAGTGGGCCGAATACATCCGCCACGTCTCGCCGTGGGAGATGGACCGCTACCTCGGAGTGTATTGATCGTCGGACGCTTCGTCCTTGTCCGGGGACAAGACGCGAGGCTTGGGGCCTGGGGCCTGGGGCCTGGGGCCTCCGCCTGTAACTGCCTCTTTTAAAACAAGATCTGCGTTATCTGTGTCATCTGCGGCCCTGCCTTGGTCGGTGGCACGACCCTTGTAGTTCTGGGTGGCAGGCTGCGGCGGATCACCGAGGGGCGAACTATCAGGCAGGCGCTGGCATCGCCGCCCTTCGGCCGCACTCTTCACGATCCGTCCGCGGCCTACTTCTCTCTTGGCACCCCATAAAGGGGTGCCCTACGGAGAGAGTTGTAGGGCACCCCTTTTAGGGGTGCCGGGAACTGGGAGATTCGCCATGGGTCGCACACGCAACATCGTTTGGAGTCTCGTCATCGCAGCCAGCGCGCTCACCGGCGCTTGCGCGTCGATGGGCTCGCGTTCGATTTCTGAGGTGCAGACCAATCCCGGCAAGTTCGCGGACAAGACCGTGACCGTTGAGGGCGTCGTCACCACCTCGTTCGGCATCCCGTTCGTGCCGTTCAAGGTCTACCGGGTGAGCGACGGCTCCGGCGAAATGCTGGTGATCTCCGACAACAACCGCACCCCCGGCAAGAACGCCCGGGTCCGCGTGCGCGGCGAGGTCGAGGAAGTCGCGCTGATCGGCGGCCGTTCGTTCGGCCTCCACATCCGCGAAAAGAGCATTAAGTTCCTGTAAATACAGGAGTTAATGCCAGAAGGGCGGCACTTCTGTGCCGCCCTTTCTATGTACGCCCCGCCCTTGTGAAATCTAGTACAATGTCCGGCTGTGGAAGCAATTGAACATCCGTCCCCACTAGTCGCGATCATCAACCTCCTGCTCGCGACCCTCGGCATTCACGCCGAGATCCCCGACCACATGGTCTTCGTCGGGCTGATTACGCTGTTCATCCTCTTCATCGGCCTGGCCATCCGCTCGCAGCTGAGCGTCGACAACCCCGGCAAGCTCCAGATCGTCCTCGAGGACGTCGTCTCGTTCCTGGTGGGCGTGCTCGAAGACAACATGGGCAAGAAGGGCCGCAAGTACCTGCCGCTGCTCGGCACGCTCTTCGTGTTCATCCTGATCGGCAACCTGATGGGCCAGGTCCCCGGCCTCGGCTCGCCGACCAGCAACATCAACGTCCCGTTCGCGTGCGCGCTGACGCTGTGGCTCTACTATCACGCGCAGGGCGTGATGGCGAACGGCCCGATCAACTACATCAAGCACTTCGCGGTGATGCCGGGCGTGCCGATTGCGCTGGCGCCGATGATCTTCGTGATCGAAATCATCAGCCACCTGTCGCGCGTGCTGTCGCTCACGCTCCGCCTGTTCGGCAACATCTTCGGCGAGCACCTCGTCGTGCTGATTCTCGCCAGCATCGTCCCGTTCATCGCGCCGCTGCCGATTCAGTTCCTGGGATTGATCGTCGGCCCGCTCCAGGCGTTCATCTTCCTGACGCTGGGCGCCATCTACCTGACCGCCGCCACCCACGTGGACGACCACGGGGACGACTACGAGGGCGAGCCGAGCACGCACGCCCCCGCGCATTCTCACTGATTAATCTTCACCACCACGACCGTCCGGTCGTCTGACTGCTCGGCGTCGCCGCAGAACTGCTGAACGGCGCCAAAGATCTCCCCGACAATTTCCTTCGCCGGCTGCGTGTGCGTGCGTTCGATCACCTCGATCAGGCGGGCGCCCCCGAATTCCATGCCGGCCTCGTCGAACGCCTCCGAGATGCCGTCGGAACAGAACACGAACACGTCCCCGGGCGCGAGCGGCACCTGCACCTCGTCGTAGGTGGAGCTGCCGAATGAGCCGAGCGGCACGCCGGGCATGTCGATCTGCGTCGCCTTGCCGTCGCTGCACCGCACCGGGTAGGGCAGGCCAGAGTTGGCGAACGTGACGATCTGCTTCTTGAACTCGAACATCGCGTAGCACAGCGTGCAGTAGTACTCCTCCAGGTTGCGTTCGTGGAGGATGCGGTTCATGCCGGCCAGCACCGCGGCCGGCGTGCTGCGTTCCTTCTCCAGCCGGCGGCGGAACGTGCGGCCACGGACCATCTCGCCGATCGCCGCGCCATAGAGGGCCGCCGGCACGCCCTTGCCTGAGACGTCGCCGACCGCCACCACCAGCGTGTTGGGCTCGGGCGACAGGAAGTCACAGAGGTCGCCGCCCAGCTCGCGGGCCGGATCGAAGTGCCACGACACGTCCACGCCCCGCAGGCGCTTGGGCAGCTCCTGCGGCAGCAGCGCCATCTGGACGCGCTTGGCGAACCGCAGCTCCTTCTCGAAGCGCGCCTCGTTGGCGCGAATCGACTCGTAGAGGCGCGCGTTGTCGAGCGCCACCGCGGCTTCCGAGGCCAGCAGCGTGAGCAGCTTGACGTTCTTGGTGTTGAAGGCGTCGCGCTCCGGGCTTTCAAGGTCGAACACGCCGATGCAGCGGTCCTTCAGCATCAGCGGGATCACGAGCTCGGATCGCACGCCGGGCACCGCGTTGATGTAGCGCGGATCCTCCAACACGTCGGGGACCAGCACCACTTCCTTGTGGAGGGCGGCGTAGCCGACCAGGCCTTCGCCGAGCTTCACGGGTTCCATCGCCGCCGGGTCGTCGCCGTACTTGATCGCCACCTTCATTTCGAGCACGCCGGTGTCTTCGTCCAGCAGGAGGATGCCGAAGATGCGGTAGTCGATGACGCGCTTGATGAGGTGGGCGAGGCGCGTCAACAGCTCGTCGGGGTCGAGAATGGAGGTCATCTCGCGGCCGATTTCCGCGAGCGTCTCGAGCGTCTCGGCGTATTCCCGCTCCGACTCGAACAGCCGGGCCGTGGCGATGCCCTGGGCGACGTGCGCGCCGAACTGCCGCAGGATCCACTCGTCGCGTTCGGTGAACGCGCCGGTGCGGTCGCTCAGCAGGTTGAGGGCGCCGATCACCTTGCCCTTGTTGCGCAGCGGCACCGCCAGCTGCGACTTGGCGCCCGGCACCACTGCCAGGTAGCGGGCGTCGGAATCGACATCGTTCAACAGGATGGGCCGCTGCTCGGCGATGGCCGTGCCGACGATGCCCTGGCCCATCTGCAGCGTGAAGTGCTTGACGATTTCCTCGGGGTAGCCGAGGGCGTAGGCGATGCTCAGTTCCTGCCGCTTCTCGTCGAGCAGGTAGACCGAGAAGACCGTGAACTTGGTGAGCCGCGAGATGAGCTGCGGGATTCTTTCGAGGAGCGTGTTGAGGTCGAGCACGGAGCTGACCTCACGTCCCAGTTCGGCGAGGATGGCCAGCAGCTCGGCGTCGGAGGCGGTGCTGCTGGCGGCGCCATGCGGCGCGGGTTCAGTCATTGTTGTGTCGTTTTATCAGATGCGCCGAGGGTGTACTTCGTCACCCAGTCGTAGATCCGCTGCATGCGGTCCTTCTGATGATAGTACTCGCTAAACCCGTGTCCTTCGCGCGGGTAAAACACCAATTCCGTGGGCTTGCCGCGATCTTTCAGGGCCCGGTAGAGTTCCTGCGCCTGCCCCACCGGCACCCGCTCGTCGTTCGCACCGTGCAGGATGAGGGTGGGCGTCGTCACCCTGTCGATGTGGGTCATCGCCGACCGTTCCAAATAGAGCGGCAGCGTCCTGGCATTGGGGATGCCCCCGAAATAGCTGATCAGCACGCTGGGGATGTCGTTGGTGCCGTACATGCTCCACATGTTGGTGAGGCCGGCGCCGACCATGGCCGCCTTGAAGCGGCTGGTCTGCGTGATCACCCAGGCCGTCATGTAACCGCCGTAGCTCCAGCCGATGTGCGCCAGCTTGTCGGGGTCGGCGATGCCGCGCGCCACCAGCGCGTCCACGCCGGTCATGATGTCCTTGTAGTCGCCGCCGCCCCAGTCGTTGACGTTGTTCTGCAGGAACTTCTCGCCGTAGTTGGTGCTGCCGCGCGGGTTGGGATAGAACACCGCCCAGCCCTTGTTGGCCCACACCTGCCCACCCTCAAGGCCGCCCAGGCGGAAGCCGTTTACATACGCCCCGGCGGGGCCACCGTGCGCCACCACCAGCGTCGGATACTTCGTGCCGGCCGAGTAGCCCACCGGCTTCAGCAGCACGCCCTCCACTTCCAGGCCGGCGTCGCCTTTCCAGGTCACCACTTCGGTGTCGCCCTGCGCCAGCTCGGCGAGCTGCGGGTTGGTGGTGGTCAGCTTGCGGAAGCTCGCGAACGACGGATCGGTCACGAGGATCTCGGATGCCGAATCCGGCGTGTCCATGGTCACGGCGATGGTCTTGCCGTCTTTGCTGTACGACGCGCCGTTGATGGTCCGCTTCTGGCTCAACTGGCTGTAGACGCCGGTGGTCAGGTCGTAGGCGAACACCTCGGTGTAGGCGCGCTTGCCGGCGACGAAGGTGATGCGCTTGCCTTCCGCCGTCCACTGCGGCGCGCCGGCGTCGGTGTCGAAGGCCGGCGACGACACGTTCTTCACGGTCTTCGCCGCCACGTCGTAGAGCATCAGCTTCGACTGCAGCACCGGGCCCACCGCCGTGCCGTCGGGAATCGGGCCGTGGCTGTCGGGCTCGGCGGTCCAGGTGATCAGCTTGCCGTCCGGCGACCAGCGCGGCGAGCCGTCGTTGCCGAAGTTGGTGCTGATTTTCTCGACCTGTTTCGTCGCGAGGTCCGCCAGATAGACGTCGCGGCGGTTGTCGCGCAGCATCGGCGTGGCGGCGGCGCCAAACACGAAGCGCTTGCCATCCGGGGCCCACGACGGCGCCCCGCTGACCGTGAAGGCGGTGCCTTCGGTGATGCGCGTCGCGGCGGCCGCACTAAAGTGCGGCCCTACTGGCACCACCCACACGTGCGCGTAGCGGAAATCGCCCTCGAACACGCGCTCGTCGTCCCGCTTCTTGATGGCGGCCTCGTCATCGGCGCTGCGCGGGTCGGTGGACACGAAGGCGATGCGCGCGCTGTCGGGCGCCCACGAATACGCCGTCACGTTCTCCTTGGTATCGGTCACCGTCCACGCCTCGCCGCCGTCGGCGCGCATCGCGTGGACCTGCGCCTTGACCTCTTCACCGGTGCCGCGGGCCGACACGAAGCTGATGAAGCGGCCGTTGGGCGACCACTGCGGCTGGCTCTCGCCCTTGTCGCCGAACGTGATCTGCCGGGCCGGCGCCGACCCGTTGGCCGCCACCTTCCAGACGTGCGTCCGCGACTCCATGCGGTCCTTTTCGGAGACCCACGCGCGCACCGTGTACAGCACCTGGCTGCCATCCGGCGAGATGGTCGCCCCACCCACCGCCTTGACGTTGAGCACGTCGTCGAAGGTGACGGCCCGCTTCGCCTGGGCAAACGGGTTCGTGGCGGAAACCAGCACGAGCGCAACGGCGACCAGGGTCTTACGCATCACGGGGCCTCCAAAGGGCGAAGTATAATTCTGATCTCCATGGACATTGCACTGCCGCTGGACATCACGGCGATCGAGCGGATTCTGCCCCACCGCTCGCCGTTCCTGCTCGTCGATCGCATCATCGAATTCGAACCCGATCTGCGGATCGTGGGTATCAAGAACGTGTCGGTGAACGAGCCTTACCTGAGCCGGAACGGCCTCAACGGCCGGCCCACGCTGCCGCCGACCATCCTGACCGAGGCGGTCGCGCAGGTCGGCGCCATCCTCATCCTGGCCAAGCCCGAGAACAAGGGCATGTTGATCTTCTTCCGCGGCATGGAGCGGGTCCGCTTCCGCGCGCCGGTGCACGCCGGGGATCAGGTGGTGATCGAGGCCAACGTGAAGCGCCTCAAGAGCCGCATGGGCGTGCTCGAAGGCCGCGCCCGCGTCGGCAAGAAGGTGGTCATCCACGGCACGATGACATTCGCGCTCGGGGCGGAATGACGCGGCTTCCCCGCCTCGCGAAGCTCACCACAGACGATGCCGGCTGGGGCTACTTCCTCTGTACCTACAAGGAGATTCGCGCCGGCCGCAGCGGCAGCGAGTTTGCCATCCTCAACCTGCAGGATGCCTCCGGCCAGGTCACCGCGAAAATTCTCTCCGACCTCGAGCGCCTCCGCGCCGAGTTCGAACCCGGCGAGTTCGTGCGGGTCGAAGGCCGCGGCAGCCTCTACAACGGCGAGGTGCAGCTGATCCTCGGCACCATCCGCCGCGTCAGTCCCGACCAGGATCGCCTGCAGGGGTTCCGCGAAGAAGACTGCATCCTCAGCGCGCCGCGGCCGATCGACGAGATGTGGGAGGAGCTGCAAGTGCGGCTCCGCGCCGTCAGAAACGATCACATCCGTGTACTGCTGAACCGGGTGGTTGCCGATCACGCCGATCAGCTGCGGACCTGGCCGGCGGCGCAGACCATTCATCACGCGTATCGCGGCGGCTTCCTCGAGCACATCACCAAGATGGCTGAAGTCGGCGCGCACCTCGCGCGCTGCTACGGCGCCGACGAAGATGTGGTGTTCGCGGGCGTCGTCCTCCACGACATCGGCAAGCTGCAGGAGCTGGCCTACGAGGGCGGTTCCGGCAGCTACACGCGCGACGGCAACATGGTGGGCCACATCGCGCTGGGCCTGATGCTCGTGCGCGAGGCCATCAACGGCATCTCGGGCTTCCCGGTGGAGCTGCGCGCGCAGGTGGAGCACCTGATCGCCTCGCATCACGGCACCCGTGAGTACGGCTCGCCGGTGGAGCCGAAGTCGATCGAGGCGTTCATCCTGGCCTCGGTGGATGAACTCGACGCCAAGATCAACCAGGTCCGCCGCGCGATCGGCGAGGCCCCGTCGACCGACGAGTTCACGTCCTGGAACAAGCGGCTTGGCCGGGTGTTGTACAAGGGATGATTTGGTGATCTCGTGATGTGGTGATTTTGTGATTTGGGATCCGAAATCTGAAGATTTGAAAATCTTGAGATTCCGCAACCTAAATCACCAGCTCACCAAATCGCCAAATCACCAAATCCGCGTCACTTTCTGCCCACAATCCACGTCCCTGCGAGCACAAGAAGTGCCGCAAGCAAGATGCGTGGAGAAAGGGGTTCCCCTAGCAGTACGGTTCCCAGCGCCACCGCGATGATCGGGTTGATGTAGGCATAGAGCGACACCAGCGAGAGACGCAGGTGTTGAATGGCGTAGATGTACGCCGAATAGGCGACCAGCGAGCCGGCCACGCTGAGGTAGGCCAGCGCCCCCAGCGTCCGCGGCGTGAACGACAGCTGCGCCCAGTCGCCGTGCAACGTCGCCGCCGTCAGCAGCATGATCCCGCTGAACACCATCTGCAGCGCCGCCGACGGAAACGGGTTGTCGCCCAACTCGTGACGCTTGGCGTACGACGTGCCGATCACCCAGCCGATGCACGCGAGTTGAATCGCGATGACGCCGCCGATGAACGCGCGTCCGCCGGCGCCGCCTTGCGACATCTCGGGCCACACCAGGATCACAATTCCCGAAAACCCGATCGTGAGGCCGACGAGCGATCGCGTCGTGAAGCGCTCGCCGTTGGGCAGCAATCGCTCGAGCAACGCCGACCAGAACGGCGTGGTCGCGATCAACACCGCCGTCAGGCCGCTGGCGACGTACTGCTGCGCGAACACCACGAAGCCGTTGCCGACAATGTTCATCAGGAAGCCGAGCAGGACCAGCGGGCCCCACATCCGCGGCGGCGGCAGGCGCCGGCCCATCGCCAGCAGGATGCCGCTCAGCAGCAGGCCCGCCGCCATCCAGCGCAGGCCGGCCAGGAGCAGCACCGGCACGGTATCGAGCGCGACCCGAATCCCGAGGTAAGTGGTGCCCCAGACAATGCAAACGGTGATGAAGGCGGCGTAGGCGAGGCTCACGGCTCGCTCCCGCCTTCGCCAAGGCTACTGCGGACAGGACGGCGGGCAGGCCGCGGCAGCGTCTTCTCTTTCGGGATGGCGATGCGCGGATCCTCCTTCACCGTCTCGAGCACGATGGTCGTGCGCGTGGAGGTCACGCTCACCGTGGACGCGATCTGCTGGCGGAGGATCTGCCCCAAGTGCTCCGCGTCACGCGCGCGCACTTTCAGCAGGTAACAGTCGTCGCCGGCCACGTGATGCACCTCGAGCACCTCGGGTATCCGGCTCAACTCGATCGCCGACGGCATGTCCGGCCCGTGCTCCGAGGTCCGCACCGACACAAACGCCAGCAGCCCGCGGTCCACCACATGGGGGTCGATCAAGGCCACGTAATCCTTGATAATGCCCTTCGCCTCGAGCTTCCTGAGCCGCTCCGTGATCGCCGAGGGGGCCAGGCCGACCGCCTTCGCCAGTTCGGCCTGAGAAGTTCTGGCGTTGTACTGAAGAATATCCAGTAACGTGCCGTCAATTTCGTCGATCATCCGCAAAACATAACTAATTACTGGATTTTATTCAACACATGACCTTTTTGAATGAGGCCTCTCCGGCCGCCAGGAAGGCCCTGATTGCCGCCTCTCTGGGGTGGTTGGGTCGCGAGTCGCCCTCGCGCGTCTCGACGGCGCGCAAGGCGGTATGGCTCAGCGTTCGCTCTCCTTCGCCGGTCAAACCTCGGTCGGCGAGCTGTGCGCTCCGCCGATGACCAACCAAACCCCGCCGCGGCCAATTGTGGCCTACCCTCGGTTTGTCGGTCACGAACCTGCGTCGGCTCAGTCGAACGCTCACGCTGAGCCATACCGCCTCGCGCGCCGCGCCACAGTCCGAAGGCCGCTTGCCGTCAGCTGGAGCACGAGCGAGAGCGGGCGGGAGGAGGGGCGACCGCGATTTATGAGATCGGGGGTATCAACAGCGCCCCGACGGGCAGGTTTTTGGCCGACAACCTGCAGCGAGCGCTCGGGCGACAGTCAGGCCGAGCTGCGAGTTGACAGCCCTCTCGAGCGAGTGCGGAAGCTGACGGCGAGCGGCCTTCGCGTGGGGCGCTTAGGGAGCGCGTGGGAGCTAGCTGACGCGATTTTGTCGATTGCTGTCGTCGGCGATGAGCGTCGCGGTCTCGGCGGCAATGCGCACGCAGTTGCGGCCGTCGTCTTTGGCGCGGTACAGCGCCTGGTCGGCGCGCGCGATTACCGCCTGCACGTTGACCTCGCCCGGCAGCGTCTGCGCCAGGCCGAAGCTCGCCGTGATCGTCAGCCCCTCGCCGGCCCACGGCACGGGCCGGTCGGCAATCTCCTTGCGCAGCGTCTCGGCCACGCGGCGGGCGCCGTGAAGCGGCGTTTCCGGCAGCAGCACCAGGAACTCCTCGCCGCCGTAGCGGCACTTGAGGTCCGAGCCGCGCAGCACTTCTTTCATGCGCTTGCCCACCGCGCTCAGCACCGCGTCGCCGCACAGGTGGCCGTAGCGATCGTTGACGTCCTTGAAATGATCGAGGTCGAACATGATCAGCGACACCGGCGTCTGGCTGCGGCGCGCGCGCCGCAGTTCCGCGTCGATCACGTCCAGCGCGTGGCCGCGGGTGTAGCAGCCGGTGAGCGCATCGCGCACGCTGTTCTCGCGCACCTCGCGGAACAGCTGCGCGTTCTTGATCGACACCGCCAGCAGCGCCGCCGCCGCTTCGATGACGCGGCGCCGGTCCGGCGCCAGCGGTCCCGCGTCGGGACGCACGCCGAGCACGCCCAGCGCGGTGCCGGCGACCACGAGCGGAAAGCCCGCCGTGCGCGGCTGCGCGGGCTGGGCCGGCGTCTTGTCGGACCCGCCGCCGGTCAGCAGTTGCTCCGCGATGTCGCCCCACTGCAACACTTCCTCGGCGCCCCGCGTGTCGCCCGAGAGCGCCTGCCATTCCGTGCCCTCGCGCACCAGCACCCACACGTGATCGGTGCCCGCCAACACCGGCATGTGCTGGGCGATGGCCACGCGAATCGAGTCGAAGTCCAGCGCGCGGCCCAGCGCCTGGCCGAAACCGACCAGGCGCTCGAGCTCCTCGGCGCGATGCTGCGCTTCCCTGGTGGCAATCTCCGCCGCCGCGGACTTGGCCTGCTCGTGGTGACTGCGGCGGTACAGGTGGAAGAAGAAGGCGCCGGTCAGCAGGACCAGCGCCGGCATCAACGTGAGCCCGCTCTGCCGCTCGATCTCCCGCGCGTAATCGAGCATGCGCGAAATGGGCGACGAGAAGATCACGATGAGAGCCGTCGTGAGGGCGCCGATGAGCAACAGGTCCTGGCGGCCGTACAGCTTCATGGCAGAAGGGCAGTATCCAGTATCCCGCGGCCAGTATCCAGCGAAGAAAGGGGAGGGCAGTGGTGCTAAGTTATTGGGCATGAATGCCAAGGGCAAATCTGTAACTGTTCTGCTCGGTATGGCTGTGCTGGCTCTGGTCGCCACCGTGGCCCTTGCCGCAAGCTCCGCCTCCGCTGAAGCTACGGCGGACAAGCAGGCCTCGAGCCCCAGGCCGGCGGGCCAGGCAGTCAAGGGCGGCCCCTTGTTCGTCCGCAAGACCACGCCGCCGCTGCCGGCCATGGGCTTTGCCCCCGTGCGGCCGATGGACATTATCCGCGCCACCTACGACTTCGCCGCGCAGCACCCCGAAATCCTGAAGTACGTCCCGTGCTACTGCGGCTGCGGCGCCGACGGCCACTCGGCCAACGAGTCGTGCTTCATCGCGCGGCGCGACGCCAAGGGCAACGTGCTGGAGTGGGACACCCACGGCTTCGGCTGCACCATCTGCGTGGACGTGGCGCGTGAAGCCATGCAGCTCTACTCCTCGGGCGCCGACGTCGTCGCGATTCGCAACGCCATCGAAAAACGGTGGGCGGCCAACGTGGCAAACCGCACGCCCACTCCGTTTCCACCGAAGAAGTAGCGCGTGGATGTGTTCCAGGCCGTTCGCGAGGGCGTCTACATCGGCACCCTCGGGGCGGCCAGCACTTCAACGCTCTCCGCCAATCCCCACCTGAAGGCGATCTTCGGCTACCCGCCGGAGACCGCTGAACATCTCGTTCAACCGTTCGACGTCTCGCGCTTCGTCGATCCGCAGGCGCGCACCATCTTCGTCGAGCGCCTCGATCGCGAGGGCCTCGTCAACGATCACCTGCTCCGCTTGCGCCGCGTCGATGGCGCACCCATATGGGTGGAAGTGACGGCGAGCGCCGCGCACGCCGCGCAGGGCAACGAGTTGCGCGTCGAGGCGTTCATCCGCGACGTCAGCGAGCGCAAGAAGCTGGACGACCAGTCGCGCGACGGCCGCTACCAGATGCTGCAGGCGGAGAAGATGGCCGCGCTCGGCCAGACCATTTCGGGCGTCGCGCACGAGCTGAACAATCCGCTCGCCACCATCCTGTCGTGGGCGGAACGCCTCTCCGAACGGAAAGGCGTGGACGACAAGACCCGCCAGGGTCTCGAAGTGATCCTCGCCGAATCGGAACGCGCCGCCCGCATCGTCCGCAACCTGCTCACCTTCGCGCGCAAGCGGCAGACCACGCGGGCCATGGTCGATCTCAACCAGGTGGTCCGCGAAACGCTGGCGCTGCGCGCCTACGAGCAGAAGGTCACCAACATCCAGATGGTGGAGGCGCTCGCCGGCGGGCTGCCCGAGGTGTTTGCCGACGGCCACCAGATCAAGCAGGTGCTGCTCAACCTCCTGATCAACGCCGAGCAGGCCTGCATCGGCGCCAACGGCCGCGGCACCATCGTCGTGCGCACCTCGCACGACCAGGACCGCGGCTCCGCCGTGCTCGAGGTCAGTGACGATGGGCCGGGGGTGTCGGAGGAGAAGCAGGGCCGGGTATTCGATCCCTTCTTCACGACGAAAGAAGTCGGGCAAGGCACCGGCCTCGGCCTCACCGTGGCCTACGCGATCGTGCAGGAGCACAGCGGACGCATCTGGCTCGAGTCGACGCCGGTCGGCGGCCCGAAGGGCCCCGCCGAAGCGCGGAGCGCGAAGGCGGGCACCTCGTTCTTCGTGGAGCTGCCGGTCTCGGGGCAACACCTGAACGCGCCGGCCGCGCGCGCCGCGCAGCAGCCGATCTCACTCGAGGCGTTCAAGGGACTTCGCGTGCTGGTAGTGGAAGACGAGCCGGCGCTGGCGGTGGCGGTGGCGGAGGCGTTGGAAGACGCCGGCTTCACCGTCGATCGCGCCGGCGACGGCGAGGAGGGCCTGACCCGCCTCACCGAAGCCGACTACGACCTGATCGTGTGCGACCTGAAGATGCCGCGCATCGACGGCATGCAGTTCTACCGCGCGATGGCCGCGGCCACCCCCGCACTGGCGCGCCGGGTGATCTTCGTCACCGGGGATGTGGCCGGCACCGACGCCGAGCGCTTCCTCGAAGAGACCGCCTGCCGCTGGCTCTCCAAGCCTTTCAGGCTGGGCGACTTGCTCCGCGCCGCCCGCGACACGTTGTCCTGATTCGAAACCAACACCAGTCCGGCTCGCTTCTGGGCGGCGTGTGGCACCCGGGTGTCGGACTCGGGAAGCGAAGCTTTCGCCATCTTCTTGTCCGCCGAAGCGCAACGCGCGAAGGTGGACGGCTTCGCGGTCGCGGCCACCCGTTCCAGGGTCGACGCCGCCACTTCCTTGTGGCTGGCCGGCATCTCGAAGGCCATGAACGCTTCCCGCAACGCCTGCGACGCCGCGATCGGCGTGATCTCGGCGCCGAGCGCTTCGCGCATCCGCTTGATGGCGCGGGCGTGCAACTGCGACACGCGCGACTCGTTGACGCCCAGTTCGGCGCCAATGTCCTTCATGGTCACTTCGTTGTAGTAGTAGAGCGCGATCACGCGCTGCTCTCGCGGCGGCAGCGTGGCAATGGCGTTGCGCACGCGCGCCTTCACTTCATCCCGTTCGTACTGCAGGTCGGGACGTTCGGGCTCGGCCGGCACCATCACGGCCGGCAGCTGCGATTCGTCCACGTTCTCGGCGCTCGAGAACGGCGACGTCGATTCAATGGTGTTGATGCGGACGATGGTCTTGCCCAGGCGCTTTTCGTCGGAGCCGATCTCCAGGGCGAGATCGGCGAGCGACGGCTCGTGTCCCAGCGACTTGCGCAGCTTCTCGCGGGCCGCCTCCAGCTCGCGGCGGACGCGGCGCACGCCGCGCGGCCAGGCGTCCTTGCGCAGCGCGTCGATCATCGCCCCGCGAATGCGGCGCTCCGCGAACGTCTCGAACTTGATGCCCCTCGAGTCGTCGAACCGGTGCGCGGCGTCGATCAGGCCGATCACGCCGTCCTGGACGAGATCGCTGAGGTCGATCGAGTGCGGCATGGTGGCCGCCATGCGGCGGGCCAGCGCCTCCACAAAGGGCAGGCCGGCTTCCACACGAGGGTTGGCTACATCAGGCGTCGGGGTCATGTTCAAGCTTCTCCGTTGCCTGCCCTAAGGCAAAGGTGATGCCTGAGCCGTGTCAGGGTGGTCAACGGCGTGCACTTCAGGCCGCCGGCAATTCTAAGTTGCTGATAAGTCAGTCAGTTACACGGATGTGCTCACTCCGGACGGCGCAAGGTGGCGCCTCGAAGTGCTGCAATGTCTGTCAATGTTTTGACTGTATCGCAGCGTCGATAGTCAAATTTTTGGCGTAACTGGTATTTTCGTGGGGGGGAATACGATTCTGGTCGGGAGCCGCGAACCGGCTAGTCCGCGACCGTTTCGCGCAGCTCGCGCGACACGGCCATGGCCTGGAGCGCGGCGTTGACCACCCGCGACGCGCGCGCCTTTTGCGCGGCGTCTTGTGCCTTGGTCTCGAGCAACTCGGCGTGCGCCAGAATCACGCCGAGCTGGTTGTTCAGCCTGTGCAGCAGCTCTTTCGAGTCAACGGAAGTCATGGTGCTTGTTGCTCTCTCGTAGTCTTTCTCTAGTAGGGCCGCCCCTTGTGGGCGGCTCTACGCCGCGGCGTTGGGACTGTTCGGGTGCTTGGTTCCATCGGGCTCGCGCCACAACGTATCCACGAAAATGCGGATGCTGCCACCGGCCGTGCGCAGATACTCCACCTTGTTCGCCGCGATCCAGTTGTAGATGGTACGCCGGCTGACGCCGACCATCTCGCACGCCTTCATGATGCTCACTGTTTGCCGTTCCACGGGGTTAGCCTCCAAAGGTTGTATCGGAGGCTGTCACAATGAGATTAGGTGTGCAGTCAAGCCCACCCGTGTGAAGGAGCCGTTCTGCGCCTGATCTGTGGCTAATCTGTGGCTGTCCTTCTGTGGCTTGACATCCCCTCGGTGGCCCGTCAATATTCTGACATCCATGCCCCACCTGCTACTGGTAGACGATGAGGAAGGCCTCAGAAGTGTTGTAGCTGAACGACTTACAGACGAAGGCTTCGAGGTGGTCCAGGCCGCCGACGGCGAGTCTGCCATCAAGGCGCTCGACGGCTTCGCCTTCGACGTCATCGTCTCGGACCTCCGCCTGCCCGGCGTCAACGGCCGCGAGGTCATCGACGCCGCCCTCACCCGCTACCCCGGCATTGTCGCCATCGTCGTCACCGGCTACGGCACCGTGAAAGACGCCGTGGACCTGATTAAGCTCGGCGCCGCCGACTTCATTGCCAAGCCGTTTCAGTTCGACGAGTTGATGCACGTGCTCACCTCCGCGCTCGAGCAGAGGCGGTTGAAGAGCGAGAACGCCTACCTGCATCAGCAGCTCGACGAGCGCTTCGGCCTGGGTTCGATGGTCGGCAAGAGTGCGGCGATGCGCGCGTTGTTCCAGCTGATCGAGACGGTGGCGCCGACCACGGCCACGATCCTGATCAGCGGCGAGACCGGCACCGGCAAGGAGATGGTCGCGCGCGCGATCCATCAGACCAGCCCGCGTCATCGCGAGCGGTTCGTCGCCATCAACGTCAGCGCGATTCCCGAGACGCTGCTCGATGCCGAGTTGTTCGGCCACGCTCGCGGCGCCTTCACCGGCGCGGTGGCCATGCGGCAGGGCCGTCTCGAGCAGGCCGACAAGGGCACGCTGTTCCTCGACGAAGTGGGCACCATGCCCATGGCGTTGCAGATGAAGATGCTGCGCGTGCTGCAGGAGCGCGAGTTCGAGCGCGTTGGCGACAACCGCACCATCAAGGTAGACGTCCGCATTGTCGCCGCGACCAACGCCGACTTACTGAAGATGGTGAAGGACGGCACCTTCCGCGAGGACCTGTACTACCGCCTGAACGTGATCGCCGTGCAGCTCACGCCGCTGCGCGAGCGCCCCGACGACATCCCACTGCTGGTGCGGAGCTTTCTCACCAAGTTCTCAAGTCGAGAGATCACCAAATTCTCAAATCGCGAGATCACCAAATCGCCAAATCACGAAATCCAGGTCTCGCAAGAGGCAATGAGACGACTGATGTCGTTCCCGTGGCCGGGCAACGTCCGTCAGCTGGAAAACGCGATCGAGCGCGCACTGGCCATGCTCGGTGGCCGCTCGCAGATCGAGGTCACCGACCTGCCGCCGGATCTCCAGGCCGTTGCCGAAGACGTCGTCGCGCCGGCGATGGATCTGCCGGAGCAGGGGATCGACCTGCCGGCCGTGGTCGCGCAGATCGAGAAGGATTTGATTGAGCGCGCCCTCGCGCGCACGAGCCACAACAAGGGCGCCGCAGCCCGGCTGCTCGGCCTGAAGCGGACGACGCTGGTTGAGAAACTGAAGCGGATGTAGCGGATGTAAACGATGTAGCGTCCGGCTTCAGCCGGACCCTAGGCGCGCCGAATGATCTGGTCGGTGAACACCGTCACGTCCTTCGCCTGGTGCAGCAGCAAGTCAAGCGGTGTGGTGCGCTGGGTCCGCGATAACGCGGCGTGCAGCACGGGCAGCTTGCGCGGGCCGACGGCGATCAGCCAGATCTTCTTCGTGCGCAGCACGAACGGCAGCGACAGCGTGAGGCGGCGCGGCGGCGGCTTGGGGGCGTCTTCGACGGCGACCACGCGCAGGTCGTCGGCCATCAGCGCGCGGTGGCCGGGAAAGAGCGAACAGATGTGGCCGTCTTCACCGACGCCGAGCAGCGCGAGGTCCATGCCGTTGCTCCGCAGCTCGCCCGCGAGCAGGGTGTCGTACTTCATTGCCGCCGTCCGCAGGCTCACTTCGCCGGCCTCGCCCTGAGCGGAGTCGAAGGGCATCGGGAAGGCCCGCGGCGCCTTGGCGCCGAGCGGCCCCAGCAGCATGCGGTCGGCGATACCGTAGTTCGAATCCGGGTCGCTGGCGGGCACGGCGCGCTCATCGGCCCAGAACAGCGAGATTTTCGACCAGTCCACGTTGGCGTTTCTAAGCGCGCCGAGGAAAATCAGCGCCGTCGGGCCACCTGATAAAGCGCAGCTTTGCTGCCCTTCTCGCTCGTTTGCCCACCGTTCGAACGCCTCGGTGAGCCGCGGGCGGAGCTCGTCGATCCGGGCTACCACCAGCTCCATTCCGGGTTAGCATACTTCGTAGGTCTCGCGTTCCGCAGATCGATCACCCGTTCACCAGATCTGCCGTGCACCAGATCGATCACGAGCTCACCAGCTCACGAGATCAAGAAATGCCACCACGCTACGCTTACTGGACCATCCTCGTGGACGGCCAGCCCACGGCCTTCCGCTCCGGTTCTCTCGAAGACATCATGCCGACCTTCAACCGCTTGAAGGAGAAGCAGCCCACCGCCGAGCTCAAGTGGTTCCAGAACGGCCAGCTGTGGCCTTCGCGCAACGACGCGCAAGACTTCATGCGCGCGCGCGGCGCCCGCGGCCGCGAGAAGGACCCTCGGCAGGGTTCCGACAATGCCGCCTCCGGCGTCAGTCGGAGCGAGAGACCCGAACGCGCGTGGAACGCCAAGCCGGACTGGAAGACCAGGTCCTCGTTCTCCGCCAAGACTACGGCGCGGCCGGCCCCCCGCGGCGACAAGCCCGCGTGGATGTCAAAGGACGACGCAGGCGACAAACCCACGTGGACCCCGAAGGGCGATAAACCCTCCTTCGCCAAGGCTTCGGAGGGTAAACCCGAATGGAAACCCAAGGGCGATGCTGCCGACAAGCCCGGGTGGAAACCACGCTCGAAGGACGCCGTGCCAGAAGGGCGGCCCTTTACGGGCCGCCGTGACGAGAAGTCTGCGTGGACCCCGAAGGGCGACAAACCCGAATGGACGCCCGCCTCCGCCAAGGCTTCGGCGAGGCCGGCTTCTCGGGACGAGAAGCCGGAATGGAAGCCCAAGGGCACATTCAAGCCTGCAGAGGCGGGCCATCGGTCCGGTGGGGGCGACAAACCCACGTGGACCCCGAAGGGCGACAAACCCTCCTTCGCCAAGGCTTCCGACGGTAGACCCGCATGGAAGCCCAAGGGCGATGCGGGCGGCAAGCCTGCGTGGAAACCCGCCGCTTCGGCGGGGCAGGCGCGCAGTGACCGCAAGCCGGAATGGAAGCCCAAGGGCACGTTCAAGCCGAAGGAGGCGGGCCACAGCACCGGCTGGGGCGAGAAGCCCGGAATGAAACGCGAGAAGGGCCCCGTGTCAGAAGGGCGGCCCTTCACGGGCCGCCGAGACGACAAGCCCGATTGGAAGCCCAAGGGATCTCCGCGCGAGCAAGCCCGCGCGACGTTCAGGCCGAAGTCGTACACGCCCAAGGGTGATGTGCCAGAAGGGCGGCCCTCCACGGGCCGCCAGAGTGACAGGCCGACCTGGACGCCCAAGGGCGCCGCGCGTCCTGGCGGACCGAACGCAGGCTTTGCGAAGAGCGAATCCGGCGATACGCCAAAGCGGAAGTGGGTTCCCAAGGCCGAGTACAAGAAATCACTCGGCATCGAAGTCAAGCGCGACGACAAGTGGCGTCCCGGCGGCGAGCACGTCGATCCGAAGCAGAAGTACAAGGACGCGAAGAAGGCGAAGTGGACGCGCGTCAAGGCGACCATTCGCGCCCGCTCGACCGGCAAGCCTCGCAAGCGCGAAGAGTAACGATGGTCGCGCACGTCGTCCTCCTGAAGCCGCGCGCGACGCTGAGCGCCGAGGATCGCGAGGCGCTGCTCGATGCCTTGCGCGTCGCCGTCACCGGCATCCCCGAGATCCGTCGCGTCCGCATCGGCCGGCGGCTGCTGATGGGCCGGGGCTATGAAACACAAATGGCCGAGCACTTTGAGTACTCGGCCATCATCGAGTTCGATTCCGAAGCGGATCTACGCGTCTATCTGGATCATCCCCGGCACCTGGAGCTGGGCAAGCGCTTCTTCGAGTCTGCCGACGCCGCGCTCGTCTACGACTACGCCGTCGTCGATGCGGCAGCGGTCAGGGATTTGCTGTAAGGCGCGTGGGCTCACTTGGCCAGCCGCTCCATTCGCTCGTCGCAGGCCGGCCCAAGCACCGCTGCCATGTCCAGCCAGGCCGAGATCGCGTCCAGCAGAAACTGCTCGAAAGCACCGGACTCGCTTTCGTACACCGCGATGCCGCCGCTTGCAGCGTTGAAGCGGAGCGACGACCGTCCCCGTCCCCTGCGCGCCTCTAGTTCCAAAGTCCTACTAACTCGGCCCTGACGGTCAAGGGTTCGTCCGGCCCGCCGATTACGTGGTGGACGGCGGCCTCGCAACAAACCGCTCACCCAAATCAGGAGTCCGGATCATGCGTCGTGCAGCAATGCTTGCTGTTCTTGCGGCAGCTCTGTCTTCGTCGCCGGTGTTCGCTCAGCAGTCGGCTGCCACACCGAGGGACGAGGGGACGAGCGTGATCGACAGCCTGGATCTGAGCTCCACCCGCAACGCCATGTCCGTCGCCGTCGTCGAACTCAATCCGATCATGGGCCGATCCCTCGGCCATCAGGTGGCGCTCGCGGCCGCGGCTTCTACGTCGCTGGTTGTTTCGGCGGAAGCGATTCTTTCGGCCCCGTCACCATCCGGGCTGGTCGCATTCGCCACGCCTATCGCCCCCGAGGCGATCTCGATCACGCCGCGCAGTGCGCCGTGGTGGGCCACCACGCTGGCCGTGGCGGGTCCGCTGGCGGACGGACTCACTACCGTCTACGCGCTGCGTCAGTCGGGTCCACAGGGGAAGGTAGTAGAGGGCAACACGTTCTATCACAAGCTGTTCGGCGCCGACGTGAAGCCGCGCGAGATTCTGGCCTTCAAGATCGCGCAGGCGGCCTTCATGGGCTACGGTGTGCATGTGAGCGGCAAGCACTCGCTGGAGAAGGCTGTTGGGTCGGCGGTCATGCAAGCCGCGATCAATTTTTGGGTTTCGTCGCGGAACATGCGGGCGGCCGCGACGGCCAGGAAACTGAACGCCGGAGGTGCGCGATGAACTACTTGGTCTACGGTGTGGTCGCGTTGATCGTGCTGGCGGGGGCGCCGGAGTCCCATTTGACGATCCGGGATCACTGTCACGCACGCTGAGGTCGCAGCGACCGACCCGTAGAACCGGGGCAGCCGCAGCGAACCCTAACCGGGTTCGTAAAGCTGCTGTAAGCGTCAGACGTCCGCGCTGTCGCGGCCAAACGCGCGCTTGATCGTGCGGACGATGCCGGGCTGCTTGCGGATGTCGTCCAGTTGTTCGAGCAGCGCCAGCGCTTCGGAGATGGTTGACACCGGGCGCACGCCGAGACGCCTGGCGCCGGCGGGCACGTCCTTCAGGTGGCCGTGCCACAGCAGGATCACCTTGGCCTTCGACTCCACCGCGATGTCGAGGCAGTTCTCGGGGCGGTCGTCGACGAAGGCGTCGAGGTGCAGCGCGTCGGCGATCTTGCCGCGCGAGCGGTGCACCACCATCACGCTCGGGTAGCGGAAGCCGTGCGCGTCGAGCCAGCGTTGCGACTGCAGTTGCGTCATCTCGCCCGCGGTTGACGGCCGCGTCGTCAGGAAGATGATCTCCCACTGCCGTTCGGTCGCGGTCTTGGCGAGGCGCGCGATGATCCCCGGCTCCAGCTCCGGCAGCGTCGTCCAGAAGTCTTCGATCTTCCTGACGTGGTCCCACAACTGCATCTGCTGACGGGCGTTGAGGTGCAGTTCTTCCATCGCCGTGGCGCTGGTTTCGTCCTCGGGCGCTTTCGGCGCTTCCTCGGCGCCGTCGGGACTCGGCGGCGCTTTCTTGTAGGCCGACTGCGCCAGCACCTCCTCGCCGAACAGCTTGAGGGCCTCCTGGTGGAGGGCGGAGTACATGTCGGCGACGGTGCCGTCGAGATCGAATCCAATTCGTAACGGCATTAGTTCTTCACCAACTCGAGGGGACCTCGGTGACGAGCACTCCGCGGCTCCTTGCCGCGGCAATCAGTTTCCGGTCAGCCGACGCCAGCACGGCGCCTTCGCGCTCGGCCAGGGCCAGATAGACACAGTCAGGTACTTTGTGCCCGAGGGTCAGCGCCAGGGTCAGCGCCGCTGGCGCCAGCTCTTCGTCCTGTGCCAGCCGGATGACACCGTCGTCAACGGCGTCGAGAAGCGCGGCCAGCGCACTCGTGGCGTGGAGGGGAGACAGGTCTCCGCCTTCCGCCTTGCGACGAAGCGCGGAAGCGACTTCCGTCACCAGCAGCCGCGGAGCCAGCCACCGGACGGGTTGCTCGATCAGGCCGACACTCTCGGGGGTGCCAGGCTCGTTCACGACGAGCTTCACCGCAACCGAGGCGTCGAGCACGCCGACCCCTGCCGCTTCAGCCACGATCGTCTCGTTCGCGTCGAATCAGGCGCGTGCTCTCGAGGCGCGTGGTGCCTTTGGCGCCGCTCGAGTTCCGAATGGCGCCGGCCCGCCTGAGGAATGCCGCGCGGCGGGCATCAACCGACGCGGCCAGGGTCGTGCGCACTTCTTCCTCGAGGGACACGCCCTTTCGGCCGGCGCGGTCCTTGAGTGCGCTCGCCACCCGGTCGTCCAACTGCCGGACCTTGAGATCAGCCATGGCCAAGGCTACCAGTTGACCCCAAGTGGGGTCAAACGCGTTCCACTCCCCGGGCTTCGGCATGATGGGCGAGGAACCACTCGTAGGTTCCCGCGATCCCTTCACCGAGCGATGTGCGATGGCGCCATCCGAGGTTATGCAGCCTCGAGACATCCAGGAGTTTGCGCGGAGTGCCGTCCGGCTTGCTGATGTCGTAGACGATCTTCGCGGCCGGGTAGACGATGCGGCGGACCATGTCGGCGAGGTCGGCAATCGCAACTTCCTGACCGGTGCCGACGTTGATGTGCATGGCGTCGCAGTAGCGTTGCATCAGGAACACGCAGGCGTCGGCGAGGTCGTCCACGTGCAGGAACTCGCGCTTCGGCGAGCCGGTGCCCCAGATGGTGACCTCGCTGCGGCCTTCCACCTTCGCGTCATGGAACTTGCGGATCATCGCCGGCAGCACGTGCGAGCTGGTCAGGTCGAAGTTGTCGTGCGGGCCATACAGGTTGGTGGGCATGGCCGAAATGAAATCGCTGCCGTACTGTTTGCGGTAGGCCTGGCACAGCTTGATGCCGGCGATCTTCGCGATCGCGTACGACTCGTTGGTGGGCTCGAGCGGGCCGGTCAGCAGCGCTTCTTCCGGCATCGGCTGCGGGCAGTTGCGCGGATAGATGCAGGAGCTGCCGAGGTAGAGGAGCTTCTTCGCGCCGAACAGGTGCGCCGAGTGCACGACCGTGGCGTGGATCATCATGTTGTCGTAGATGAACTCCGCCGGCCGCGTGGAGTTGGCCAGGATGCCGCCGACGGTGCCGGCGACCAGATAGACGAACTCCGGCCGGTTGGCGCGGAACCAGTAGTTCACCGCCGCCTGGTCGCGCAGGTCGAGTTGGTCGCGGGTGGCGGTGAGGATGTTCGTGTAGCCGAGGTGTTCGAGGCGGCGGACGACGGCCGATCCCACCAGGCCACGGTGGCCGGCGACGAAAATTCTGGAGTTGGGCGTCATTTCTGCCATCAGAGAATTGTAGGGCACCCTTCCCGCGGACCGTGCAGGGCACCATTTTTAGCGTCGGCTACACGCATTGACGCGACAATATATGACAAAATGGTCGATAGGGGTCGAATAAATTATATGCCTGCGGGCGCAGGGTCACAGGGGGTTAGTAGCCGTCGTGTTGTGCGAGTCGTGCGGATCAATCGATATCGTGAGGGCCCGGTCGCGGGGGCTCGACAGGCTCATCAGGTTTTTCACGGGCAGAAAGCCGTTCCTATGCAGACGCTGCGGGTGGCGGGGCCGGCGTTCCTGGGCTGAGAAAGATCGGATTAACCGGAGCGACTTGACAGCATCCAACGTGTCAGATTCCAACTTGCTCGCACTCGACAAAGACCCGCGAAGGCCGAGCTAAGGGAGTATTCAAGTCTCCAACCTCGCTGCCGATTACCGGCAGGGAGGCCTTCTATGCTTCGCACCGTTCTGACGAGCCTGGCGGTCTGGACAGTGTTGTCCATACCCGTGGCACTGGTTCTTGGAAAGATCCTCTCGTTCTGCTCACGACACGACCGAATCACCGTGGTGACGGGTGATCGGGACGAACGCGAGTTCCAGACCGCAGCGTAGTTACATCGCATCGCCAGGTCCAACGATGCGAGGTCGAACGTTTCGGGGCTGGCTTCGCTCGCACCCATCGATCGTCCCTTGCGACGTGGCGGGCGCTTCCGCTTTCCTTTCGATGAGCCTGTCTCGCCGTCCAGCACCACTAGCGATGGATCGGGCTCGGCGCCGCCGGCGCCGTAATCCATCAGTGCCGTTAGTTGCTCGTCAGTCCACTCCCGGCGTCCGCGCCAGCCGCATCATCGACAGACGAACGGTCGCTTCGCGGTGAAGAAGGCCACCAGCTTGTCTACTGATTCGGGCTGGGCCCTGACGACGATACTGATCGAACCGCACTGCTCGCACAACGCCATAACAGGACACCCCGGACGGGAGGGTTCGGTTGTATCACAGGCAATCAAAGTGGGGGGCGCTAGAGGCTGAATCCAGCGGACACCGCGTCGCGGCGAAACATCTCGACGGTCTCGAGCGAGAACAAATCCAGATCCTTACCGAGTAGTGGGATCTTCTTCAGCAGGTCATTGGTCACGGTGATGATATGGCAGCCGATCTGGTCAGCTTGGAAAACATTCAGAAACTCGCGGGGGCTCGCCCATATCAACTCGGCACCGGCGATGGGGGCCAGCATAGTCAGAGCATCGACCATGATCGGCAGTGGATCACGCCCGGTATCGGCGATGCGTCCCGCGAATACGGACACACATGAGGGCACGCCCGGAGTCAGGTTCCGGCTGACGTCATGAACCTGAGAGGCGGTCATCAACGCAGTCACATTGACCTTTACACCGGCCGTAGTCAGCCTGGCTACTAGTGGTCCGGCGAACTCTCCGCGCGTATTGGTTACCGGAATCTTGACGTAAACGTTCGATCCCCAGGAGGCGATCTCGCGGGCCTGTCGTTCCATCTCGTCGAACTCGTCTGAGAAGACCTCAAATGAGATCGGGCGATCGGGAATTGCCTTCAAGGCGGCCCGGGCGAATTCGGCGTAGTCCTTGATGCCGGCCTTGTTCATCAGTGTCGGGTTCGTCGTGAACCCCTTGATGTGCGGCTCGCGTGCCATCGCAATCATTCCGTCGAGGTCGGCGCCGTCCGCAAACACCTTGACGTTCAACTGATCAAAGCTCTTCATCATTCCTCGTCTCTTGTTAGGATCCAGTCGACAGCGCCGGTCAGGGAAGTAACGCGCGCGTCAGCCGCCGGCTGGCGTTCGCTATAACCACGGTCGATGAACACGGTGCGACAGCCAGCGTTCCGCCCGGCTTCGACATCTCGCCAGCGATCGCCCACCATGAAGCTGCGGTTGAGGTCGTGGTGCGGCGCGGCAGTGAGAAGGCCAGCCCGTGGTTTCCGGCACGAGCACGCATCAACATCGTCGTGGTAGCACACGCGAATTTCGTCGAGCGGTAGGATGGCCGACAGTTGGGCGTTCATCGCCTCCACCATCTCGCGCGTCTGCGCTCCGCGAGCGACGTCGGGTTGATTGGTCACCACGACGAGCGCGAATCCAGCCTGCTTCAGCCGGGACAGACTGTCGGCTACGTCTGGATAGATTGACAAGTCGGCTAACGTCGCAGGAGGGTGGGGCCGCCCATCCTGGATAACGACCGCGTTCAGAACCCCGTCGCGGTCCAGAAACACCGCGCGTTGTGCTACTTGAGCGATTCCCACTTGGTCGGTCCCACCTTCAGAGCGGGATGCGACACCAGGAGGTGCCAGATAACCGCCTGGAACGCCTCGCTATGCGGCGTTACGTTCTCGCTATTTACCGTCGGAACCACCACAACGGCGTCAGCGACCTTTGCCGTGAAACCGCCGTCGCGCCCGACAATTCCAAGGATGGCCGCGCCCACCGTTCGCGCGTGCTCGAGCGCGCGCACGAGGTTGGGGCTCACGTTGCGCTCGACGCTGCCGCCTCCGACCGACATCACGAACACGGCGTCCTGTGTTGTCAAACGACTGCCTCTAAGCCACGCTGCGAACGTCGTGTCCCAACCCTCGTCATTAGTTCGCGCGGTCAACTCCGAAACATTGTCGGTCGGCGCATAGGCCTCAAAGGCTGCCAGCTTGCGAAAGTCATTCACCGCATGTGAGCAGTTGGCGGCGCTCCCGCCAACTCCCAGAAAGAACACCCGCCCGCCGCGCGTTCGCACGCCGGCCAGCGCTACGGCCAGAGCCTCGATCGCGGCCACATCCAGTTGCGCGACGATCGCGGCCGTCTCTTTCAGGTGCTGCTCGGTGTAGGTCAAGAGACGTCCCTCGTAGCTAACTTGGCTCGAACTTCTTCGAGGCCGGAAAGAGACCCGATCTCGTAGAAACGCTCCGGGACCTCGTACGCGGCGAGTTGGTCGCGGGCGTGGAGGTCCTGGTATACCTGCGCCAGATCGAGCTTGCGGTCCGACGGATACGGGAACAGCGCTTCCGCCCGCAAGGCGCCCAGGCCATAGTCCACATGCTTGAACGCTGGATCGCTGGTGGTCTTGTCGTACGCCTGAATGGCGCCGCGCTCGAAGCGGACGTTGCTGCGATCCCACCGGTTCTCGTTCTGGAGGACCGTCATCAGACCAAGCTTGGCGCTCGACATGAAGGCCAATGCAATGGCCTGGTAGTCGCAGTCGAGATAGGAATCGCCATACATCACGAGAAACGACTCGCCGAGGCGCGGCAGCGCTCGACGTAGCGCGCCGCCGGTCCCGACCAGCTCCGGGCCATCGTCCACGTATGACAGCCGCATACCGAATCGGCCGCCGTCGCCAAGGGCGCGCTCGATCTGGGCGCTAAGGTGGCCGACGCAGAACACGACTTCGTTGAACCCGTGTTGGTGCAAGAGGTCGAGCTGGTGCTCGGCGAATGGGCGGCCGGCAACATCAACCAACGACTTCGGAACCTCGTCGGTGAGGGGCCGCAGCCGTGTGGCGAGGCCGCCGGCGAGAATGGCTACGGGAAGCGTCACGAAAAGAGGACCTTGGTCCCTTCGAAGTCGAAACGGAACCGCACTTCGTCCAGGCCCGCCTTGCTCATGGCGAGTCGAAGCTTGCGGACATCATCGGCATAGAACATCAGGAATCCGCCTCCTCCGGCGCCAACCAGTTTCCCGCCAACCGCGCCGTTCCTCATCGCGAGGTCGTACCACTCGTCGATCTGCGGGTTGCTCATGCCGCCGGACCTGGCTTTCTTGTGCTCCCAATGCTCGTGCATCAACTCGCCAAACGTCGACAAGTTGCCGAGCTCAATCGCCTCGAGGCTGCGGTGGCCGAGTTCCTTGACGTAGTGGAGGTTCGCCAGCATCACCTGGTCATCGGCGACGGTCTTCGTCTGTTGATCCGCCAGAATGCTGCCAGCACTGCGTGAATAGCCGGTGAAGAACAACAGCAGGTGATCTTCAAGCCGGAAGAGCACATCGCTCGACACCCCGACCGGTTTGACGTCAACTTTTTCGTCGGGGTGGAACGTAAACGAGGTCACGCCACCATACGCGGCTATGTACTGGTCCTGCTTGCCGATAGGTTCCTTCAGCCGGTTGATCTCGATATCGCAAGCGGTTTCCGCCAGCGTGTCTGGATGCATCGGCTTGCGGTGAAACGCCGAGAGCGCCCGGATCAGCGCGGTCGTGAAGCTGCCGGAAGAGCCGAGTCCTGTGCCGGCCGGTATGTCGGCCAGCGTCGTAATCTCGATCTGTGACGCACCGTTCCCGAAGAGCGCCAGTGCCTCCCGCACGATCGGATGCTGGACGTCTTTGGTGTGCTCGACTTGCTCGAGTTTTGAGTACTTCAGGAAGATGCCCGGCGTGAACGGTCGCATCACCGTGACGTAGACGTACTTGTCGATGGCCGCCGCAATCAGGAAGCCGCCGTGCTGCCCATAGTATGAGGGTAGGTCGGTACCACCTCCACCGAGCGTGATGCGGAGCGGACTTCGCGTAATGATCATTGGGATTGGTAGTCGTAGGGCACCCCTTTATGGGGTGCCATTGCGATAGATCCGTTCAACAACGGCCAGCGCCGCGCGCGCATCGCTCAGCCCAGCGGCGGGTGTCCGGTTCGCGGCGATGTCATCCAGAAATTCTCCGAACTCGAGCTCCCACGATCGGTCACCGCGCGGGAACTCCCACGCTTCGGTTTCGGGTGGGCCCATTTCTGGAAGCATGCGGTACCACGTGAGCCGTTCAACACCGTAGCTGCCGCCGAGCCCCTCAATGTGGAGCTTTCCGTTGCGTCCGTAGATTTCGAGCGAGAACAGGTTCTTCCACTCCGAGCAGCTCATATGCAGGAACGCCGTCGCGCCAGTCGCGGTGCGCAGGGTCAGGAAGGCGTTGTCGTCGACCGGCATGTCCCAATAGAACGTGCCGGCGAAACCCGCGATCTCCGTGAACTCGGCCCCGAGGTACCAACGCGACAGGTCGATCAGGTGCACACCCTGGTCGATCAGTTCTCCGCCTCCCGACAGCACCGGATCGGCGCGCCACTCTCGGTCGTATCCGAGGCGGCCACCATGCCCGTAGCGGCCCCGCACGAACATGAGCGGACCCAGTGCCCCCGAGTCGACGATCTCTTTGGCTTTCAGCAGCGCCGGATGGTAGCGATGATTGAAGCCCACCCGCACTAGCCTCTGCGCGCGACCGGCAGCAGTCTTGATGCGGTCGAGTTCAGCGACCGTCCTGGCCGCAGGCTTCTCGACGATTACGTGGCAACCTGCGTCAAGCGCTGCGCACGCGGTGTCGGCCAGCGCGTCGTTGGTCGTCGCCACGACCACGATGTCGATGTTGTGTCTTAGGACCTGATCGAGACTCGTCGCTGCGATGGCTTCTGGTGAGCCGGCGGCCAGACTCTGCGCTCGGGAGAGATCGCGATCGACGCAGGCTACAAGGCGTGCCTTGCCGAGCGCCGCCTTCCGTTTCTTGCCGATCAATCCGCATCCGACGATGGCCACGGCAGGAATCAAGGCTTGTCCCAGTCCTTGCCCCGGTCGGCGGCAGTAACTCGGCGGAGGGTATAGATATCGGTCCCGGCAATCTCATTAATGCGATCCGGCAGTTTCTCCCAGGAGTCCCACGCCGCGCTGATCAGCCGGCCGGTCAGGCCGTCGCTGGCGGGCGATCCCAGAAACACCGCGAGCGCCGCACCTCGTTCCAGGGAGGTGCCGCCCTCCGATTTGATGCGCTCCATTCTCGAGTAAAAGGACTCGCCCACGGCTTCGGGTCCGGCCGCAATCAATTGATCCATCATCCGCGTGTTCAGCGCGCCCGGTGCGATTGCGTTCACATCAATGTGAAACTCCCGTACCTCTTCAGCCAGTGATTCGGCGAAGCGAATCACCGCCGCTTTTGAGGCTGCGTATGCAGTGATGCGAGGCAGAGGATTCGTGGCGCCGCCGCCGGATATCTGTACGATCTTCCCGTAGCGGCGCTTCTTGAAATGCGGTAGCAGGGCGCGCGCGGGAAGTACTGAGCCATAGAGGTTGGTCTCGATGGCTCGCGTCCATTCGAGCCAGTCCACCTCGTCCGACGGTCCTAACGGCCCGTAGACGCCGGCGTTGTTGACGAGAATGTCGACATGGTTCCACTGCTGGAGGGCCGCTTCGACCAGGTGTTCGGCCTCTTCAGGTTTGGACACGTCGGCGGTCTGGCTCAGCACGCGACCGGGGGCCAAGTCGTGCTGAAGCTCCGACTGAGCTCTCTCAAGGTCATCGGCACTGCGAGCGCAGAGCAGGACGCTTGCGCCGGCCGCGAGGTAGGCCCGCGCGATTTCCTTCCCGAGGCCCTGGCTTGCCCCGGTAATGATGGCGTTCCGTCCGGTCAGCTCGCTATTCGCGTGGGGCGCCACTTCAGATTCTCCAGTAGGGCACCACTTTAGTGGTGCCGGCCGACCGAGAAGTACTCGAACCGGGTATCCGCACCGATCGTGGCGCCAAGAAACCTGTTGGCATCCACGACCACCGGGCGTTTCATGGTCGCGAAAAGCCGATCTGGCGCGACGTCTCGATACAGCGGCCACCCGGTGGCCACCACCAGCGCATCGGTATCCGCCGCAGTTTCGATGGGATCGCTGCAGACCTCGATCGCACTGTCCAGCTCTGTCGGCGAGGTCTTCACCGTCGGATCGTGTGCCAGCACGGTAGCGCCACGCTCCAGGAGCTGGTTGCAGAGCGCAACGGCATCCGAGCGCCGCAGGGTTGTTGTTCCGGCCTTGTAGGTAAGGCCCCAAACGGCAATGCGGTGCCCGCGGAGCGACCCCAGGGTGTTTTCGACGCGGTCGATCGTCCACGACCGATGCTGGGCATTGCTCTCCGCGAGGCCGTTGAGGAGTGGCGTTGTGCGGTTGTGTTGGGTGGCGATCGCCCGGAGGAACTGGACGTCCCTGGCGAGGGTACCGCCGGCAAATGCGGCGCCGGGACCGAGATATGCCTTTGGTCCAATCCGGGCCTCGGTCTTGAGCCCACGCTCTACTTCGGCCGCATCGGCGCCAACCGCCTCACAAAGCCGGGCGACCTCGTTGATGAAGGTGACCGACGTGGCGAGGAAGGCGTTCACCGCATGTTTGGTCATCTCCGCCGATTCGACGCCCATCCACACGATTTTATCCGCGAGCGGCCCAAAGAGTTCGGCGACGAGCGGACGGTCCTGCTCCCGAGAGCCAACGACGATTCGATCTGGCGACAGAAAGACGTCAATCGCTTTCCCTAGCCTGAGGTTCTCCGGCGAGTATGCGAAGGCGACCTTCCGGCCGTCTGACCTTGCCATCCATCGACGCTCGAGCTCTCTCGTCGTGCCGACGGGAAGCTGCGACGACGTCAACACGAGCGAACCGTCTTCCAGGTTTGGAAAGGTCCGCTCCACTGCCGAGGTCACATGCTCAACGTCCGCCCTGTCTTCCTCGTCGACCGGTGTGTCGTAGGTGACCCACACCACCTCTGCTCCTCGAAGTGCGGTGGCGAGGTCAGCCGTGAACGTCAGGCGCCCGGAGTCGAGTTGCTGTTGAATCAGCTCCGGAAGTCCGGGCTCGCCCACGGGAGGCCTGGCTTCACTGAGGCCTGCTACGACCGATTCGTCCAGGTCGTGACCGACGACATCGTGTCCGAGGCTGGCCACACATGCCGCTGTCACGGAGCCCAGGTGCCAAAGGCCCAGAACGCACACCTTCACGAGCGCTGGTCCATCAGGTGCTTGTTCTCCAGCAGGTAGTCGACGGTTCGGATTACAGCCTGCTGGATGGTCAGGGTGGGCTTCCACCCGAGCGCGCGAATGCGTGAGCAGTCGAGGAAAATGAAGGGGCTGTCGCCGATCCAGCCACGCTCCCCGCCCGTGTACTGAAGCTGTGGCGAAACACCGAGGCGGTTAGTAATCCAGCCGATCGAGTCGCTGACCTGGCAGTACTCATCCGTGCCGAGATTAAAAAGGTTGAATCGATCGGGCGCTTTATCCAAGGCCATCAGGATGGCGTCGATGCAGTCGTGGACGTAGAGGTACGACTTTCGTTGTTTGCCGTTTCCCAGCACCTTCAGTGTCGACGGGTCGCGCAACAGGCTCTTGCAGAAGTCGAACACGTGTCCGTGCGTGTAGCGCTCACCAAGAATGGACACGAAGCGAAAGATGAAGCCTTCGAATCCGAAGCCCTCACAGTAGGCGGCGATCAGGCTCTCACCTGAGAGCTTCGATGCGCCGTAGAGGGATGTCTGAACCGGGAAGGGCGCGTCTTCCGGCGTGGGGAAAGTGGATGGCTCGCCGTACACCGATCCCGTGGACGAGAACACAATGCGCTTCACTCCTGATGCCCGCATGGCTTCCAGCACGGTGAAGGTGGCGATGGTGTTCTGCTGCAGGTCCTTCCCTGGATGCTCGGTGCCGAAGCGGACGTCGGCATTGGCGGCCAGGTGAAACACGACGTCGCACCCCGCTATCGCCTCAGTGAGGGGCTCGGGATGCAGTGTGTCGTTTTCGACGATGCGGAGACGGGGCGAGCGGGTGGCGGAGTCGAGGAAGCGGCGATCGCCAGTAGAGAAGTTGTCGTACACAATAACGTCGTGATCCTCGGCGATCAGCCTATCCGCCAGTGTGCTTCCAATGAAGCCGCTACCGCCTGTGATGCAAGCGCGCATTCGTGGTAATGGCGGTATTCGCCTAGAGCAGGTTCTTCGTGCCGAACCGGGTGCGCTGAATCAGCGCGCGCCGGGCTATTCCGTTGACGGCTGCGGCGGCTGCTCTCGGCTGGTCTTGTCGCTGACCGCCAGAAAGATGTTGGCAGAGCCTGTCCCTCACGCTTGTTTCAGTGTAGTCCGGCTCGTCGTCCCCGTACGCGCGCGCCAGATTCGCCGCCGACAGACTCGCCCAGTCTTCGTGGTCAGTGTCCGTCATCGGCGGCAGCACGGTCACCATCAAGCGCGCGTTCGGAGGCAAGTCAAACGGCTCCGGATCGTCTTGCCGTCGTAGTGGGCCCTGAGACTGACGGTAGGCATGAGGTTAGTGTAGCGCAGCTCGGCTACGACAACACCGTTTCCGCTCGGTAACCGACGCCGGTGGATCTCCCAGCATCACGTGGTCTCTGACCTTGAGGTTAGAAAATGGACACGAAGCGAAAGATGAAGCCTGCGCTGAATCAGCGGGCGCCGGGCTATTCCGTTGAGAGCTGCTCCGGCTGATCTTGTGAACCCTTGTGCTGAACCCCGTCAGACGTGGGCTCGAAAAATACCAGACACGGTATAGTCGAAACTGTGGGATGGACTGTCGAAACGCTCAACGACACGGTGGACGGCGAGCTTGCCGACCTCCCTGAGGAGATGCAGGCGCGTTTCGTTCGCATCGCTGAGTTGATCGAGGCCGTCGGTCTGCCCAACGTCAGAGAGCCGCACGTCAAACACATTCGGGACTCGATTTGGGAAATCCGGCTGAAGGGCCAGGCCGGCTTTGCGCGCGCGAAGGATTTGGAGAAATGACCAAGGTCAAAGACCTGCGTCGGGCCTGGATGAAGAACCCGAAATTCAAGACGGCGTACCAGGCGCTGGGAAAAGAATTAGAGCTCGTCCGCAGCATCATCGAGGCCAGGACGGGCGCCGGGTTGTCGCAAACACAACTCGCCCGGCGCATGAAAACGTCGCAATCCTACGTTGCCCGCATCGAGACGGCGCTGGTCATCAGCAGTGACTGGATCGTGTCCAGTTTCTGCCAGTGCCACCCAATCTCAAGAAAGGAAGGCCGCAGCGCGACGGCGCGGTGCGGCACGGCAGCGACGAGGCAGAACAGGGCTTAAATCGCCACTGACTGGCACATCGCGTCGCCGCGCCTCTAGGAATGAAGTGAGTTCCTTCGCAGAATCAGTCCTCGTACAGCGCCGAGATGCGCTTCCGCATCACGCGCCCCCACAGCGGCTCAACTGCAAATGGAGCTGCAGCCAACGCCCAGGCAACTAGGCCCTGCCACCCAGGCACGTATGTAACTGCACGGTCGCGGCGGATTGCCCGGATCACCTGAGCCGCGACTTGCTCAGGCATCATCCAGGAGCGGCCGTCTCGGCGGTGGTTTTGTCGGCGCTGGAAGGTTGGATGGTCATGGAACCGGGTCTTGGTCAGACCCGGGCAGACGACGTTTGCCGAGAGCCCAAAGCGGTCGAGCTCATACCGCAGCGTCCGGGTCCATGCCACCATACCGTGTTTCGCCGCACAGTACACGGCGTTGGGCGTGATGATCACTCCACCGGCTAATGAGGCGATGTTCACGATGCGCCCGGCGCGCCGGGAGATCATGGACGGCAGAAATGCCTTGGTACACCGCATCGCGCCGGCGAGATTCACGTCCAGCAGACTCTCAATCTCGTCGAGCGAGCTTTCTTCGAATGACCGGTAGACCGCGTAGCCGGCGTTGTTGATGAGTAAATCAACTCGGCCGTAGCGCGAAATTAGTTCCACGGCCATTCGTTCAACTGCCTCCCGGCTCTGCACGTCGCACAGAATGCGGTCCACCAGCCGTCCCTGGGCCGATAGTTCCCCAGCGGCCCGCTCAAGATCTGTCACCCGATCGCTTGCAATGACGACGCGTAACTCGAGATCGGTGAGCGCCGCCGCGACCGCCTGCCCAATGCCGCTCGATCCGCCAGTGACGACCGCTATGTTACCCGGCGTGAGGATACTCATTTGGCAGAACCGCTCACCGCCGAGGATCCTGCCGATCGGACCAGCGATTGCAGAACCTCTTCAAATGCAGGAAGAACGGTGCGATTGTCGAACAGCTGCTCCGCGACCGATCGGCTGCGGCGCCCCGTAGCCGTCATGTCGCTGGCCAGTAGGGCCCTGATGTTTTGCGCCATCGCAAGTGCGTCTTCGGGGGGCGTGACCAGGCCCACTTTTTGCGCCGCGACGAATCGCCCCGTTTCGCTGTCCGCGCTAACTGCTGCCAAGACGGGGCGCGCGGCCGCCATGTAGTACAAGAGCTTGCCCGGAAAGGCGAAGTCGGTGACGGCGCGGCGTTGAGTGATGACCAAGGCGTCGGCAGCACCAAGTTGCTCGGGCAGGCTCTCGCGAGGCTGGAACGGGAGAAAGTGGATGTTCTGGAGCGCCCGTGTCTCGGCTCGTTGCTTAAGCCGCTCAAGAGGTGGCCCTTCGCCTACAACGACGAACTGTAGCTTCGGTATGTCGGTGAGCAATCCCGCGGCGTCCACCATTACCTCGAGGCCCTGCTTGAGTGCGATGCTCCCCGAGTACATCAGGACGATGTCGTCCGAAGCCAGGCCGTGCGCCCTCCTAAACGGGTTGTCTTTGACGTGTTCGCGCATGAAGTTCAAATCGATCGAGTTTGGCAGAATGTGAATCTTGTCAGGCGCCAGACCTTTGGCGACAAGGTTGTTATGGAATCCCTGGCAGATCACGCCAATACCCGCAGCACGCCTGTAGACAAACCGCTCGAGCGCCCGGGCCACGCGGATTGACAATGATTCCGGCGACAACAGCCCCGTGGCGATGGCCGCGTCAGGCACAAGATCCTGAATATGGAAGAACAGGGGCACTCGGAACAGCCGGGACACGAGCCATCCGGTCAGGCCGAGCTGCAGCGGCGGCGAGATCGCGATGACGATGTCGTACCGCCCATCGCCAAAGCAGCCCGCTAGCGCAGACACACTGAACGAGCAGTCATACAGCACACGATTGATCGTACGGCGCGGATCCGCTGGCACGTACGCGTAGGTGCGCCGAACTGGGATGCCGTTGATCACCTCCCTCCGGAACCACTCACCCCGGTACCCATCCCATACTCGCCACTGCGGCGCCATCGGAAAACTGGTAACGACATGCACACTGTGCCCACGGTCCTGTAGAAAGGTGGCTAACGCCGCTGTGTACGGCCCAATCGAGGCCGACTCGGGCAGGTAATTCATACCGATTGCTAGGACTCGCACGATCGCTGGAAGATTGGCTATGTCTGGTAGGGACTTACCGCCGACGTCTGCTTCGGCTTGAACTCAGCACGGTGTTGAGTCTGATGGCTGAACGCAAATCGGTTTTGAAATAAGGACTCGCTGGTTGTTTCGAAAGAAGAGATTCGTGTTGATAAGCGTGTTCACGCATCTCTCGAAGAACCCCATGAACCAGGCGGATTCGATTCCGACTGAACTCAAGTAATGGTGAACGGGCAGGTTGTACTCGCAGACTCTCAGACTGTGGGTGACGTTGAGCCCGTTGGTCTCGGCTAATCTGACGAGAGTGCGTTGTGGAAAGATCTGAAGGTGCGCCGTATTGATGCGACGGTCTATCAGGCGGCTCCAGTGGCCTCGCGTCAACCGGGCAAGGCCGCTCGAAACACGATCGTAGACACCCCACACAGGCGTATAGATTAGTAGAACGCCTCCAGGGGCTAGCAATCTGCCCGCTTGGAACATTAACTCGCTCGGGTCTCGAACGTGCTCAAGGACGCCAATTAGCGCGATCGCCTCGAAATATCCTTCGCGGCTCTCGGATTTGAAGTCCCCCACCGTCACGTCGAGTTGATGGTCTTGTTTCGCAAGCCGGGCGGCAGCGGCCGAGAGCTCGACGCCATGAGCGTCGAAGCCTGCATCTCTCGCAATAACGAGAAAATCGCCAGCGCCGCAGCCGATGTCGAGCAGCCGGGGGCGGCGACCGCGCCGCACGGCGAAGTCTTCGGCAAGTATCGCCTCCGCCAGCAGACTGGCCCACTCTCGCCTGCGTTGAGGAACGGCCGTTACGCTGCGCTCAGCTTCGGCAAAGTGACGGTAGGTGTCTTCATCTGCGTAGAGGCTGGTCTGTTGGTGCTCGTCGATTCGCTCTTGGATGAATCGCAGCCCACAGGTCCTGCACCTGACGGTCGTGAGGCCGTTCCGGACGGAATGATGCGACAACGAGCTCGAAGTCGAATGACACGCGGGGCACGGACTGGTCATCGGGCACAAGAAGGATTGACTTCGTTCGCCACGAACGCGTAGCTGTGGTTGTCCTTGAATCTTGCGTCACCTTGAGGCTCGATGGCGCAACATCGGGTCTGATAACCTGTGCGGGCCAGCAGGTCGAGGACCGTGGTACGATCGACTCCCTCGTGAAGCTCGATGACCAACTTCGGGTGCTGCCGCCGAAGAAGGTCTTCCATTCCGCGAAGAGCGTCGATCTCCATGCCTTGCACATCGATCTTCACACCATCGATTGCGTCGATCCCCCCGTTTAGTCGCGGCCACAACCAATCGAGGCGCGCAATCTGAATGGACTCCCACCAGCGCTCCGCGTCGGCAATGAGCGTCTGGTCAGCCATTCCCCGCTCGAGTGGCAGCTTGAAGCATGCGAGACTCTCGGGGTCCCCTAATCCGCAGGGCACGACCGTGGCCTGTGTCAGGCCGTTCAGGATCCTGGTCTGAGCAACGCAGCCGGCAGTGGATACCACCGGCTCGAACGCGAACACCCGCCCGGAAGGGCCGACCAATCTCGACAGCCCAATGGCTGTATAGCCATAATGTGCGCCCACGTCGAGCCAGGTTTCGCCAGGCTTCACGTTCTGCTGGAACCAATCAAGAAGATCTCGTTCCGTGCGACCCATGATGCTGCCGGGATAGTCGTGCCACGATGTTACGATGCGGGCGCCACGAAGAGGGCCGGCAAGTATTCGATGGGGCTTGACGCGGGCCGACAAAAATCGCCGAGCTAGTGGTTTTAGTGACAAGGGTGATGAGCCTTGAACTTCATGCCCCATCAGGCTTCAACTCGAGAGGAAAAGGCTGACCTGTGAGAATGCTCTCGATGGTCATTTCGACCCGGCGTCCACAGGTATCCCATGAGTAGTTCCTGGCGAGTCTCTGCCCGTTTTGACCCATCGCCAGACGCTGTTCTGAGTTAGAAAGCAACTGTCCTATCGCTTCGGCAAAACTGGCCACTGTTCGCTCGGCAACAATCCCGGCGGCGCAACGACTGACCTCGCCGGCGTAGTTCATTGTGTTCGAACAGACCACTGCGCGCCCGCTGGCCATAGCCTCGAACATGGCAAAGCCGAAGTTCTCGGCGGCGGAAGGCAGGACGAACACGTCGCAGTCGGAGAATGCTGCGAGCTTTTCGTTCTCGTCGAGCGGCCCAGTAAGCACGGTCGTTTTCTGAATTCCGGCTTGTGCCACCCACTTCTGCACCTTGCTAGTGAAAGATGCTGGATGACCACCTCCGGCAATGGCCAGGCGAACATCTGGTATCTCTCTTACGACCCGCGCGATCGATTCCACGAGGAGGTCCAGGCCTTTCTTGACGTTCAGGCGACCGAGGTAAAGCACCAGTGGTCCCTGATGGCCAGCCATGTGTTTCTGGCGGAACGCACCGCGGGCGGGCAGATTGGCAAATTGGCGTGCATCGATCCCGTGCGGGATCACAACCGAGGGCGCCTTCAGCCCAAGCGGCCTCGCCTCGTCGCGTTCTCCTTCAGCGCTGTAAAAGAGCACCGACGCGTCGTCAAGGATCCGCCGGCCGACCATTGTGTCGTAGACCACCTTTCTTGCCCTCCCGACTTCGCGCTGGACCGGTGCAAACACGCCATGCGGCCATAATCCGAACGGCTTCCCAAAGCGCTTCGCCGCAACGTAGCCAGCAAGTACCGGGAACGAGTACATCGAATGAAGGGTGATGAAGTCGGCGCGTGGGGCACCGGCCAGGGCCGCGAGGTACAGGGCGGGCGAAAAGCACCAGCGGCCTATCGCCGGGAACGAGACGACTCCGGCGTGACCGGTCCTGGTCGAATCAAGAATGTCACCGATGGTCTCATGAAGCATCGAATGGGCCGATGGCATCGGTTGTCCGCCGATTGCCAGCACATCATTGTGCCCGTGGTCAGCCAGGGCTTGATGAATGAGCGGAACACCAATCAGCCCAATGCCTCCCGTATCAACTCGCGCACCTTCACAGAACCCAAGGACTCTTAGCATGTCGGTGGGCCGTGGGCACCCACGTCTGGCGGCGTCGGTCCCGTCAAACATCCGAGACGCTTGTCCAAGAGAGCGTCGGCGGAAGTGGTCGTGCCGGAAACTTCATCGTAGACAGCGAGCGTGAGCCTCGCAGTCTGATCCCAAGTAAACTCCTTGGCTTGCTCAAGGCCCTTGGACCGAAGTTGCATAGCATGATCGGCGTCTGTGATGATTCGCTCCAGCGCTCCCGCTAATGCGTCGTCGTCTTCTGGATCTACGAGGTCTGCCGCTTGCCCTACCGTTGCGCAGACCGATGGGATGGCGGACGCCACAACCGGCGTGCCCGATGCCATCGCCTCCAGGGGCGGCCAGCCGAACCCCTCCCATAATGATGGAAACGCCAGGACAGTAGCAGCCCGATACCAATCGGCAAGCGTCCGGTCGTCCGGGACGAAGCCAATGGATCGGATCCCGTCCATGACAGCGAGACGGTGTGCCAATGCAACCTCGTCTTCATAAAGCGGCACACCAACTCTCGCGAGGATTACGGCTGGACCAAGCTGGTGTCGCAGCTTCGCGAGGGCGCGAAGCAGACATGGCGTGTTCTTGTAGCGGCCGCGGGTGGCAACTTGCAGCACGACCTTCGTATCCGTGCTTACGTTAAGTCGCCGCCTGATGGCATGAGCCTGCCACGGCTCACAAGGTGCGAAGCACTGGCTTACCCCGAGTGGAATGACAACGATGCGAGACGCTGGAATATCCGTGTACTCCAGCAAGCTGTCTCGAGTGGCCACAGAGTCGGCCAGGATCTTGCTTGCGCGAGCCATTTCCCTGATTCGAAATCTGAATGTCGTCACGACACTTGCGGGAACACTCATTGGAACTCGCCGGTGGGCACTGAGGAGCGGAATAAGGTCGTGGCAGGTGACAATCGTTCGAGCCGGGTCAAGCGCCCTCACCAAGTGACCGTACCCATGGTCCAGCACATGGAACACGTCAGCATCCCGGCTGCGAAGGGTCAGGGGATACGTGACGTACCGAGCCACTGCGCTGTCGAGCCTTTCAGCGTGTTTGCTTTTCCATAGCGCCGAGAGCCACCGTCGCTGAACCGGCTGGACAAGCCCAAGAGCCCATCCCGCCTGGGCAACTGCTGACATTGCTGACGAGAGCTCACGGGCGTAGCGCTTCATGCTGGCGCTGCCGTCAGCTGTAACGCCGCCAAGCAGCAGCGCCCGGCGGGAACCGACGGAAACCAGAGATGACGAGCGAGCGCTCAACCGGGACCTGGTTCCAAGGGCTTTTGCGCAATGAGTTCGTAGCTACTCGTCCATATCCAGTCGAAAGGAGGGATAGCGAGCAGCTTTGGGACGAGGTGAATGGCGTTCAGTCTTGCTGAGGCGGGGACGCCGCCCATTCTCCACACCTTAGGAACCTCGAACCCGGCGTCAGTAAACAGCTGCCTAGCGGTTGCCCTTGTGAACCCCCGAACGTGTGTGTAGTCGGACCAGACGCGTCGGCTCCGATGACAGATTACGGAGGCCAGAACGATGCCACCGGGTCGGAGCACGCGATGCAACTCAGCCGCGGTCTGCCACGGACGCTGAAGATGCTCGAGAATGTCCTTGGCCACCACGGCATCGAAGTGACCGTCGGCGAACGGCAAGGGCGCTGGCGCGTCGAGGTCCCACACCGAGGCACTCGCGTAACCCTTAAGGCGAACAACGAGTTCGGGCCTAATCTCAAGGCCGTGCACTTCACGATTGTGCGGCTTCAGCGCGCCGATCGCGCCTTCGCCACATCCAAGGTCAAGAACCCGTTGCGATTCCCCGAGCTGGTCCCAATAGAAACGCGCGACGGCTGGTCTCATCTTTTAGCAGCTACGCAATTCTGAATCGTGGCGCCAGCGTCCAGCCGAGTCCACGACGGATGAGGACGTGGTTTTCTCCGTGGATGAATGCGTCGAATTCCTCTGCGGCCGTCGCCTCGAAAAGGGCGGCGGTCGAACGCAGCCGTTGGGCGTCGTTGGCCTCGACGACGATGACGTTAATCTGATGGATCCAGCCGGACGAATGTTGAAAGAGGTCGAGATCGGCGCCTTCAATATCTAGTTTTAGAATATCGATCGTAGACCACCCTTGCTCTTCCATCAGTTCGGGAATGGTGACCGCAGGCACTTGTTCCTGTAATGACTCTTCCGACAGGTTTTCGTGTACGGTGAACGCTTCGTAACTCTCTCCCGCGATTACACTCAGTTTGGCGTTCCTGTGCCACACGCCCGCGTGTTTGACGATGATTCGATCCAGTCCCGAGACGTTTCGCTGTAGAAAGGAGCAGTTGAGAGCATCGGGCTCCACCGCAACGATCGTCGCTTTCGGATACCGCAACCATAACTTGACGGTTTCGTCTCCGATGTTCGCCCCGCAGTCGACAATAGATCGCACCGGCCGCCCGTCGGTGTCCTGGATACACCAGGACTCTTTGAAGAAATGGCTCATGACGCCACGGTCTGCGGAACCGCGGAAGTGGAATGGTTTAGGAAAGCCAGGAATCCAAATCGCTCTGACCTTCGCCGAGGCGCGTGCGAAAAGCTGAATCCGCGCGGCATTTCCCAGGCCGAGGTTCGTCGTACAAATCGAGAAACTCAGCAGCCACTTCAGGAGTCGAGACACGAGCGACAGGTCGCGAGCCGGACCGACCTCGAATCGGGTCTCATGCGCGTCGAGCGTGGCGGGCTTCACTCGACCCTCCATGTTTTCCTGCTGCTAGCCGGTTGCGGGACCGACCGGCGCGAGGTTCTGCCGCGGCGGCTCGCGGGCGCTCGGGCTTCGAGATATGCGGGCTTCTGGCAGACAATGAGCATCGGCACACCGACTACCAGGAATCGAATCAGGACGCTGTATGGATTCACGAAACCTGCGTCGAGTGACAGGAACGTCGGCATCAGCGCAATGTAGAGGAAGCCTCTCGAATCCGCACTGGCGCGCTCGCACGATGGTCCCCAGCGAATGAAGATGAGTCGCCATACAAGACCCAACGCGAACATCGCGACCAATCCACCGACATAGCCGAAGTGCAGCAGGAGCTCGCCGGGAAGGGGAGGAGAAAGTCCGACGGTCCTTCGCCCACTGGCCCAATCACTGAATCGGCTGGCGGTCGTCGCCATCGGTTTCTCGGACCAAATGGCCCTTGGCACAAGCCCGGTGGCGACGGTCAGCCACAGCGGGTCCGGAGTTGGCGCCGCGTTGAGATTGGCGAAAATGACAGTGAAAGACTCGAGAGACGAACCTCGCTCCATCATGTTCTCCCACAACAACGATGGCTCCAGCTTCGGCCTATTATCAGCGTCGAGGCGAAGGATGCTGATGCCAGGCAGGACAACAAGAACACAGAACGCTATAAGAACGAGGATCAAGCGCGCAGTCAATCGGCGGTAGCCATAGTGGAATGCGCCCACGGTGACCAGCACCATGGTAAGGGCTCGCGAACGGGAGCCGATGAAGACTGACAGGCCCACTTGGAGGGGCAGCATGATGGCCCATGTGAACGCGCGATCGAAGAGAGACATGTAGGCTGCGCCCTTCGTCCGGCGCCAGATTGCGAACCGGTACATGCCGAGCGAGAACGGCAGGATGGACAGTTCTCCGAGCAAGCTCAAGTTTTCCAGGCCGCTTTGCCCGGTGTCGTCCAGCGCGACGTACCGTCCGTACCCGACAGATGCCGTGTACGCAACGAGCGTCCCGAACGTCGCGATGAACGCGATTGTCGTGACTGCCGACGCCAGCCGCGTCGCCATCGCACGGTTCTGGACATTTCGAGCGGGCGCCACGATGGCTGCGAGCCGCAGTCGATACCCGAGCAGGAACAGTGCGTATCCCAAAAGGAGGTAGAGCAGTGCTCCCAAGGAAAGGCCAGTGTCGTAGTCAAAGACCCAGCGCAGTCGATATCCAATGAGCGACGGATTCGCCCCCTCGACCAGACCGTCGACGACACTGAAACCGAAGCCGACTACATACGCTGCCGCCAGGAGCGATGGTGGCGATAGCCAGTCAATACCTGCGTTCGGCTGCATCCCCGGATGCGACACGCCTCCTGCGTGACTCCGGGAGAATAGTTTCACCACGCGAGCCTCAATCGAGTGTATGCACTCCGAAGTGCATCCCAATCACGATGCGATATGGCGCCAGAGGTCGTTAGGAGTACAGCGAGAGTCGCAGCAAATCCGCCGCTGATCGTGAAGATATGGATGGGCGATCCGCTGAGGTAGGTCGCGACATACCAACTTGCGGCAAAAGCCAGCAGCACCGCCGAGACAGTCTTCACGTAGGTCGGTTGTAGTAAGTGAATGCGTTGAAGCCGCAGCAAATAGAACTGGTAGACGGCGTTTCCAATGATTTGGGCGATGGCATAGGTTCCGACAGCTCCCGCTAGCCCCCAGCGCCCAATCAGAAAGGGACCAATGCACACGACGCTGATGCCCTGTAACATCCGAGAGACCATGATCTGGCGCGTCCTGCCGAACGCCCTGAGCAAGCTCTCGTTCGGACCTGTTGACGCATTCAAGAGAATCAAAACGCACACCGCCTGGACAACCCATGCTGCCGCGAGGTATTGCGGTCCGAAAGACCAGGCCAACACTCGCTCTGTCGAGAGCAACAACGGCGCGGCAATCAACGCTGCGCTGATGAAGCACCAGCGCGATACGAACACGTAGTCTTCGACCAGTTCCTTTGGCGACGCCGATGTGCGCCTTGCCCACATTGGTAGGGCGGCCGTGTCGAGAGCCCCGGTAGGCATGTATACAAAGCTGGTGAGAGACATCGCGACCGCGTACTGGGCGACGTCACCTGCCGATGTCGTCTTCCCGAGCAACAGGGGGATGAAGCTCATTGGAAGGCTGACTAGGCCACCGATCAGAAGGGGCAAGCCATACCTCAGAAGGTCGGCGCGCGCAAAAACTGTCGGGCTGACGCGCCATTCCTGTCGCAGCAGGTAGTAGGCGCTGGTCACGAGCAGTGACAGCAACGCGCCACTCACGTACACGACGCTCACTGCACGCAGGGAGGTGATGTGGAGCAGTGTCAATGAAGCGAGGGCCAGCGCGATCCAGACGGCTTTCGCAACGTCGATCCAGAGAACCTTAACCCACAGGCGATTGATCCCGCGGAAGCCGGCGCCCAGGATCTCGGCCAATGCGACGAAAGGGATGGACAACGCCAGGATGATGATCGTGTCTCTCAGCGGCTGACACTCTGAGGTCCCCTGGCCGGCCACATAGGTGACAAGAACGATGATGAAGGCCGCAATGCCCGCGGTGGTACCGCCGGTCCAGATGGCACGGTCCACCACACCCCTGGCTTTCTGCAACGTCGGTTCGTCCGCGTGGACCGCAACGAACCTGGCGACGGCATCCGGCAGATTCATCTGCCCGACCGTGACTCCAACGCTCACGATCGTCTGGGCTATCACGAGCACACCGAGGTCCGCGGGCGTCAGTGTTCGCGCCAGCAGGATCTTGGTCGCGAATCCGAGGCCCAAGCCGCCAATCGATCCGCCAAGGCTGAGCGTGGATTCACGGGCCACATGAATCCACCGGCTTCCACTGGCGGTACTCACAATGCCAGGACAGGACGTTTCGAACGAGCGGCGAGCCGCAGGGCCGACTCCTGCTTTCTGGCCCGGAGATTCCTGAGCCCGAATGCGATTACCCCTGGATCAAGCCCCGCCAGCGGATTGAGCGCTCTGGCCAGTTGGATCGCTCGGTGAGCCGACTCCCAATCGCCGGCTATGCCGCACCGCAGAGCCGCAATGATCGACCGGTGGCTGCACTCGCGCGAGAGACGCGCGCGCACTTCGAGGAGTCGATCTGTCACGGCCCCAGCCTCACGGAATACATCCGCCTGCTGGTTTACGATGCGAACGACGTGATCAACGCCGGGCTTTTGCATGTCGGCGGATAGGTTGCCGTCGTGCCTCCGGACGCACGCCAGGAGTTCGGGGACAAAGATAAAGCCGTGGCGGTACGCGACACGAACCGCGAACGCCCAGTCGTCGAAATAACCCTCGTCTTCGCGCCATAGCCCGACGGCCAGCATCGCGCTGCGGCGGTAGACCAGCGCAACAGGATTACAAGTCAATGTCTTGAGTTGCCAGACCAACGCATCTTCGCCGGCTGCCGTGAAGCCTGAATTTGAGGAGAGCATCTCCTGGATGCAGCGGAGGTCCTGGTCCACAGCGTAGAATCCAGCTTGGGCAAAACCTGTCGTGGGGTTCAATTCGAGAGCCGCAACCATCCGTTGAAGGTACTGCGGAGCATAAAGGTCGTCGTCTGGTAGCAAGGCGAAGAGTTCGCCCTGGGCGATCCTGACGCATTCGTTGAAATGCCTGGGCACGCCGAGTTTTCCGGCTGTACGCCGATACTTAACGCGGGGGTCGCCTGTGCTTCGGGCGACCTCGACGGTCTCCGAGTTCGAACCGTCGTCGCTAACAATGACTTCGTAATCCTGATAGGTCTGAAGAAGAACGCTCTGGATTGCCTGTTTGAGCAAGGCAGGGCGATCGTACGTCGGAATGGCGATGGTGACCTTGGGCATCAACTGTTTCGAAGGGCCACGGCGGCAAGGGTTGAGCCTTCGAGCCGGTTCATCTCGATATTGTGAACGCCTGCCGACCCGCCGAAGCACCCGCCGCCCTGCGTGCTAGAGTCGCCGAGATGGATGATCTCCTGGATCGCTGCCTGTCCGGCAATCGTCCCCTTGGCCGGGCCCTGCGTTGGCCGCTTGGTTTGCTTCCGTCGTCCCTGACCCTGCCGATCCTGAGCGGTCCGGCTAGGGGATGTCGCTGGCGACTTGGCTCGACGATGCGCCGCGCGTGGGTAGGCGTCTACGATCGCGCCATTCTGGCTGCGGTCCTGCCGCATATTCCTCTGGGTTCCGTGGTCTTCGATCTTGGCGCCCATGCGGGCTACTACACGCTCGCCCGGCTCTCGAAGGCCGGCCATGTTTATGCTTTTGAGCCCAACCCCTCCGATCTCACTCAGCATGTGGCAATGAATCATCTGGAATCCCGCGTCACGATTTACCCTGTGGCAGTTGGCGCTCAGTCTGGTAGCGGGTTTCTGAGTCAGGATGACGATCCGTCAGTTAGGCACATCGCCTTCGCTGGTGATCCCGTGCGCATTGTCGCGTTGGACGACATCGACCTGCCCGATCCGGTCTTCATAAAGATGGACATCGAAGGCGCCGAAGAGGAGGCGCTGCTTGGGATGGCGAAATTGATCCAGCGAGCACGCCCCCCTGCTGATCGCTTGCCACGGCGACGGCGTCAAACGGCGTACTCTCGCGTGGCTTTCCGCGCAGCGGTACGAGATGAAATTGGTCAAACCGCCCGACACACTGCTCGCACATCACACTGATACCCCACTCTCAGCTCTGGCTCCGGGCTATCGCGTGTAGCGTCGAGCCCTCGAGCTTGGCTGCCCGACCAACCAGGCTTAGTATCGACGACACGAAACTGTAGAGAGGACCCTTCGACAATCCCAGTCGCCCGGTCACAAATCGGTCGATGCGGCCCATGTCTTCAAAGGGTCTGGGGATGCACTCCACGACCGAGAATCCGGCATGTGTGAGGGCCTTGCGGAGCGAAGCTGTCGACCAGAACGTAATGTGGTGCGGCGGGTAGTTATTCCACGTGCAGGTCCCATTTCTCAGCGAGTGGCCGACGCTGTACCAATTCCGATTGGGGATTTCGATTACTAGAAGTCCTCCAGGACTAAGAATCTGATGAATGTGCCGAAGTAAGCCGAGGGGATCATCGACGTGCTCCAGAACGTGCGACAGCAGCGCCACATCGAAACGTGCACCAATCTTGGCAAGATTTCGCACATCGTCCACGCGCGCCGGTACGCCGAAGCGCTCGTTGGCGACCCGGACGAGATCTTCGTTGAAGTCGATGCCCAGGCATTCGAAACCCCGCCGCTGCAAGTCGACGAGTAGATAGCCGGCTCCACAGCCGACGTCGATCGCACGGTTCGCGTCCGGAGTCAGGTGAGCCACTGCCTGTCGGATCTTGCGGATCGTGAACTGATATCCGGGGTGGATCTCTTCGTATGATGGCGCGACGTAGTCCATGTAGTTGGCCTGATAGTAGTCAAGGGGCGCGGCCACAAACGGTTCCGCGAATTCAAGATCGCACGACCGGCAGGCGACGATCACAGACTCCTTGTATCGCCAGGCCTCTGCAACCTGGGTCGAGCGGCAGATTGGACAGGTTCTATCCATAGTTCTAGCCGAGCGTCTCCAATTGCTCACTGGTAGCCTCGACGTCGCTTGGACGCCCGAGCACGCGCTTGAACACTGCCAAGTTCCGATGGCCGTATTCATCCCACGTTCGGGTTCGAGCTGCGGCCGCAGCTTCGGCACCCATGGCGCGCCGCAACTCGGCGCTCTCGTACAACTCAAGGAGGCGCGCCTTCAGAGTGTCCACATCGCGTGCTGGGACGACGAATCCAGACTTGCCCTGCTCAACCGCATCGGCGCTTCCGGCATTGGCCGATACGATCACCGGTAGCCCACTGGACATGGCCTCTAGCGTCACATGTCCCCAACCGTCCTCGATAGACGGCAGCACGAAGACCGACGACTCGTTGTACCAGCGCGCCAGTTCCGCGTCCGACACACGACCGGTCAGCCGGTACCATCCGCGGTACTCATTCAGCAGCGCGTCAAACTCAGGCTGCGGCCCACCGACCAGCAACAACTCGGCGTTCGGCAACCGAAGGTCGCGAAAGGCTTGCAGCAAGTACTGAATACCCTTTCGAAACTCGATGCGGCCGACCGCGATCACTCTGAAGACATCGTCTGTCTTCCTGCCTGGACTGAAGAGTCTTGTCACCCCGTCTGGAACGATGCTGATCTTGCGGTCCGGTATGCCACGATCGAGGAGACTTCGCTTCACAAAGGTCGATGCAACGATGATGTGATCGGCCTCCTCGAATTCCTGAACGCCTTGGTCAACGAGCCGCTGATCGGTGACCACTCGCCGCAGGCCGAAAGCGGCGTATTCCTCTTCGAGCATCTGCTTCTGAGTGGCAATGTGTACGGACCCAGTATTAAGAACGGTCACGGCACCAAGGGACTTCGCCTTCCGCATCGACTCCAGGGCCGACGAGCACCAGCCGTTGAAGAGGTCGCAACCCTCAAGATTCCGCACGACGACATTCTCGAACATTCGCATCGTCCAGTAGTTGCGCTCCGCCCGAGCCCGTAAAATCGGCACCTGGCGCATAACGTAGTTCAACCCGCCGATCCAAGGTGCCGTTACGAGATGTGAGGGCGCTAGTGCTAGTGGTTCGAGCGTGAACCGCGGGAGCGTCGTAACAATCCGCCCGAGGCAGTCCCGTCGTTCGAGGTATTCCGCAAGCCTGAATGGTGACGGGAAGCGTCCTCCAATTGAGATAACAACTTTCATCTACGACCGCCCTCGTCGGCAATTCCGCTGGAGACTATTTCGATTTGAGCGAGGGCGTCACTCATGACCTCGACACAGCTATTGCCGGACGCAAGGCACCGCCTAGTTCCGGCATCAGCGATAGCGCGCCGCTCCTCATCATGCGATAGGTAGTACCGGATCTTCTCCAGACACTCGTCACTCGAACCGAAGAACGCCGCTTCGCGGCCTTCGGCGTAAAGTTCACGGTGCTTCTCGGTACGTTCAGCCAGAAGAAAGCCGCCACAGGCCGGGATTTCGATTGATCGGCCAGTGTAATCGTCTCGGTTCGATGCCGAGACGAATCCCAGGCAGATTTTGCTCTTTGCGACAAGGGCAGCGTATTGACTCTCGTGGACGTTGCCGTGGAAGTGCCGACGGTGGCGGTAGTAGACGATGTGGCGGTTCCAAAGGCCACCATACACATCGACCTGTACGGACGCCGAAGCCAGAAGTCGCGCGATGGCATCTACGCGGCGGTCGATGGCCGTCCCGATGAACAAGACCTCATGCTGATAGTCCGCAGTTTCCGTGGCCTGCGCGGGTGGCGCGTGAAGAGCGGGGTAGTAGTGGTGTCTGGTCAGATAGACATCGGTTGCACCACTAGCGCGATAGGCGCTGATGTCGTGCGGCCTAAACACGAAGTGGATGTCGTACTCGGGAATTGATGCGATGAACTTGCCCCACAGTTTCGCTTCCCTTGTCCGATTTCCGAAAGGGTTATCCGTTTGATAATCAACAAATATCGCGCCTGGTGCGATTCGTTTCGCCGCGCGAAGGGTCGGCGGATCCATGAGAACGGCCTTTTCTATCCAGACTACGTCAGCCTGGGCGCCGCGAACACTCGCCAGGAACGATTGATTGAACGCATGTATGGTTTTGGGGGGAAATGGCTCCCTACGGATTCGCCCGATCAGTCTGTCAATCTGGGTTCGTTCTTCAAGTGGCGCGAAATCGAACGGTTGAACATCGCACCCGAGCTGGCGAAGCGACTCAAGTCGCTGTCTGCCTGTAAGGCGATGTGATTCGAGGTGGCCGCAGAAGAGTATCCTTGGACGGAAAGGCATAGTCTTCGCGGATCAGCGGCTCACAGTGCTTCGAGATGTGATGCGCTGTCCCGTGACCAGTTCAAGAGCTGCAATGACGCCAGCGACGCACTCCCGATAGGTGTAACGTCTTATCTTGTCTCGCGCCGCTTCACCCAAACGCCGCCTCAGCTTCTCGTCGCCAATGAGCGCCCCAAGTAGTCGTGCGAGGTCTTCGCAATCGCCAGCTTGGTACGTGTAGCCCGTGTGATTGGGAACCACCAAATCGCGGCTCGCGCCGACCTGAGTCGTGGTCACAACAGGAAGCCCAAGGGCCATCGCTTCGTTCAATACTAACCCCCAGGTCTCGTTGCTCGACGGGAGCACGAGCACGTCAGCACACACGTAGTAACGCGCTAACTGCGTCTGATTCTGGAATCCCACAAACGAAGCGGTAACGTTAGCGTCGGCAGCAATTTGAGTTAGTTCCTCCCGAAGAGGCCCGTCACCAATCACAAGCAGGCTGGCTGCATGACCTTGCCTGCCGAGTATGTGAATGGCCTGGATTAGATCTTGGACGCGCTTGAGCCTGATCAGCTTGCCGCTGTAGACGATGATCGGCCGATCACGGGGCAGGCCAATGTCGCGGATGGTCGTAGCCTTTCCGGGAATGTGTCTTAGTCCTTGCTCGCTCAAATAGTCGTTGTCCACGCAATACGGAGTGGAGAACATGTGTCTTTCGTCCACGCCGTAATGCAAGAAGAACTCTCTGTTCGCCCGTCCGATTGTCAGAAAGGCGTCTGTCCATGTGAAGAGACGCCTCAGAACGATGCCTTTCAGCCATTCGATTACCGCTGGACGCCGCCTCAGGCGGTGGGATTCCGTTCTCAGGAGAATCGGGGTTCTAGTTATCCACGCGCCCAGATAGGCCAGTAACGAAAGTCTGGTCGCGTAGCTGTGGATAAGGATGGCGTCATACCTACCGCGCCATAGGTAACCGATTATTGCCGCTGTCCGGAGCATTACCAGCCATCGATCGAGACACCTCGTTCGCGTGCTAAGAAACGTGCTGTGGTAACCAGTGAGCAAAGGACGGTCCCACACGATCGGGATCCCGAATTCTCGGTCCAATTCGCCGGTGACACTTCCATCGTGTCCGTAGTAGACCATCAAGTCGACTCGTGGGTGCCGTGCGAGCTGCTGAAAGAGAGGTGCTTGGTACTGAACTGGGTGAGACGTGACTGCGGCAAGCCTGAATCTGTATTGGGGAATAGCCTGTTCCACGTCAGGTGCGCTCACAACCGATTAATGCGGTCACGAGCCCGTGCCACGCACAACGGCGGTGACTGTCCGAAAAAGGATCTTCATGTCGAGCCAGAGCGACCACCGGTCGATGTACTCGAGATCCATAGCAACCCAGTCGTCAAACTTGCTCACCGTGTTTCTGCCACGTACTTGCCATAGACACGTAATCCCCGGTTTGATCGACAGCTTCCGCTTATGCCACAACTCGTAGCGCTCGAGCTCGTGCCGGAACGCCGGCCGCGGACCAACGAGGCTCATATCGCCTATGAGCACACTCCAGAGTTGTGGCAACTCGTTCAGGCTGTATTTGCGCAGGAACTTGCCGAGGCGCGTCGTCCGCGGATCGTCCTGAATCTTGAAGACCGGTCCGGACATCTCATTCTTATCGAGCAAAGCCTCGCGCAGGCTTTCTGCCTCGGCGACCATTGTCGTGAACTTGTACCCGGTAAAGGGGAGTCCCTTGAATCCGATCACCCGCCACGGGTAGAACACGGGCAAGTTGGGTGTCGTCAGTTTGATGGCTAGGGCAACGAGCGCAAACAGTGGGGCGAGCAGCACAAGCAGTAGGCTCGAGGCGAATACGTCGAACAGCCGTTTCACGAACATCGCATCGGAGTTGAGACCGCGCGGCAACAGCACAATCTCAGGCAAACCTGTGGCCGAGGCGCTGGCCAGTTGAAGGTCCCTGAGCTCTGGCGCCACAAAAGCGATCGGCACGATGCGAAGGGTCACTCGGTAGTAGTCGCACGCCTCCACGATGCCTGTGAGGCCAACATCCACGGCATCCGATTGAACGACGACGATCTCCTGCACCGGTTGGTGGATCAGTAACTGGCTCAAGTCACTTGAGGAGCCGAGACACGTCAGGGCGGGATCACCGTCTGGCGCGGCCTCGCCTGGTGGAACCAAGTATCCAACCATGACGTAGTCGGTTGGCGACAGCCGCTGGCGCATGTGGTCCGACACGCGCCTGACGCCTTCAGGCGCCCCGACCAGGAGGACCTGTTTGACGTATCGCCCTGATGCGGCGGCCCGGCGCTGATAGGTAGCGACGGCCAACCGGTACGCAAAGAGACCGAGACCCACGAACGCCGTGCCCGAGAAGATCAGGAGGCGACTGGCGCTCGAGACCTTGAGTGCATAAAGGACCATTGTGACGACGGCGAGGCCGAGCACTGGTCCCAGGGTGCTGCTGATGAACAGCCTGGTCCTCGACTGCGCCCTCAACTGTCCATAGCCCCCGAGTAGCTCTACGGAGAAGAGCACAGTCGGGACCATCAGCAGCACGGGCCACAGCGCCTCTTCCCATCCTGGCAGCTGCCCGCCTGCAATTTCGTCCGGCACGGCGAGCCACAGCAGTAATGGTTCCGGCACCAGTCCACTCGCGACGACGATGCCCTGGAGAAAGGGGAACGCTCCGTACGAGGCGATGAACCCGGCGACAACAATTATCGCGTCCATAAACCAAAGGAACCGCCTTGGCAGACCGTCTGACGAAGCCGGAGTCTGGCGGAATGGCGCCGCTGGCGCCAGCCGACGGCCCCGTGCGAATGGGCTTACCGGGGTGGGCGGTTTGAGGGCCGCTCGGGATCCTAGGGGCATTCTCTGGATGTCATCTTCCGAGGCGCTCGAAGGCATGGTCGCTCTCAGACACCTGCCTTTGAGTAGTAGTTCCGGTATTCACGGCGGTAATGGCGCGCGTAGTAGTACGGGTTTCGTCGGACATCCACCCGATTGAGAATTCCGCCCACATACTTTGCCCTGGCTGAATCCAGTTGCTCGAGTGCTGCCTTGGCGGCGCCTTTGCTCGTCATCTCGGCACCAACCACAAATACAACGCCGGTCGCGCCGTGAGCGATCACGCTCGCGTCCGTCACCGCCATCACCGGCGGCGAGTCGATGATCACCCAGTCGAAGTGCTCAGCGAGCGACGCCATGAAGTCCTTGAATCGCCGCGACCCCAGGAGTTCAGCGGGGTTCGGCGGGTGCTTGCCCGCCGCCATCAGCCACAGGTTTGGCGTCAACGTCTTCTTCACCGTCTCGCTTGCCTTCGCGTCGCCGACCATGACGTTCGAGAGACCCGGTTCAAGCCCCACTCCAAAGAACTCGTGTGCTTTCGGCCGGCGCATGTCGGCGTCGATGAGAAGCACACGTTGCCCCGCAAGCGCCAGCGACATCGCGATGTTCGCCGACACCACGCTCTTGCCTTCGCCCGGACCCGTGCTCGTGACGACGATGGACTTCGAGCCGGCATCCGCGGAGGAAAACAGAACGTTGGTTCGAATCCCGCGGAAGGCTTCTGAGAATTCGTGAGGCATGCCGTTGCCAATCAGCGGCGGGCCCACCGCGTCTTTTGCGGCGAAGAGCGGCACCATTCCCAGGAACGGCAGCCCCAGCTGCGTCTTGATCTCATCCGGTTGCTTGATCCGGCTGTCGAGATACTCGAAGAAGAATGCCAGCCCGATGCCCAGGAACGAACCGCCGAAGAGCGCCAGCAACAGGTTGTTCCTGGTGTTGGGACTCGACGGGCGCCTCGGGATCTCAGCCTGATCCACAACCCGGATGTTGCTGGTCTTGAGCTCCCCAGAGATACCCGTCTCTCGGCTTCGCTCAAGGAGGCCCGAGAACATTGTTTGGTTGCTGGTCGCGTCGCGCTGCAAAACACCGTACTGGATGGAAGCCCGGTTCAGATCTTGCGCCTCGGCCCGCTGCTGATCCAGCGATGCCTGCATCGACCGTTCGTTGGCCTGGGCTGCCAGGTAGTCGTTGCGCAGCGCCTGCACCACTTTCTGCACCTCGGCGTTGATGCGCGTTTCCGTGGTCCCGATCGCCGAATCAACCTTCACCATGTCTGGATGGCGTGCCAACATTTTGTCGCCGAGCTGTGCCTTCAGCCGTTGTTGCTCGTTCAATTGCCCTTTGAGCTGTTGAATGAAGGCGTTGTTGAGGATGGCGGGAAACGTGTCGACGGCTGTGCGGTCGTTTTGAATGGCCCGGATTTGGTTGTAGACGGACTCTTTCTCGATTCGGTCGGTGCGCGCGCGCGTGACGGCAGCATTCAAATCCGACAAACGCTGGAGGACGATGTTCTGCCGGTCCTCAAGAGCCATCGCACCGGTTTTCTCGCGGTACTGCTGCAGCGCCTGCTCGCTCTTCTCCAGTGATTTGCGTTGCTCGGCGGTCCGCGCGTTTAGAAAGTCCGTGGCTTCCTTGGTGGCCAGGAACTTGAACTCGAGATTTTGCTCGATGTACTGCCTGGCAAGCGCATTGGCCACCCGCGAAGACAGGGCCGGGTCGGACGACCGGAAGCTGACATCCACGAGCCGGCTGTTGCGAACGGGGGTCACGGTGACGCCGGTCAGGAACGTGTCGATGGTGCGAGACTGGGTGGCATTTTCAGCGACCTCCGGTGCTTCAGCTTCAGGCTCCGCAACGAAGAACCCCTGCACGAACTTCACGCCCGCGCCGGCCCAGGCGATTGGGTTTAGGCTAATACCAGGCGATTCACCGGTACCCGCCAATAACGGATGCTCCCAGAGTTTCTCGGCCTCGAGCGTGCGGCGTGCCAGGGCACGGCTTTGCAGCAGTCGGTACTGCGTCTGGTAGTAGTCGAGTGCCTTGTTCTGTTCGTACACCTCCTCGAACTTCACTACGTTCGGGGTTTCGTTTTCGATCAGGATTTGCGTCCGCGCGCTGTAAATCGGCGTGGTCGTAAATGTGTAAATGGTCACCGAACCAAAAACGAGCAGGAACGCCGTGATTGCTGACCAGCGCCGCTTGTGCAGCACGCGCAGGTAGTCAACCAGGTGCACTTCGTCGCCGCCCGCCGCTTGGCCGTACCCGGCGCCGTACCCGCTGTACCCCGGTGGCGCGCCGCCGGCAGGGGCGGGCGCGGGATCAGCGAATCGCCCATCCGCCTCAGCCCGGACCGAGCCCTGGCGCTCGGCGCCTGGAGGGGAGAGCGGCGCAGCGTCAAGGTCCAGGCGCAGCGAGTCGCGCTTGGGATCGATCGGCTGGTCGGACATCAGAAAAACCTTTCGGGAACCATGATCGTGTCGCCCGGCCGCACGATGTCGGTGAGCTTCACTCGCACCTCGATCGTCTTGCCTTTCTCAATCCGCACGATCTTGATCCGGCCGGTAGCACCCCGGTCATTGACTCCACCCGCGAGCGATAGGGCCTGGAGAACCGTAGTGCTTCGTTGAATTGAATATGCCCCAGGATTCTTGACCTGGCCGAACACGTAGACCGATTCGGCGCGAGGAACGAAGATGGTGTCGCCATCCCTCAGCGACACGTTCTGGCTGAAGGCGCCGCTCTGGAGTTGCTTCAGGTCAACCGTGGTCACATCCGTCTCGTCGCCGTTCGGCAGCACTGGGGCCGAAGTCTGTTGGCCTGGCTTGGCCCGGACCACCAGCGCCTCTCCCGACGCACTCGGCAGGGTCGATCCGGCGCGCGCCACGGCCTCGATCAGGCTCATGTCGCCCGCCAGGGGATACGTGCCGGGATTGCGGACCTCGCCGACGATGTGGATCTTCTGGCTGCGGTATTGCTCCACGCCAACCGAGAGCTGCGGATCCTTGAAGAAGCCGTCCTTCAACAACCGCTTGATCTCGGCTTCGAGTTCGCGCAGCGTCAGGCCGCCGGCCTTGACCCGGCCGACCAGCGGAAACGTGAACGTGCCGTCGGCGTCGACCGGATACTTGCCGCTCAAGTCGTCCTGGTCGAACGAGGTGACGGTCAGGATGTCTTGTGGGCCAACCACGTAGTTGTTCGGCTGCAGTGCCTGGAAACCGCGGACTGCACTGACAGTTAGCGCGACACAACAAAGGGTGAGAACAAGTGATCTAGTACCCATAAGTCATGGAAAACCCTGCGCGCACGCCGCCATACTCGCGGCCGCGAATTGCTGAACTGCGGTAGAACGACTGCACGTCAAAACTCGCCCGGACGCCGTCTCGCACCGCGTAGCCGATGCCGCCGGCGAAGCGGCCCACGAAATCCTTACGCCGGTCGGCGGCGTTGTTGGACTGGTACGCGAGCCGGTCGCGGCCACCGGAGAGCTGCGCGTCCCACTTGCCGGTGACGCGTTGGGTCAAGGTGGCGGTCCAGCCGGTCTGCACGTAATACGGCGTTCGGTTGTCATACGAATACTGGATGTCGCGATCGACCGCCGCGCCAAGGCGAGTCTGCGTCGGCGCGGTGTACGACACGTCGACATCAGCCGTGACTCCCGAGAAACCGGGCAGGGTGCCGCCATCGGCCGCGGTCAGCTTGCGGAACCCCGCGAACGCGCTGCCGCGGATCAGCGCGAAACGGCCCAGTTCGAATCCGCTCGATACTCGGAAGCTATCGGAGTTGCGTGCGTCCTCGAACTCGAACCGCTCGCTCTCCCGCGACACGCGGGTGACCCACGTCGTCAAGGCGGTCAGGCGCTGGCGCCAGCCGAGGTCGACGGCTTTCAGGGTGCGGTTCAGTCCCTGGTTGAGCGGCCGGCCATCGAACACGGCGTCGCCCGCGAATTTGTAGTCAAGCTTCCTGAACTCGAGGCGAGCGCTCGACTTCGACATGAACATGACGTCGCTGCCAAACTTGAGATCGGTCTCGTAATGGCGTGCGCGGACGTCGATCTCATGGCCGGGGCGCTGCTTGGTGTTCAGCGTGCCGGCCGACGCGTACGGCCGCACGCGGTTGAACCGGAACTCGTATCGCCCGGTAGCATTGCTGTTGACCGACCGCTCGGTGTCGAACTTCTGGAAGTAGACGAACTCCGCACCGCCCGAGACGCTCAAGAGGCCGCGGCCCGTGCGCAGATAGAGGTCCGCACTTGGCGCCGTCGTGAAGGTGAAATCGCGCTGTCGATCGTCGACCGTGTTGAACACGTTGGTGTCGATACCGGCGTTGCTGAGAACGAAGCGTGGGCTGACGCCAACCACGCCTAGGTGGATCGGTGCCGACGCGACGGGATCGTCGGCCGGGGCTTGCTGCGCATGTGCCGCCTGCGAGAAGGACAACGCGTACAAGAGGATGACAAGAGAACGCTTTATCAATGCCGACTCTCGAATTCTAATCCGGCGCCCGACCACAGCAGAGGTCCGACCAGGCGCCCGGCAGTTGTCTTCGTCTGTCTCTTTCGGAGTTGGATAGAGCTTCGCCCTCTGACTTACAGGCGGGGCCGCGGGCGGGCGCGTCGATGCAGTATTCCCGGCCGTAGGCTGGGGGGCAAAATCCTCCCTGTTTTTCCAGAATCGACCCGTTTGCACAGGATCTGGAATTTCGGTGTATTCGCAGAGTCTACCTCAGCCGACCATTCGCGGTCGGCCGGAACACCGGCAATTCCAGGCGGCTGGGATGCAGGGAGTCGCGGTGCATCCGGTAGACCGGGGGCCGGGCCGGATAGGGGTGCGAGAAGTTGGCGGCATCGTGGCCGGCGAAGGCAAGGCGAATCCGGTGGCCGGCGGCAAAGTCGTACGACGTCGGCAGCAAGTCGAACACCACTTCGGTCACCTGGCCCGGCACCATCTCTCGCGCATCAGCCCTTCGAAAACTGCGGACCGGGGTCAGGTCGCCCGGCCCAAGCGTGGCCTGCCGATGGATGAGCCGCAGCTGGCCTTCGGTGACATACGTGACGCGGCCATCGGGCGCGACGTCCTCCAGGTAGGCAAACACGGCGCCGTCGGTCGCGTCGGATGCGACAAATAGCCGCACGCGTGGGTGCCCGGTGACCTCCAGGGCCTGGGGCAGCGCCGGGGTGGTATAGGTCAGCATCCCCGTTTCGAGGCGGCGGCGGTTGCCGTAACCCCGCCTTGCGCTGGTGCCGACCACCAGGCCCCATCGCGATCCGGGCGGGCTGGCTTGCGCCGGATCCACCTGGTAGGTGTCGTCCGCGTCGGCGGCGGTGGCCGGCGTGGCCGTCATCGCGCGATCCGCGTCAAGGTACCAGGACTGCCACGTGGCTCCAGGTGGCGGCCAGGTGCTGCTGCCGCGCCACTCTTCACGGCCCATGGTGTAGTACTGCACCGGCGCCTCGTGACCGGCGCCGGCATCGATGCCGCGCAGATGCTGGTCGAAGAAACGGATGACCTCGGCGGCGTGATCGAACGGACGCTGACCGCGCCTGGCAAAGGGACTGGCGTTGAACTCGCCGCCATGGAACCAGGGCCCGAGGCGCAGCCGGCTGCCGGCGTGCGCCAATGCCAGGTAGGCGCGAATTTCGCCGCGGACCATGGCTCCATCAAACCAGCCGCTATAGGCATAGATCGGGACACCGGGCGGGGTCGTGGTATGCGGACTGAAGTTGTCAATCGTGACCGGCAGCGGCGGCGTCAGCGGATCATCCCGGTAGACGACCGGACTCAGGAGATCGAACGCGTTGACGTTGCTCACATGCTGCGCGATGGCCGGCTCGAGCTCGGCCTCGGTGACGGGACGCACGCTTCTGATCGCCAGCCCGGTGGACCAGCCGAACACATCCGGGAAACGATTGCGATCGAACGATTCGACCAGTCGCGACCAGGCAGACAGGAACGGATGGCTCTGGACACCGCCCGGAAGCCACACATCCTCGTACATGTCCCAGCCGCTGAAGCGCGGCACCACCGCCTTGAGCGCGGGGTGGCGATTGCCCAATAGCATCAGCGCCATGGAACCGTTGTAGGACGCGCCGGTCGTGCCAACCACGCGCGCGGCCCACGGCTGCTTGACGATCCAGTCGATCACTTCGGCGCCGTCACGCACTTCGACCTGGGACAAGGGATAGTCGTGATGGCCAAACGAGGCGCCGGCGCCGCGGACATCCACGTCCACCCACGAGTAGCCCGCCTTGACCATCGGCTCGCGCAGATCCAGTTCGGTGATCGGGATTACGCCGAACCCGGCGAAGGGCTTCCACGGGCCACGCACCGCGACCGAGCGGTAGTAGCGCGACATGTGCAGGATGGTGGCCGTGCGTTCGCCCGGCGCCAGGCCCTCGGGCAGATGGACGTCGACGGCCAGCTTCACGCCGTCGCGCATGGTCACGAACTCGGACCAGGCCCGCGTGGACTTGAACGTCCTCGTCGTCTGCGCGCCGGGATTGCCAACCAGCACCATCGACAGCGCGACGGCGCCGAGCGCGGCGCCGAACCTAACGCGCAGGCGGACCATCGGGCTGGCCGTCTTCGTTGGCATCGATGAAGGTGTCCATCAGGATGCCGTCTTCGTAGGTCATCCACCGATCGGCCTTGCCGTTGCCGTCGGTATCGAGATCGACGCGAATCAACTGTTCCCTGGCGTACTGCTCCCAGCGGTCGATCCGGCCGTCGCGTTTGGTGGCAACCTCGATTCGCGCGGTCCCCAACCTGGCGTCACGAGTGGCAAACGCGTCGATCACCCCATCGTTGCGGGTCGAGAATGCGACGCGTGTGCCACTGTTGGTCAGCTGCTCGACGACGGGCCCGACCGCGGCTCCACTCAGGTCGGTTTGCTGCACGTCCAGGGTATCGGTGAGCAGCCGGCGGATGCGCAAACCGGCGTTGGTGGTGGTCTCGTGCACCAGCTGATAGCTGCGGGTCCGCGGATTCCATTCGCGGTGAAAGCCGGTGAGGATGGGGCCGCCGTACAGGCCGACCGCGCGATAGGTCCAGACGCCTGAGGCTGCCGCGGCAACCAGTCCGGCAATGAACACGATCAGCGACAGCGGCGATGGCCAGCGACTGTTCGACGTCATCGCCGAACCTGCCCGTCGCAACGCAACGGCTGGTCAACCCACAACCAGGGCCGCAGCAATACCGTGAGTCGATCGCACCAACGGCGCGCGTGCTCACCGCGGCCGTCTTCGTCGTACAGCGTCCAGAGGCGCTGCCATGCCACCGTCAAGTCTGGCTTCGCCCTCACGGCTGCCTGCAGGTAGCGTTCGCGGTCTGATGGCGACGACGACAGCAACGCCAGGTACAAGGCGGAACTGTAACGATCGTGATCGGCGTCGAGCGCCTGCGAGAGCCAGGCCCGGGCTTGATCCGGTTGATTGCGCAGGAAGTAATGTGTGCCCATCACCTCGAGGGCCAGCGGCTCTCGCGAATCGAGCGACAGCGCCCGGCGCACCAGCGGCAGGGCGGCGTCCGGCCGCTCGCCAAACACCAGCATGTTTGCCCGTTCGGCGAGTGATCGTGCTTCGGAAATGGGTTGTGGTTGGGTCCGGCTAGCCGCCTTCGCCAAGGCTTCCACCTTCGCCGAGGCTACGGCGGACGAGTCGGCGCCCAAGAAGCCGGACGCTACATTGACGTCGTGGCTTGATTGAATCGAGACTTCGCGAAATTGTCCTCCGGTCACATAGACACGAACGGCGGCATCGAGTTGCGGCGTCCACTGCTGCTCGGACGGCGCGAAAGTGAGTGGCGAGGTCGAGCCTCTACCAAGCAGCAGGTAGTGCACGATGGCCCACGACTGCGCGTAGAACATCGACGCCCGGGCCTGGTCAGCTGCCAATTTTCCCCGTTGGTGTTGCCGCATGTCGTCCAGCGGCAGCCACGTGCGCGTGCGCAACAGATTCAGGTGACGCGCAGGCGGGCGGCCAATCACGATTCGCTGGCCGTCTAGCACGAGCGCACCCCAGAACTCCGACAGCCCTTCATCCAGCCAGGCGGGTGCCTGGGGTACATGCGCCGCGGTCAGCAGGTGCACGTACTCATGCAGCAACAACGGGAATTGCTGCGGGATCGGGATGTCTGTGCGAACGGCGATGAAGGCGGCGTGTGGTCCGGTGTACGAGGCCCCGTGGGGCCGCACGCCGCGGCGCTCCCAGTACTGCGGCATCAGTTCCCGCAGCATCGCCTCATTCTTCACGGCAAACGCCCGCACGGGCGGCAGCGGCTCGACGGCCGCCACCTGCTGCATCACGGCCCGCGCCATCGTCAAGGCCGCGAGGACGCGGGCGGCAGCGGATGAATCGTCGCTGATAGCAACGGCTGTCTCGCTCGTCGCCATGAACCATTGGGTCCGGCTAAAGCCGGACGCCACATTGGCGCTTGCGATCACCAGCGCCAACAGCGTGACCGCTCGCGGGTTACTCGGCATGCCGTTCAGGGCTGGCCATCCTGGGCCGCGGGTGGTGAATGGCAATGGCCAGCAGCGTCGCGAACATCGCCGCGGCGCCCGGCATCTGCAACGTGAACTCCACCAGTGACTGTGCAGCAATACCGACGAGCCCGGTCACAGCACCGACCCGCACCCAGTAGGTGCGGGTGTCGTCGGCGCGTTCGTTGAAACGGCGACGAATCTCAACCACCAGACTTGAAATCAGGATCAACGTTGGGATGCCAACCAGCAGCCCTCCTTCAGCAGCCAGTTGCAGATAGTCGTTGTGCGCTTCGACATATTGAGCCCCATCAGCAGCTGTTTGGTAGTGCAGCATCGCGGTGCCATACGTGTTGAAGCCGGTGCCTGTGAGCCAGAAATGGCTGAGAACTGGCAGTGTGTCATTCCAAACTGCCACCCGCCCGTCCATCGTGTACCAAGACGTACCCGCAATGCGCGCTGCCACGTCGGAACCACTGATTGCGACTGCAAGCAGGATGACGGCGATCAGCCCACCGGTCACCGCACGGCGTTGCAACTTGGAGGCCTGCCTGCGCCCACCCCACCAGCGCATTGCCACCAACGCCAGCGAGAACGTCGCGGCGCCTGATCGAGACTGGGTGGCCAGGATTGCGATGGCCATCAAAGCGATCGTGAACAGCAGCAAGAGGGCGACGTTCGCTTGTTTCGTAGAAAACCAGAGGATGCGTGCCCGCCAGGCCGACGCAACAGTCCGCATGCCCCGAGCCACTTCACCGACGAACAACCCGATCGCGAGCGAGCTCACCATGACGAGCCATCCTGCTTGATGGTTGTGATTCATGAATGGTGCAGAGAGACGGCTGGGAGCAAGGGGGGCGTACAGGCCGTACAGATCGAAAGAGTCGCGAGTCCGTTGATAGAGCCCCATAAACGCAACAACTGCACCCAGGAGCAATATGCCCCGCGATACCCTCGGAAGGCTGACCGCCGACAAGCCACGAGCAGCCCCCAATGTGAAGAGCGCGAAGGCGGCCGCAAAGCCAAGTCCCCACCACGTGCGGGCGGGAGCAATCGAGAGGGGACGTGATGCGCCCGCGGCGACCGTTGGCACCAACTCCGGGTCGCGCCGGTCTGCCGTGGCGAGCAGCCGCTCGAACGCCGCGACATCATGAGCCGGACTCAACCTGGTGACGATGGATTCTGGCAACGGCACCAGTTGCACCCCGATCGCCGCCAGGAACAGGCACAGCGCAAGGATCACGGGCCGGTGCGGAAGCGTTGGGGCACTCTCGCGTCGCTCGAGAAATCCGAGAATCCCGGTGGTGGCCGCAAACACCGCAACCGGAGCGGCGGCCCAAGAGGGAGACCCGCCCACGGCCAGCGCTCCCCACGCCAGCAGCAGGATGACGGAAGTCGGGAAGAGCCGCACCGGCCGATCCTACACGGCCTCTACTTGTGGTGGAACAGACGACTGCGTTGTTGGTGCCAAAAGCAAACGGCGGCCCTGAAAGCAGGCCGCCGCGGCTGAAGCTGAAACTATTAGGACGCTCTTGCGAGTGTCAGAGCTATTGGGTACCGCTCGCGGGAACGGTCGGGATGAAGGTGAATAGCGGTGGCGTCCCAGGCGGCGCGGGGACCTGCGCGTTCAAAGTCTCAAGGTAAGCCTGGGCTTGAGCAACACTGGTGGCCACGAAATTCAGGTCGCTGTTGTTGGCTGACTGGATGACAATCGTGTTTCCAACGATGGTCACTGTCGCGGCGACGATGCTTCCAAGCGCCGGGCCAACCACTGCCAGAATCACGCCAGGAGACGCCGCGGCCACGCTTGGCAGCACCAGCAGAGCCGTTGCCGCACTCTGACCCGCCGTCACCGATACCCGCACTCCGGTCGGCTGGCCGTTGACGGTGGTTCGCACCACGTAGTTGTCGGCCGGCACCCCTGCGAAGTTGAAATGGCCGTCGGTCGAGCTGATAGTTGTGGCCACCACCAGGCGGTCGCTCACCAGCTCCACGCGCATACCCGTCGCGCCGCGACCGCCGGCATCAACGATCTGGCCACGCAGTGTTGAAGCGGGTGCCTGCGCAATGCCGACGATCGGTGCCCCAAACGTGAGCGTCAACGCAGAAAGCAGAACCGCGAGCGATTTACGCATGACCATTATGTCCTTGGTGTCCAATCAGTTGAGACACCTATGGCTGAAGGTTGGCATGGTGCGTCACGGAACGCAAGCGAAAATACAACGAAACAGCCCATGTTTTGCCAAAAACGATCGATTCAAGCGTATACTCCTCAGCCAGACTCGGTTTCTGGAAGGTTGAGACGATGAAGGGTGCCCGTGCTTCGTGGCTGTTCCTGTTTGTGTTCGCTTCGTCCGCGGGCATGGCCTTTGCCCAGGACGCTCCCGCGGTTGCCATCATGGCCGGCGTTAACCAGTCTTACTTCGCGACCACGCCGAAAAGCGATACCAGCGCCAAGCAAGGTCTCCTGCTCGGCGGCTTTGCCGTGCTTCGGCGTGACAAGTACTTCCAGATTCAGCCGGAGGTCCAGTTGTCGCAGCGCCGGGCCGAGGTGGCCTACGCCGGCACGAACACCACCTATTCCACGACCTACGTGAATCTCTCCCTGTTGCTCCGGACCAAACTGTTCAAGGGCCTTTACACCACGCAGGGTCCACAGTTTTCCATTCCGGTGCGCGCCAGCCTGAAAGTTCCCGGCGGTACCGCGGACATCAAGGACAACATCGCGAAAGACATCAGCCTGGTTATCGGCCTCGGCCGTCAGTTTGGCCGCATTGGCATTGAGGGACGCTGGGATTCGGGCTTGAAACGTGTCGAAGTGGTTCCGCTGGGCGGTTTCGTCAAGCGCAACCGCGCCATCACCGTCGTCGGAATCTTCGCGTTCTAGCTCGGTTCTCGGTTTACTCACCGTATTGACACGGACCTGGTGGTCGCACCTAGCGAACGTCGCTGTCGGAAAGGTGCGTGTCGGTGGGGATGTCGCGTTTCGCGGTCTTGCCGAGCAGGCCCTCGTAACGCTCCGCCGGAATGGCGCCCGTGCCGGGCCGCTTCACCCAGAGGTTCTGCTTCGTAAACGCCTCGCCGGCCTTGACCGGCTGGATGGTGACGACCGTCGCGAACGCGAAGTCCATCGTCACTTGCTCTTCCTTGACCGGCCCCTTGGTGCCGCCCAGCTCCGCGTGCAGGGTCTTGGCCGCCTCGATCAGCTCGCGGCAGTGCGCCTCGTCCATCGAGCAGACGATGTCGGGGCCGACGCGGGACATGTGGTCGGTGAAGTGGCGTTCGACGATCGACGCGCCGAGCGCCATGGCGCCGATGCAGGCGATGTTGTCGGTGGTGTGATCCGAAAGGCCGATCACCGCGCGCGGGAAGGCCTTGCCGAGCTCCACCATCGCGCCCAGGCGGACGAGGTGCGGCGGCGTGGGATAGAGGTTCGTCGTGTGGAGCAACGCGTACGGCGTGCCGGCCTGCTCAAAGATGGCCACGGCCTTCGCCACGCTCTCGATGGTGTTCATGCCCGTGCCGAGGATGACGGGCTTGCCGAACGACGCGATGTGCTTCAACAACGGGTAGTTGTTGCACTCGCCGGACCCGATCTTGTACGCCGGCACGTTCATGCGCTCGAGGCGGTCCGCGGCCGCGCGTGAGAAGGGCGTGCTCATGAAGATCATGCCCTTCGACTCGACGTAGTCCTTGAGCTGCCGCTCGTCGGCTTCCGACAGCGCGCAGCGCTCCATGATCGTGTAGATCGAGACGTCGGCGTTACCCGGCACCACTTTCTTCGCGGCGCCGCTCATCTCGTCGTCCACGACGTGGGTCTGGTGCTTCACCACTTCGACCCCGGCGCGGGCCGCGGCATCCACCATCTCGCGGGCCACCGCCAGGCTGCCCTCGTGGTTGATGCCGATTTCGGCGACGACAAGCGGCACGTGCGCGGGCCCGACCCGGCGGCCGGCGATGATGATTTCGGGAGTCACGGTTGTTTGATTCTATCGCGCCGTGCGGGGCGGTGTGGCTGCGGCCGGGTCAGACCCCTCGGCATTACTTGCTCGGGGTCAGACCCGCCTCACGCAGGAAGAAGTTGGCGATCAGCGCTTCGACCTCCGCGATCGACTTCGCCGAGTTCACGCCGATGCGGAACTGCGCGCCGCCCTCGAAGCCCTTGCTGTACCACGCGCAGAGGGCGCGGAGCTTGTTGATCACCCAGCGCTCTTTCGAGTCTACCGGCCGTGGACGCGTGGCCTGGATCACCAGGTGGCGGAACCCCTCCTGCTCGCCGAGTTCATCGGCCAGCAGCAGGCCCATGTAGTCCAGCAGGAACTGCCCGCGATCTTCGTCGGTGACGACGCGCGCCGGGAGGCCGGCCATCAGGTCTTGCGCCTGGGCCAGGATCCAGGGATTGCGCAGCACTCCGCGGCCGACGAACACGCCGCTGACACCGGACTGCATCCGCGCCACGATGTCTTCGGGCTCGACGCAGTCGCCCGACCCGAACACCGGGATGCTCACCGACCGGGCGATGCCGGCGACGACATCCCAATCCGCGGATCCGCTGTAACTCTGCTCCGCCGTGCGGCCGTGCACGGCAATGGCCGCCGCACCGGCGCCTTCCACGCGCTTCGCCAGCTCCGGCGCGTTGACCTCGCCGGCGTCCCAGCCCTTGCGCATCTTCACGGTCACGGGGATCGTCACCGCTCTCGTCATCGCGGCGATGATCTCGGCGGCGTGCCCCGGCTCGCGCATCAGGCTGCAGCCGGCGTTGTGCCTGGAAATTTTCGGGACCGGGCAGCCCATGTTGACGTCAACGATGTTGGCGCCCATGGCCTCGACCACGCGCGCGGCCTCGGCCATCCTGGCCGGCTCGCCGCCGAAGATCTGGATCGAGACGGGCCGCTCTTCCTCGGTGTATTCCGCGTACTCGAGCGTGCGATCGATGCCGCGGACCAGGCCCTCGCTGCTGACCATTTCAGACACGACCAGCCCGCACCCACCCTGGCGCTTGACCAGGCGGCGAAACGCCGTGTCGGTCATGCCTGCCATGGGCGAGATGACGAACGGTGAGTCCAGTTGGACGGTGCCGATCTTCATTAGTAGGGTTTCACGTCCGACGCGTCCACGGTTACCGCGACCGCCTGGCCGATCAAGTCCACCGAGAGCACGAGGCGAGCATGCGCGCCCTTGCGAACCAGGCGCCCGACCACGCCGCGGAGTGGGCCGTGCGTCACCTTCACCATGTCCCCTTCCTTGATCAGCGGGACGGGATCGTAGGCCAGCTCGCTTTCGACCAGCGTCCGGATGCTCTCGATCTCCTCATCCGGAATCGACGACAGCACGCCGTTGTTGCTGATGATCTGGACGACGCCGTCGCACTTGAGGATGCCGATCCGCTCATCGGGCACGAAGCGGGCGAAGACGTAGCCGGGGAACAGCGGCCAGTCGATCTTCTTCTTGCGATCCTTCCAGTGGCTCCACTTGCCAATGGTGGGCAGGAAGACCTCGACGGATTTCTTGTCCAGCTGGTCGCGAACCTGCTTTTCGTGCCGCGACCTGGTCCAGATCGCAAACCAGCTTGACGCGCCAGAATCTTGGCGAAGGTGGTTGGGATCCATGAATAGACGGCGGCGCCCCTGAAGGGGCGCCCTACTGGGTGACGGTGCCCCTGAAGGACTTCACGCCGAGGTCGTAGGCCTTCTTCAGGTCGTCGTTCTTCCAGTCGATGATGGCGTCGGTGCGCAGCTTCTCGAGGAACTTGTCGAACTCGACCTTGCGCTTCTCGTTGGCGATCTTGTCGGCGATGTCCGATTTGGCCTCTTCGAACGGCTTGGTGGTGGAATCCTGCAGCGCTTCCACCTTGATGATCTGGTAGCCGCGCGTCGTCCTCAGCACCGGCGTGAGGCCGCCGGCCTTCAGGCCGGCAATGGCCTTCTGCAACTCTTCCGACAGATCCGCCTTGCTGAGCGGGCCGACCAGGCCGCCGTTGGCCTTGGAACCGGAGTCCGAATAGTCCGCCGCCAGCCGCGCGAACGGCTCGCCCGCCACGATCTTGGCGCGGACCTCTTCCGCCTTGGCCTTGGCATCGTCGTCTTTGCCGACGTTGATGCCCTGGGGGTCGGCCGGCACGGCGACGGTGATCTCGCGCAGCGTCACCTGCGGCACGGTGTCGAAGTCGCCGAGGTGCGCGTCGTAGTAGGCCTTCAGCTCGGTGTCGGTGACCTGCAGCTTCGACATCACTTCGGTCTGCTGCACGCGCTGGATGACCGAGGTCCGCTCCAACTGCTTGCGCAGGTCGGCCATGGTCATGCCTTCCTGCTTGAGCGCCGCCTGCAGCGCTTCGTCGGTCTCGATCTTGTTTTCTTTCTTGATGTTCTCGAGGATGCTGTTGAACTGCTCGGTTGACATCGTGTAGCCGAGCTCCTTGCCCCGCTGCACGATCAGCAGTTCGTCCACGGCGTCCACGATCACCTGCGGCGTCACTTCGAGGAGCGCGGCCTGCAAGGCGGCGTCGCTGTCGGGGCGCAGGTTGGGGTTCTTCTGCCGCAGCGCGAGAATCTGCTTCTGCTCGAGATCGGTCTTGGTGATGATCTCGCCGTTCACCTTGACCAGGACCTGTTCGAGAATATCCCCTTCGACTCGCGCGCTTCCGGCGACGCCGGAACCATGCTCGCTCAGGGCAAGAGCGCTGACCGTGGCGAACGCTGCCAGGACCAGGGCCGCCGCGGTCAGGCCGGTAATTCGTAATTTCATGGATCTCCAATTATAGCCGCGCCAGGGTCAGACCCCTCGGCACTGCCCGCTCGGGGTCAGACCCTAGTCGCCCAGGTCCTCGAGGAACTCGGTCACTTTAGCTAAGACTCCGTCCGGCGCCCGGGGGTCTTCCGGGGCCGCCTTCAGGATTTCGGCCTTGGTGAAGCCCGGCGTGACCTCCCCGGCCGTAGCGCGAGCCGTCCACCAGGCTGGCTGGCGCTTTGGCTTAGGGATGGGCTTGGGCCCGCGCGCCTCCGCCAGCTTCTGCAGGGGCGATTTCGGGCCGGCCGGCGCCGGTTTCGGGGGTGCAGGGGGCGCGGGCCGAAGGTCGAGCTTCACAGTGCTGGGCGGCAGCAGCGTCAGGTCTGCACGTTCCTGCACCATGCCAATCAGCCGCATCGGATCCGCCTTGGCCTTCTCGCGGAACTTGAACACCACGAGCGGGCCGTCGCGATCCACCGTGTCGATGCCGAGGTTGTCGGCCAGCACGCGGATGCGGGCGAAGTCGGCGAGGTTGAGCACGGCGGTGGGCGGCGGGCCGTAGCGGTCGCGCACCTCGGCGACGTTCTTCGCGATTTCGTCTTCGCTGCGCGCCGCCGCCATGCGCCGGTAGATCATCAGGCGCTGGTTCATGTCGGGCACGTAGGCCTCGTCCAGCCGGAAGTCCACCTTCAGGTTCACGGTGGCGCGCACGTCGTCTTCGAGATCCTCGCCCTTGAGCTCGCGAATCGTCTCTTCGAGCAGCTTCATGTACATCTCGAAGCCGACCGAGTCGATGGTGCCGCTCTGCTCGCCGCCGAGCAGGTTGCCGGCGCCGCGGATCTCGAGGTCGAGCGCGGCGACGCGGAAGCCGCTGCCCAGGTCGCTGAACTCCTTCATCGCCGACAGGCGCTTGCGCGCGACGGGCGACAGTGCCTCTTCAGGCGGGATCAGCAGATACGCGTACGCCGCGCGGTCGCTGCGGCCGACGCGTCCACGCAACTGATAGAGCTGCGACAGGCCATACCGATCCGCGCGATTGATCACGATGGTGTTCGCGTTCGGGATGTCGAGGCCGTTCTCGACGATGGTCGTCGACAACAACACGTCGCACTTGTGCGTCATGAAGTCGAGCATGGCCTTTTCGAGCGTGTCCTCCGCCATCTGGCCATGTCCGACGACGACGCGCGCTTCGGGCACCAGGCGTTGGATCAGGTTGGCCATCGAGTAGATCGACTCGACGCGGTTGTGGACGAAGAACACCTGGCCGCCGCGCGCGAGCTCGGCGCGGATGGCGCGCGTGATCACCGCCGAGTCGAACTTCACCACGTTGGTCTGGATCGACAGCCGATCCTTCGGCGGGGTTTCGATGATCGACATGTCGCGGATGCCGACCAGTGACATGTTCAGCGTGCGCGGGATGGGCGTCGCCGTCATCGTGAGCACGTCGATCTTCTTGCGCATCTGCTTGATGCGTTCCTTGTGCGCCACGCCGAAGCGCTGCTCTTCGTCCACGACCAGCAGGCCGAGGTCCTTGAACTGGACGTCTTTCGACAGCAGCCGGTGCGTGCCGACGATCACGTCGAGGCGGCCGGAGGCCAGCGCATCCAGCGTTTCTTTGATCTCCTGCCTGGTCCGGAAGCGGCTGACCATGTCGATCTTCGCGGGGAACGAGGCGAAGCGCTCCGTCAGCGTCTTGAGATGCTGCGCGGCGAGCACGGTGGTGGGCGCGAGAAAGGCGACCTGCTTGCCGTCCATCACCGCCTTGAACGCGGCCCGCATCGCCACTTCGGTCTTGCCGTAGCCGACGTCGCCGCACAGCAGGCGGTCCATGGGCGTGGACGATTCCATGTCGCGCTTGATGTCGGCCACCGCGGTGGCCTGGTCGGGCGTGAGGTCGAACTCGAAGGCGCCTTCGAACTCTTCCTGCCAATGCGAGTCGGCGCTGAAGGCGTGGCCCGGCACCGCCTTGCGCGCGGCGTAGAGCTTGAGCAGCTCCTCCGCCATGTCGCGCATCGCCTTCTTGACCTTCGACTTGGCCTTCTCCCACGACGCGCCGCCCAGCCGATCCAGCGGCGGGTTCGATCCGCCGGTGTACTTCTGGATCAGATCCAGCCGCTCCACCGGGACGAACAGCTTGGCGTCGCCGTGATACTGGAGCTCGAGGAACTCCTGCACGATGTCGCCGCCGCCGATCGAGATCTGCTTGAGGCCGACGAAGCGGCCAATGCCGTGATCGACGTGGACGATCAGGTCGTTGACCTTGAGGTCGCGCAGGTCCGAGAGAAAGGTCGCAGCGAGCGAGCGCTTGCGGCCACCGCCGGTCTTGCGCCGCTCTTCCTCGAAGATGTCGGTTTCGACGTAGAGCTGGAGGGCGGGGGTCTCGCCGGTTCGTAAACGAAACCCCTTCGACAGCCACCCTTCCGCCACCAGCACCGCGCCGGCCACGACATCGCCGGCGTCGCTGGCCATCACCGCGCGCACGTCGTAGTCTTTCAGCAGTTCAACGGTGCGCTCGGCGCGCCCGTGCGTGCCGGCCACGAACACCACCAGGTCGCCGCGTTCCTGTGCCGCCCGCGCATCCGCCACCCAGTCGGCAATGCGCCCGTGAAACGACGCCACCGGCTGGACCGACAGTTCAGTCCCGGTTCCCTGATCCCCGATCGCCAGCTCTTCGAGCACCGTCGCCCCTTCGAGCGCCAACTCGACTTCGGCCCACGACAGCATCAGCTCCGCGGGCGGCGCCTTCGGCGCGCCCTTCTGCCGCTCGAGGGCGTCGGCATAGGAGGTCTCAATCTGCTCCCAGGCGGCCAGCACCTGCTTCTCCACATCGGCTGGCTCAGACAGCAACACCTGCGCCTTGTGGGTCCGCAGGTACTGAAACAAATCCGATGTAACCGTGCCAGGCCCCGTCCCCTCGCGGACCGGCACGAGGCCGAAGCGATCCAGGGTTTCGACAGACCGCTGCGTACCGGGATCGAAGCGGCGAATCGACTCGACCGTGTCGCCGATGAATTCAATGCGGATCGGCAGCTCTTCGCCGGCCGGGAACACGTCGAGGATGCCGCCGCGCCGAGCGAACTCGCCGTGCGCGTCCACGGGGTCGGCCGGCTCGTAGCCGCCGGCCACCAGCGTGGTGGCGAGCGCCTGCGGATCGATGTCGATGCCGGGCGTGATCTCGTAGGAGGCCAGCAGCAGCGCCGCGGCTTCGGGCACGCGCGTCAGCAACGCCGGCGCCGACGCCACGATGACAAGAGCCGGCCTGCCCCCCGAAGCTCCAGAGGAGCGAAGGGGGATGGCGAGCGAATGGAGCGCCCGCGCCCGCGCCGAGGCCACCTTCAGGTGCGGCTGGAACCCGCGATAGGGATCGACCTGCGTGGACGGGAACGGCAGCACCTGCTGCTCAACCACCGCGTCGGCCGAGCCTTCGAGCGCGCCCAGGAAGAAGCGGATGTCGCTGACCGCCGCCTCGATGTCGGCGTCGTTGGGCACGACGAGGAGCACGACGCCGTCGCGCAGGCGCCGGGACGCCGCCGCCACCGCCATCGCGCGTACAGGGGGAGTCGCGCCGCTGATGCGCCGGGTGGGGTCTGACAACCCGCTGTGCCCGATGACCGAAATCAGCAGCGACCGTAACGCGAGTGACGGAGCGCTAGACATGCACGAACTTTCCTGACCGCCGAGCTTTCTATTGTCTCACGACCGGGATCCGGGGTCAGACCCCCGTCCGTATCCGTTCGATGATGGCGGTCGTCGAATAGCCCGGGGCGAGGTCGATGCGGACCACCTTGCCGCCGCGCGCTTCGACGACGTCGCGGCCGACAATGGCGTCGGCGCCCCAGTCGGCGCCCTTGACGAGAATGTCTGGCTGCAGGGCCGAGACGATCGCGTGCGGGGTCTCTTCGTCGAACACCACCACCACATCCACCGCCGCCAGCGCGGAGAGCACTTCAACGCGCTCGTGTTCGGGATGGATGGGGCGGTCCGGGGCCTTGCCCAGCGACCGCGCCGAACGATCGCTGTTGACGCCGACGATCAGCACGTCGCCCAGGGCGCGGGCGTCGCGGAGGTAGCGGACGTGGCCGGGATGCAGGATGTCGAAGACGCCGTTGGTAAAGATGATCGTGCGCCCGAGACTCCGCTCGCGGTGCCCGAACGCCACGGCTTCGTTCAATGACAGGATCATTCGCCCCTCGCTCCGCCTAGAGACGGAGGCGACATCATCATTACTCGGCGGAGCCTTTGAAGGTGATGCCGCCGCCGAACGTCCACCGGTGGGCCGGACGGTAAATGCCCACGTCCCTCACGCGCGACTTGATGCGGAAGGTGTAGAGCAGCCGGTGATAATCGTACGGGTAACCATCGGCCTTGTGAGCCGCGAGGTCCAGGCGGTAGGTGCCTTCAACGAGGTCGAGGCTATCGATCTCGAACGTGACCGAGCACTCACCCACGATCTCGCTGGGCTGGAACTCCTCGAGGTTGGTGTTGGTGCCGTAGACGCACACGCCGTCGGCGTTGAACAGGCCGAGGCCGAACACGAAGTCCGTGATCGGCTCCTTGGCCGTCATCGTCATGTGCACCTTGATGTCGTCGCCGCTCTGGAACACGTGGCCCGACTCGCCGTCGGGTCCGCTGATCGAGACGTTCGTGATCTCGATCTCGCGCGTGCCCCAGCGGCCTTCGGTGGACTTGAACCCGTCCCTCACCGTCTCCGCGTCGTCCACCGGATTCTCGGGAGCGCTCTCACCATCCACGTCGGGTGGCGGAGCCTGGGGAACCTCAGACGCTGACGCGGCGACGCGCATGGCCTCGGCCTTGGCGAGCTCGTTCTCTTCGCTGTCTTCGACGTTGATGATGTAGGCGGCGACCACGCGCTTGGGGTCGCCCTCGCCGCGCGACACGCCCTTGTCGAGCCAGTGTGCTTCGTCGCAGAACTTCTCCACCAGGTCGAGTGAGTGCGTGACCAGCAGGATCGACTTGTTGCGGCGCCGGAACTCCGAGAACTTGTCGAGGCACTTGTGGGTGAAGCCCTGGTCGCCCACCGCCAGCACCTCGTCCACCAGCAGCACTTCGGGATCGACGTGAATGGCCACCGCGAACCCGAGGCGCATGTACATGCCCGACGAGTAGGTCTTCACCGGCGCGTCGATGAAGTCCTGCATCTCGGCGAAGTCGACAATCTCGTCGAAGCGGCGCTGGATCTGCTTCTTGGTGAGGCCCAGCATGATGCCGTTGATGAAGATGTTCTCGCGGCCGGAGATCTCGGGGTGGAAGCCGGCGCCCAGTTCGATCAGCGCCGAGATGCGGCCGTCAACGACCACCTTGCCCTCGGTCGGCCGGGTGATGCCGGCCACGCACTTGAGCAGCGTGCTCTTGCCGGAGCCGTTGCGGCCAATCACGCCGTAGGTGCAGCCCTTCGGCACCGAGAACGACACGTTCTTGAGGGCCTGGAACGTCTCGTCCGGCTTCAGGTCGCCGAGCAGGCTGCCGTCAAGCAACGCCGACTTGAGCGTGGCAAACTGCCGCCGCCGCGCGTAGCGCCGGTAGACCTTGGAGACGTTGATGACGTCGATTGCCGGCTTCATACTTCTTCCGCGAAGCTATCCCGCAACCGATCGAATACGAAATACCCGGCCAGGAACACCACGATCGAGCCGAGGCCGAGCGCGGCCAGCCATTGCTGGTGGCCGAACGGCCCTTCGAAGAACAGCACTTCCTGGTACGACCGCATCAGGTGGGTCATCGGGTTGATGTTCAACCACCACCGCATGTCGGCCGGCGCCATGTCCACCGAGTAGATGATCGGCGTGGCGAAGAACCACAGCGTCAGGATGTTGCCGAGCAGGTCCTTCAGGTCGCGGAAGTGCACCGTCAGTGCCGACAGGAACAGCGCCAGCCCGGTGGTCAGGACCAACTGCACCAGCACGATCACCGGCAGCCACAGCAACTCCAGCGGATCAACCGGCCGCTGGTAGTAGAGGACAAACGCCGCGAGGATCGGCAGGCCCAGGAAGAAGTGCACCATGTTCGCCAGCACCGTGACGATCGGCAGCACCTCCGCCGGGAACAGCACCTTCTTGATCAGGTTGCCGCCGGCGATCAGCGTGTTGGACGACTCGAGCAGCGAGGAGGAGAACCACGTCCACGGCAGGATGCCGCAAAACATGAACAGCGCGAACGGCTCCATGCTGGGCGGATGGCTCGACGGCAACACCTTGGTGAAGACGAAGGTGTAGATGAAGAGGAGGAGGGCCGGGTTGAAGAACGACCAGAAGAAACCGAGCACCGAGCCGCGGTAGCGCGCCTTGAGATCGCGGACGACCAGCGTCTGGATCAGCCCGCGGTAGCGAACGAGCTTCGCGAGACTGCTAAACACCGCCTCTGCGGCTTTCCGCCTGCAGTTGCTGCAACGTGCGGAGCATGGCCAGCCGCGCACGCTCGAAGTCGATCTCGTGGGGCACGGCGCCCATCACTTCTTCCGCGCGCTTCATGCCGGCCTCGGCGCGCGCCTGGTCGAGATCCTCGGCGCGCTCGGCCACCTGCGCCAGCACCGACACCTTGTCGGGCAGCACTTCCACGAACCCCACCGACACCAGCAGGCTGTGCTTCGCCGTGCCCTGCCGATACGTCATCGCGCCGGTGCGGATCGCGGTGAAGAACGGCGTGTGCCCGGGCAGCACGCCGAAGTCCCCTTCCACGCCCGGCAACGACACCTCGTCCACTTCCTGCGAGAAGGAGTGGTCGGGCGAGACGATGTGCAGCGTGATTTTGGTGGGTAGTGCCATGGGTTACCCCTGCTTCGCCTTGGCGATCACGTCGTCGATGGTGCCGACCAGGTAGAAGGCCTGCTCGGGCAGCGCGTCGTGCTTGCCTTCGACAATTTCCTTGAAGCCGCGGATGGTCTCGGCGATGGTGACGTACTTGCCTTCCAGGCCGGTGAACTGCGACGCCACGAAGAACGGCTGCGACAGGAAGCGCTGGATCTTGCGCGCCCGCGACACGGTGAGCTTGTCTTCTTCCGACAGCTCGTCGATGCCGAGGATGGCGATGATGTCCTGGAGGTCCTTGTAGCGCTGCAGGATCTGCTTCACCGAACGCGCCACGTTGTAGTGCTCGTCGCCGATCACGCGCGGGTCGAGAATGCGCGAAGACGACGCCAGCGGATCCACCGCGGGGTAGATGCCGAGTTCGGCAATCTGGCGCGACAGGTTGGTGGTGGCGTCGAGGTGGGCGAACGTGGTCGCCGGCGCCGGGTCGGTGTAGTCGTCGGCGGGCACGTAAATGGCCTGCACCGAGGTGATCGAGCCCTTCTTGGTGGAGGTGATGCGTTCCTGCAGCGCGCCCATTTCCGACAGCAGCGTCGGCTGGTAGCCGACCGCCGACGGCATGCGGCCGAGCAGCGCCGACACTTCAGAGCCCGCCTGCGTGAAGCGGAAGATGTTGTCGATGAACAGCAGCACGTCCTTGTTCTCGGCGTCGCGGAAGTACTCGGCGACGGTCAGCGCCGAGAGGCCGACGCGCAGGCGCGCTCCTGGCGGCTCGGTCATCTGTCCGTAAACCAGCGCGGCGCGGCTCTTCGACATGTCTTTCATGTCGATCACGCCCGACTCCTGGAATTCCAGCCACAGGTCGTTGCCCTCGCGGGTGCGTTCGCCGACACCGCCGAACACCGACACACCGCCGTGCTTCATGGCGATGTTGTTGATCAGCTCCATGATGATGACGGTCTTGCCGACGCCGGCGCCGCCGAACAGGCCGATCTTGCCGCCCTGCAGGTAGGGCTCGAGCAGGTCGATGACCTTGATGCCGGTCTCGAACATCTTCAGTTCGGTGGACTGCTCCTCGAGCGAGGGCGCGGGGCGGTGAATCGGCCAGCGTTCCTTCGACTTCACCGGCTGGTCCGGGAAGTCGACCGGCTCGCCCAGAACGTTCAGCACGCGGCCGAGCGTCTCGGGACCGACCGGCACCGTAATCGGCGCGCCGGTGTCGATCACGCGCATGCCGCGCTGCAGGCCGTCGGTGGGCTTCATCGCGACGGTGCGCACGCGGCCTTCGCCCAGGTGCTGCTCGACTTCCGCGATGATGTCCACCTTCTCGCCACCGGTTGACCCGTCGTCGAAAATGCGGACCGCGTTGTAGATGGCCGGCAGGTGCCCGCCCTCGTATTCCACGTCGATGACGGGCCCGATGACCTGGATAACCTTGCCGACTTTTTGATCTGCTGCTGCTGTAGCCATATGTTCTCGCTGCCGGTCCGGCTAAAGCCGGACACTACAATCGAACCTGCTGGTCCGGTTTGTGCCGGACATCAATGTGGCGTCCGGCTTTAGCCGGACTACGTTGCCTGGGCTCCCGAAACCACTTCAATAATCTCGCGCGTAATCGCGGCCTGACGAACCTTGTTCATGTAGAGCGTCAGCCGGTCCACCATTTCCTTGGCGTTCCGGGTGGCGCTGTCCATCGACTGCATGCGCGCCGCATGTTCGGCGGCGGACGACTCGAGCAGCGCGCGATTGACCTGTACCGCCACGTGCAACGGCAGCAGCGTGTTCAGCAACTCCTGCGGGTCGGGCTCGAACAGGTAATCCACCGCCGGGGAAGCCGATGCGTCCGGCGTAGCCAAGGCGGAAGCGCCGGAGTTCGTGTCTTCGGCGCGAAGACGGGGAATCGGCAGCAGCTTTTCAATCACGACGCGCTGCGAAATCACCGACCGGAACTCGTTGTAGACCAGGTAAACGGAGCTGATCTCGGGCCCCAGGAATTCCTTGATCGCAGTCGAGGCGATCGCCTGCGCGTGCGCCCACTTCACCTGCTGGAACAGGCCGACTTCCTCGTAGAGCACGTCGAAGCCGCGGCGCATGAAGAAGTCACGGCCCTTGCGGCCGACCAGCGCCATGGCGACGTCGCGGCCGTCGGGCGACTTCGGCTGGTCGATCGAGAACTGCAGCGCCGCCTTGGCGACGTTGGTGTTGAAGCTGCCGCACAGCCCGCGGTCGGCGGTGATCACGATCAGCAGCGTGCGCGCGGCCAGCGGATCGTCGTTCAGCAGCGGGTGCTTCGCGCTGTCGGTCCGCGTCGCCAGGTTGTTGAACACCCGGAGCATCTCCTGCGCGTACGGACGCCCGCGGAGAATGCGTTCCTGCGCCCGGCGCAGCTTCGACGACGAGACCATTTTCATGGCCTTCGTGATCTGCTGCGTCGACTTGACGGCGCGGACGCGGCGGCGAATGTCGATAAGTGACGGCATGCTAGGCCTTCGCCAGGCTGCCCTTCATCGCCACGAAGTGTTCACCGAATTCCTTCAACGCCGCGTTCAAGTCGGCCTTGAGCCCGTCGTCCAGGGTCTTCTTTTCGCGGATCGCCTGCAGCACGTTGCCGTAGCGGGTCTGCATGAACTTGACCAGCTCGTCCTGCGCGGCGCCGACGTCGGCCACCGCGATGCTGTCGAGGAAGCCGTTGACGCCGGCGTAGAGAATAGTCACCTGCTGCTCGACCGCGAGCGGCGCGTACTGCTTCTGCTTCAGCACTTCAACGAGACGGGCGCCGCGGTTCAACTGGTTCTGCGTCGCCTTGTCGAGGTCGCTGCTGCCGAACTGCGCGAACGCCGACAGCTCGCGATACTGCGCGAGGTCGAGTCGCAGCGTGCCCGCCACCTGGCGCATCGCCTTGATCTGCGCCGAGCCGCCGACGCGCGACACCGAGTTGCCGACGTTGATGGCCGGGCGCACGCCCTGGTTGAACAGGTCGGCTTCCAGGAAGATCTGGCCGTCGGTGATCGAGATCACGTTGGTCGGGATGTACGCCGACAGGTCGCCCGCCTGGGTTTCGATGATCGGCAAGGAGGTCAGCGAGCCGCCGCCCAGCTTGTCGTTCAGCTTCGCCGCTCTCTCCAGCAGCCGCGAGTGCAGGTAGAAGACGTCGCCGGGGTAGGCCTCGCGGCCGGGCGGACGGCGGAGCAGCAGCGAGATTTCACGATACGACTGCGCGTGCTTCGAGAGGTCGTCGTAAATCAGCAGCGCGTGCTTGCCGCTGTCGCGGAAGTACTCACCCATCGCCGTCGCCGAGTACGGGCTGATGTAGAGCATCGGCGCCGGGTCCGACGCGGTAGCGGCGACGACAATGGTGTAGCGCATCGCATCGGCTTCTTCCAGCGTGCGCACGACCTGCGCCACCGTGGACTGCTTCTGGCCGATGGCGTTGTAGATGCAGATGACGCCGGTGTCTTTCTGGTTGAGGATGGTGTCGAGCGCCACCGCGGTCTTGCCGGTCTGGCGGTCGCCGATGATCAACTCGCGCTGGCCGCGGCCAATCGGCACCATGCCGTCAATCGATTTGAGGCCGGTCTGCATCGGCTCGCGCACCGGCTGGCGATCGACCACGCCGGGAGCAATGCGCTCGATCGGCGACAGCTTCTTGGTCAGGATCGGACCCTTGCCGTCAATCGGCTGGCCCAGCGCGTTGACGACACGGCCGAGCATTTCCTCGCCCACCGGCACCGAGATGATGCGTCCGGTGCGCTTGACGGGGTCGCCTTCCTTGATCGCCGTGAAGTCGCCCAGCAACACGGTGCCGACGCTGTCTTCTTCAAGGTTGAGGGCGATGCCGAATACCCCATGCGGGAATTCGAGCATCTCGCCCGCCATGGCGCGCTGGCAGCCGTGGACGCGCGCGATGCCGTCACCCACTGAAACCACGGTGCCGGTCTCGGCCACGTCTACGGCGACGGCAAAGCTGCCGATCTGTTCGCGGATGATCTTGGAAATCTCGTCGGCTTTTATGCTCATAAGCTTCTTTGGTCCGGCTAAAGGCGGACGCTACATTCCCACCAATGTGGTGTCCGGCTTTAGCCGGACCTTCCTATTTCTCGACCAACTGCTGGCGCATCCGCGTCAACTGCGTCCTGACGCTTCCGTCATACACCGTGCTGCCGATCTTCGCGACGACGCCACCGAGCAGCTCGGGGTCAACGCTGACCGACAGTTCCACTTTCTTGCCCGTGACCTTGCCGAGGCTCGCGGCCAGTTCCTGCGTCTTCTCCGCCGACAGCGGCGCCGCGCTGGTCACATCGGCGCGCACGATGTTCTGGTGCGCGAGCAGCCGTTCCTGGTAGGCGGCCGACAGGTCCGGGATGAGGTTCAGCTTGCGGCTCTCGGCGAGCAGCACGAGAAGCTTCTTCACCGGCGTGGCCAGGCCCATCTTGTCGGCCACCGCCTCCATCAGCGACTTGCGCGCGGCTGCGGTCACGCCGCTCCGGCCGGCGGCGCTCGCCAGCTCGGGGCTCTCGTGCATCATCGCCACGACGGCCTGCAGATCGCGGTCGACCTGGGCGAGGTCGTTCTTTTCTTCGACGACGACGTCGAACAGGGCCTTGGCGTAGCGGTTGGCGGAGGTGCGTAGCGACATGGCTAGTTCTTCTTCACCTGATCGAGATAGCGATCGACCAGGCGATCCTGATCCGCCGGCGTGGTTTCTTTCTTGATGCGCTCGGTGGCGAGCTGCACCGACAGGTCGGCGGCGTGTTCGAGGATCTCTTTTTTGGCCAGCCGCACCTGCAGGTCGATCTCGCGGCGCGTCTGCTCGAGCAGGCGTTCGCGATCGGCCTCGGCGGCGGCGGCAATCCGCTTCTCTTCCGCGACAATCTCTTCGGCGCCGCGGGTGCGCAGCGCATTCAGCTCGCCCGGCAGCGCCTGGAGCTTCTGTTCGATGGTGGCGAGTTGCGCGGTGGCGGCGGCCTTGAGCGCGGCGGCCTCGACCAGGTCCTTGCGGATGGCGGCGCTGCGCGTGGCGAGGTAGTCCTTCAGCGGGCCGTTGCCGAAGTAGTAGATGACGCCGACGAAGATGATGAAGTTGGCGATGGGCCAGCCCATGCCGAGGATCATGTCGGTGATGCTGTGCTCAGCGGCATGCTCCGCTTCCGGCGCATGCGCTTGTTCCGCCGAAGCCGGCGTAGCCGGCGAAGGCGAATGCTCTCGGGTCGTGGCGAGGGCGGGCGCCGAAAACGCCATCAAAGCGGCGACAAGAAGCGCCGCTGATAGTTTGCGCTTTAATTCACAAGCGGCGAGGAATGTGCTGGTCACTTCTATTTCCGGCCTTGTTGCTTAGGAGGCGCGACCCAGCACACGCGACACGATGGCGCCGGCCAGGTTGTTTGCGTCACGGTCGAGCGTGTCGCGGGCAGCTTGCGATTCCTGCTGCACGCGGGCGGTGGCGGTCTTCAGTTCCTGTTCGACGGTCGCGCGGGTGTTGCCGAGCAGCGTGGCGCGCTTGTCGAGCGCGGCCTTGCGCATGTCGTCCATCTGGCCGTACACCTCGGCGCGCGCGGCGTTGAGTTTCTGGTCGTATTCAGCGGCGGCGGCGGTGGCCTTATGGGCCGCGGAATCCGCCAGCTCGCGGGCGCCGCGAACGGCGCCGCTACGCTGGTCGATCACCTGGAGAATCGGCTTGAACACGAGGGTGTTCAGCAGATACGTGCACAGGAGGAGGAACGCGACGACCCAAAGGGTGGTGATGTCTGGTGTTAACAAACGGTTAATCGTATCACGCGGAAAGTAGGGTGCCTAGGGGGCCTAAGGTGCCTAAGGGGCCTAGGGTTAAGACCTGGACGGCCGTCAGACTTGGGCAAACGCCAGAACTTAGGTGACTTTCAGTCGCGAACCGCCTTCGACCTCGACCACCCCAACAAAACAGGCCGGAACTCCCGCCTTCGTCAGAAGGTCAAGCGCCAGGCCGGCTTGGGACTGGTCCACCGACAGGAACAGTCCACCGGAGGTCTGGGGGTCGAAGATGAGGTCTCTAAGCTCTGCCTTGACGTCCGGACCGAACTCGACGCCGCCCGCGAAGTACTCACGGTTGGTGCCCATGCCGCCGGACTTGTTGCCGCTCACCAGCTCCAGGACCCCGGGGATCAAAGGGAGCGCGGCGGCGTCAAGCGCCAGCGTGACGTGGCTGGCTGCCGCCATTTCGGACCCGTGGCCAGCCAGGCCGAAGCCGGTGATGTCGGTGCACGCGTGCACGCCATCCAAATGAGCAATGGCCTCCGCTGCCGCCCGGTTAAGGGTGAGCATGGACGCCACGGCGTGGTCCACCACCGCGCCCGGGGCGCGGCCGAACTTGATGGCGGTGCCGACAATGCCGGTGCCGATCGGCTTGGTGAGGATCAGGCGGTCCCCGGCCCTGGCGCCGGCGTTGGTGAGGATGCGTTTCGGATCAACGGAGCCGGTCACTGAATAGCCGAACTTGATCTCGCGATCCTGCACGGTGTGCCCGCCGAGCAGCGCCACCCCGGCCTCGCGCAGCTTGTCGAAGCCGCCGCGGAAGATCTGCGCGATGTCTTCGGTCGGCAGGCCGTCTTGAGGGAACGCGCCGATGGCCAGCGCGGTCAGCGGCCGCCCGCCCATGGCGTAGACGTCGCTCAGCGCATTGGCCGCCGCGATCTGCCCGTAGAGATAGGGGTCGTCCACGATCGGCGTGAAGAAATCCACCGTCTGCACCAGCGCCGGACCGCTCTCCCACGCGTACACACCGGCATCGTCCGCAGTCCTGTAGTCAACCAGGATACGTGGGTCGGTTTGAACTGGTATGCCGCTCAGAACCTGAGCGAGCTCGCCCGCGGCGAGTTTGCTCGCTCAACCAGCGCAGCTGACCATCTCGGTCAGCCGGCGCCTTTGTTGTTCAGTCATGTGTTTACTTCCGTGTGTTCTCGGTCAAGTACTCGTACAGTCGCTGCAGTTCGGTTTCGTTGGTGAACGTAATGGCGATCGTGCCGCCCTTGCCGCGGCGCTTGATCTCCACCGGCGTGCCGAGCGAGAGGCGCAGCTGATCTTCGGCCGCGCGCGTGTGCACGTCCTTCTTCGACGCGGCCTTCTTCTCGGGCTCGGGCTCTTTCTTCGCGAGCGCGTGCTTGACCAGCGCCTCGGTCTCGCGCACCGAAAGGCCGCGCGAGACGACGTCGCGGGCCAGGCGCAGCTGGTCGACGTCGGTCGCCAGCGCCACAATCGCGCGGGCGTGTCCCATTGACAGCGCCCCGGACGCGACGTTGCCGCGCACTTCCTCGGGCAGCTTCAGCAGGCGCAGGTAGTTGGCCACCGTCGCGCGGTCTTTGCCGACCTGCGCGGCGATGTCTTCCTGCTTCAAGTGAAATTCGTCCACGAGCCGCTGATACCCGGCCGCGGCCTCCATCGGGTTCAGGTCTTCGCGCTGGATGTTCTCGATCAGCGCCATCTCGAGCAGTCGCTTCTTGTCGCCGCTCGCGACCTCCTTGACGACGATCGGGACTCTTGAGAGCTGGGCGCGCTGCGCGGCGCGCCAGCGGCGCTCGCCGGCGATGATCTGGTAGCGATCGCGGCCGGTGCCGGCGTTGGCGAGCTTGCGGACGACAATCGGTTGAATCACGCCGTTGGCGCGAATCGATCGGGCGAGATCCTCCAGCCGCTCGTCGTCCATGTGGCCGCGGGGCTGGTAGGTGTTGGGCTCGAGCAGGTCGATGTCCACGTCGAGGGACGCGCGCGGCGTGTTCAGCGCGTCGGCGGCGTCGGGAATCAGGGCGCTCAGGCCCTTGCCGAGTGCGGGTCGTTTCTCCATGTCTTAGCCTTCTGCCTTCACGGCCGCGGTCTCGGTGTTCCGGTCGAGCAGCTCGGTGGCGAACGAGAAATACGCCTCGGCGCCGCGCGACCTGGCATCGTAGGTGACCGCGGGCAGGCCGTGGCTGGGCGCTTCAGCGAGGCGCACGTTGCGCGGAATCACGGTGCGGTAGACCTTCTCCTTGAAGAACTCGCGCACATCGCGCGCGACCTGCTGCCCGAGGTTGGTGCGGTCGTCGTTCATGGTGAGCAGCACGCCCTCGATGTCGAGCGCCGGGTTGAGCGAGGCGCGCACGCGGCGCATGGTGGAGACGAGATCGGCCAGACCTTCGAGCGCGAAGTACTCGCAGTGCAGTGGAATCAGCACGCGATCGGCGGCGACCAGCGCGTTGAGCGTGAGCAGACCGAGCGACGGCGGCGAGTCGATGATGATGAAGTCGAACTGATCGCGCAGCGGATCGAGCAACCGCTGCAGCCGGCGCTCGCGATCGGGAAACGAAATCAACTCGATCTCAGCACCCGAGAGATCTCTCGTCGCGGGGATCAGCGAGAGACGCTCGACCGTGGTGGACAGAATGTATTTGTTGGCAACCGCTCTTGGATTGCGATCTGCGTCATCCGCGTAATCTGCGGCCCTGGTTTGATCTGCGTCATCCGCGTAATCTGCGGCCCTGGTTTGATCGGTGTAATCTGCGTTATCTGTGGCCCTGGTTTGTTCTACGTTGTCTTCGGCGTGGTCCCGTGTGATCGCCTCGTAGAGCGTCCCGGCGTCTCTGTGTTCCCCCTTGCGGCCGATGCCGCTGGTCGCGTTGCCCTGGGGATCGCAGTCCACGAGCAGGACGGTGCGCCCGGCAATGGCCAGGGCGGCGGCGAGGTTGATGGCCGTCGTGGTCTTGCCGACGCCGCCTTTTTGATTGGTAACGGCGATGATCTTGGCCATTATTGGTCGATTGCCCTATACAACTAGTTACCGCGGCCGGAACTAGAGATTATCACTTCCTCAAGCCGTAAGCCCCACGCCACAAGTCGTCATACGCGAGTTTTGCTGAGCACAACCAGTTTGCTGTGAAGCGAATCGACGAGCGGATAGGTGGCCATCCACGTCAGCGGTGTGGGCGGAGCAGTTTCCACTGCGCTCGAGCCCTGGCCGCGGAAGAGGAAGATCTTCCCACCTGGCCTCAGGAACGCCTGGAGCGTGAGCAGCGTGCTCTGCTCGACTCGTACGGCTCGAATGGTCACCAGGTCGAGCGCCTCATGGAGCTCGGCGCGCGGGAGGAGCTCTTCGAACCGCGACGTCTCCACTTCGGCGTCGCGAAGGCCGAGGGTCCGCACCGCTTCGCGCAGGAACACCGCCTTCCGCGTTTTCACTTCCACCATTCGCAGGTGGAGGAAAGGGCAGGCGAGCTTCATGGGGATGGCCGGCGAACCGCCGCCGGAGCCAGCGTCGAGCAGTGTGCGCGCGTTCTCCGGCACGTAGCGCGCCGCGACCACTGGCTCTATCAGCAACCGATCCACCGCATCGTCTTCACCGGAGGAGGTGAGCCGGAACGCGGTGAGGTTGATCTTGGAATTCCACTTGGTGAGGAGCTGGTAGTAGGTCTCGAGGCCGTCCATCAGCGTGGCTTCGAGGGTGATTCCGGCCGACTTGGCCCGGCGTTTCAGCCGGTCCCTGAGTTCCCGATTAGCCACACCGGGATTTCAACACAGTTCGCACAGGAGGGCAGGAGTTTTGAGACAGGAGATTAGGAGATCAGTAGAAAACATGTCTCCTGGCCTCCTGTAATTCTCCCAGGCTCCTGTCAAAAGCGATCCAGGTATGCCCCAACAACCGCGACGGCGGCGGGGGTGACGCCCGGGATGCGCTGCGCCTGGCCGAGGGTTTCCGGGCGTGTTTCTGAGAAGCGCTGGACCATCTCCCTGGAGAGGCCTGGCACCCGTTCGAAGGGGAACGCCTCCGGAATCCGCCGGCGTTCGGCGTGCTGAGCCCTGGCAACGGCCTGCTCCTGACGGACCAGGTAGCCCTCGTATTTGACCGTGGTCTCGACCGACGACACGTCCAGAAGGTGGTCCTCAGGGATGGTCTTGATGGCGACTTCCCCGCCGTCCATCAGGCTGCTGAGGGTCAACTCCGGGCGCCGCAGGGCCTGGGCGGCCGGCACCCTGGCGCCACCTTCCACCCGGACCCAGTTCCGCTGTAGATGGTCTACGTTCACGTCGAATCGCGCCTTCCGCGCTGAAAACCTCTCCCAGCGTGCCTCGTCTACCAGACCGATGGCGCGGCCTTTCGGGGTCAGGCGGAGGTCGGCGTTATCGGTGCGAAGCAGGAGCCGGTATTCCGCGCGCGACGTGAACATCCGGTAGGGCTCGAGGCAGCCCTTGGTGACGAGGTCGTCCACCATGATGCCCAGGTAGGCCTCGTCCCGGCCCAGCACAAGTGGCGGCGCTCCGCTGACCGACTGCGAAGCGTTGATGCCAGCCAGCAGGCCCTGCCCGGCGGCCTCTTCGTAGCCGGACGTGCCGTTGATCTGCCCCGCGAAGAACAAGCCGGCCACCCGGTGCGTTTCGAGCGACGACCGCAGTTCCGTAGGCTGGACGAAGTCGTATTCGACGGCGTAGCCGGGCCTGAGCATTTCGGCCGACTCGAGGCCGGGAAGGGCATGGATGAGCTCCCGCTGTGTTTCCGTGGGGAGGCTCATGGAGAAGCCGTTTACGTAGATTTCCTCGACGTCCAGGCCCTCAGGCTCGAGGAAGAGTTGGTGGCGCTCCCGGTCCGGGAAGCGCATGACCTTGTCTTCAAGGGACGGGCAATACCGCGGGCCAATGCCGGCGATCTGGCCGTTGTAGAGCGGCGAAGCGGCGATGTTGGCGCGGACCAGTCCGTGGACCCGATCGGTGGTGTGGAGCAGGTAGCAGTTGGCCTGGTTCACCGGCCGTTCGGTGGCGGTGAACGAGAACGGGATGGGCTCGGCATCCCCATGTTCCACGTGGAACACGCCTGTTTTCACACCGTTCTCAAAGTCGATGGACTTCCTGGCCAGACGTGGCGGCGTGCCGGTCTTCAGGCGCCCCCACCGGACGCCGAGGTCCTTGATGGACTCCGCCAGGTCGCGCGACGGCGGCTCATCCGCTCGTCCGGCCGGCCGCTGCTCGCGGCCGACGTGGATCAGGCCGTTCAGAAAGGTCCCGGTGGTGATGACGAGCGCCCGGCAGCGGTAGACCGTTCCGTCCTCGAGCGCCAGACCGGCGACCCGGCCGCCGTCCATGACAATTCGCCCGGCGCGGCCGATAATCCAGTGGATATTCGGCTCCGCCTCGAGCGCCGCCCGAACCCAGGCGGAATACCGGGGCTTGTCGGCCTGCGCCCGCGGGGACCACACGGCCGGACCGCGGCTGCGGTTGAGCAACTTGAATTGTATGCCTGTGGCGTCGATAGCGCGGCCCATCAATCCGCCCAGCGCATCGATCTCGCGAACCAGATGTCCTTTTGCCGTCCCGCCTACGGCGGGATTGCAGGGCATATGCGCGACGGTTTCTCGACTGAGCGTGCACAACCCCACGCTACGCCCCAACCGTGCCGCCGCCCACGCCGCCTCGACGCCAGCGTGCCCTGAGCCGACGATTATTACATCTAATTCACTTATCATTACTATCTAATTAACAACTTATAGTTATCGATAAGTCGCTGCCATATTTTCTCACGTCGGCGGTGCGCTCGCCGCAGGCCCTGGATTCCCTGCTGACGTCGCGCAGGGCGGCATGGGTTGGCGTTCGCTCTCCTTCGCCGGTCAAACCTCGGTCGGCGAGCTGTGCGCTCCGCCGATGACCAACCAGACCCCGCCGCGGCCAGTTGTGGCCTACCCTCGGTTTGTCTGTCACTAAACCTGCGTCGGCTCAGTCGAACGCTCACGCCAACCCATACCGCCCCGCGCGACGCCAGCGCGATGGGCCGCTCGCCGTCAGCTGGAGCACGAGCGAGAGCGGGCGGGAGGAGGGGCGACCGCGCAGTATGAGATCAGGGGTATCAACAGCGCCCCGACGGGCAGGTTTGTGGCAGACAACCTCGCAGCGAGCGTTAGGGCGTGAGACAGACCGAGCTGCGAGTTGACAGCCCTCTCGAGCGAGTGCGGAAGCTGGCGGCGAGCGGCCCTGAGCGCACAGCTCGCCGACCGAGGTCCGCCGTAGCCCGCCGGATTACTGGGCGGGCGTAGGCGGTTTGACCGGCGAAGGAGAGCGAACGCCGAGCCACACCGCCGCGCGCGACGCCGGGGCACCTGTTGCTCGGGGCGACCTGAGCCCAGCCGTAAGGTCGGAAGCTGATGGCGAGCGGCCCTGAGCGCGCCTCGCTCCCAGAGCGCAGGCGCGCGCTACTTGCCGATGCAGAAGCGCTCGAAGATGTGACGCAGCAGATCGTCGCTCGTGCGGCGGCCCGTGATCTCCTGTAGAGCGTGCCCGGCTTCCTGGAGATCGAGCAGTGGAAACTCCTCGGAGATCTTGCCCTCGAGCGCAGACGCGGCTTGCAGAAGCGCGGCGCGCGCGCGCTCGAGCAGCAGCGTGTGGCGGACGTTGGTGACGGCCGGCTGATCGCGCAACGCGTCGCCCTCGCCTAACACTCGCGCGATGGCGGCGATCAGATCGTCGAGGCCGGCGCCGGTGCGGGCGGATATTTCGACCACATGTTCTGCGGAAACGTCGGCGGCAATTTGGGCGGCGGTCTCGGCGGCACCAAAGTGCCGCCCTTCTGGCGCGGCAGTGAAGAGATCTGACTTGTTTAACACCACCACGCGCGGCTGCGAGGCGGTCTCCGCGAGAATCGTCCGGTCCTCGTCATTCATCGCACGCGAGCGATCCAGGACGACGAGCGCCAGGTCGGCCACGCGCAGTGCCTCGCGCGTGCGGCTGACGCCCTCCCGCTCCACCACGTCGGTGGTCTCGCGCACGCCGGCCGTGTCGATGAGCGCCAGCGACAGGCCGCCGATGTCGGCGCGCTCGGTCAGCATGTCGCGCGTCGTGCCGGGGATGGCCGTGACGATGGCGCGGTCGCTGTTCAGGAGCGCGTTGAACAAGCTCGACTTGCCGACGTTGGGCGCCCCGACGATGGCGACCTGCGCGCCTTCGCGGACCAGCCGCCCTCGCGCCGACTGCATCAGCAACCGTTCGATCTCCCCAATCAGCGTCGCCAGCGACGCCCGCGCTTCGGCCGGGCCCACGAAATGGTAGCCCTCGTCCGGGAAATCGAGCGACGCCTCGAGGCGCGCGATCACATCGAACAGCCCGCGCTCGATGGCGCCAATCGCCTGCGTCAGCGTGCCCTCGAGCTGATCGAACGCCGCCCTCGCCTGGAGCGGCGTGACCGCGTCGATCAGATCCGCCACTGCCTCCGCCTGGATCAAATCGAGCTTGCCGTTGAGAAAGGCGCGCAGCGTGAACTCGCCGGGCTCGGCGAGCCGGGCGCCGGCGTCGATGGCGCGGCGAAGGATGGAGGAGAGGACGACGGGACTGCCGTGCGCCGACAGCTCGACGACGTCTTCACCGGTGTAGGAAGCAGGTGCCGGAAACGAAGTGATGACCACCTGGTCCCCGGTCCGGCTAAAGCCGGACGCCACATTCACCTTGGCGAAGGTGGCGTGGCGGGGCTTGAACGGTTTCTCGCGGCCGACGAGTTCGCCGGCTACTCGAGCGGCGTCGGGTCCGCTGATTCTGATGACACCAAGGCCGCCGCGTCCCGCCGGAGTGGCGATGGCGACGATCGTGTCGCTGGTCGAAAACATCACCAACTCACGAGATTACCAACTCACAAGATTATCAACTCACAAGATCACCAAATCGCCAAATCACCAGATCCCTTGGCTGGTTACTTGACAGAGATGATCACCGTCTTCTCGAACGCGTCGCCGATGCTCTCCGACGTCACCTTGTCCACCTCGGCGACCGCGAGATGGACAATGCGGCGTTCGTAGGGGTTGAGCGGGCCGATCTCCTGCGCCAGGCCGCTGTCTTTCGCCTTGCCGGCCAGGAAGCTCGCCATCTGCTTCAACTCATCGTCCTTGCCCTTGCGGTAGCCCATGCAATCCACCACCAACCGGCGGCCCTCCGAGGCCTCGTGCCGGTAGATGGCGGCGACGATGTGCTGCAAGGCGGCGAGGGCCTCGCCCTGGCGGCGGATCAGGACGTTGCCGTCTTCGCCGTTCAGGTTGATGCGGACGCCGTCGGGCATCTCTTCGGCGGATGCGGTGAGGTCGAGGTCCATCGCGTCAACGACCTTCTGGACGAATTCAGTGATCTCTGCTGTGGCCATAATCGGTTGCCTATTTTGCAATGCGCTTCGCCGGCGCGCCAATCAAATAGTTGGTCGCGTACTGCTGCCCGATGGTCCACACCGTGCTCACCAGCCAGTAAATCACCAGGCCGCTCGGGAACGACAGCGACATGAAGGTGAACATGAGCGGCATGAACATCATGATCTTCTGCTGCGCCGGGTCCGCGGTAGTCGGCGTCATCTTGGTCTGCCAGAACTGGGTCAGGCCCATCAGCACGGGCGTGATGTAGAGGGGGTCTGGCGCCGACAGGTTGGTGATCCAGGCAAAGAAGTTGGCGCCGCGGATCTCGATCGACACCGACAGCATGGCGTAGAACGCAAACAGGAACGGCATGGTGAGCAGCATCGGCACGCAGCCGCTGGCCGGGTTCACGCCCTTCGACTTGTAGAGCTCCATCACCTCGGTGTTCATCTTCTGCCGCTCAGGGTCGGTGACCTTGTACTTGGCGTAGCGATCCTGGATGGCCTTCATCTGCGGCTGGATCTCCTGCATCTTCCTCATCGAGACCACGCTCTTGTGCCGCAGCGGGAACATCGCGAGGTTGATGAGGATGGTCAGGACGACGATGGCCCAGCCCCAGTTGCCGACGTAGCCGTGCACCCACTTCAGGGCGCCGAGCAGCGGCACCGCGAGCCACGAGAACATGCCGAAGTGGATCGACTTCGACAGCTCGCTGTCGATGGCGCGCAGGTCTTCGAAGGCCTTCGGCCCGAAGAAGAACCGCGAATGATCGGGCGGCGCCGGGAAGCGCACCGAGTAGGTCGCGTAGTTGGCGACGCGCGCGGCGTCGGTCGCCATCGGCACGTGCACCGGCGCGTAGTCGATGCGGAACGGCGGCAGGGTCGGCTCGTTCAGCAGCAGCGACGCAAAGTAGTGATCCGAGGTGCCGGCGTAGCGGAACGGCCCTTCCTGCGAGCCGCTGACGGTCGCCGCCACCCGCTCGACCGAACCGTCCTTGTAGATCATCGCCTGCGCCGGCACGATGCTGTTCGGCGAGAAGAACGAGGACGGCGGGCGCTGCGCGATGTCGTCGCCGAGGCCGGGGCCCCAGTGGATCACGGGATTCAGCCGCGCCGGCCCGAGCTGGACCACCGCGCTGAACGTGATCAGGTAGCCGTGCGGCTCCATGACGAACGTCTTGGTGACGCTCAGGCCGTCGGACCCCGCCATCTCGAAGGTGATCGTCTGCGGCGCGGTCGTCGCGTCAACCGGCCCCGAGGCGCTGGCGCGGTAGAAGCCGCCGTTGATGCGCTCGGTGACGGCCGGGTCGTCCACCACCAGCGAGAACGGCTTCACCGCATCATCGCCGACGCCCGACGGCACCAGGTCGAGCGGCGTGCCGGCATCCGACTTGTAGTCTTTCAACACCCAGTGCAACAACCGCCCGCCGCGATTGGTGAACGTGGCGCGCACGGTCGTGGTCTCGACGACAATCTCGCGATCGGCCGTCTCGCCGACGGTGACGGTCGGCCCGGCAGGAGCGGCAGGGGTCGCGTTGCCCATCTGCGCCGCAGGCAGCCCTGAAGGGTTGCCTCCACCGGCGACTGCCGGCGCGGCAACAGCGGCAGGGGCCGACTGATTTGACGACTGCGTGATTGCCGCCATGCTCCCCGGCGCCGGAGCTGCAGGGGCTTGCCCCGCCGTAGCACCCGGCTGAGAGGTAGCGGGGGCGGAGGCGGGGGGCATCACGAAGCGCTGAAACAGGAACAGCACCAGGAATGACAGGGTGATCGCTATGAGAACTCGACGTTCCATCTTGTGATTTCTTGATCTCGTGATCTGGTGATCTAGTGAGCTGGTGATTTGGTGATTTGGTGATCGATCGGGTGATTTGGTGAATGGGGGACGGGATCGTAGCCGTGGCCGCCGAACGGGTGGCAGCGGCACAGCCGCTTGGTGCCCAGCCAGCCGCCGCGGACCAGGCCGAAGCGCGTGATCGACTCCGTCATGTAGTCGGCGCAGCCGGGCATGTAGCGGCAGCTGCCGGCAAAGAGCGGCGAGAGCACGATCTTGTATACGCGAATCAGGGTGAGTGCGATGCGCGCGGTCATGTCACTTTACGCGGCCTGTCCTGAGTCGAAGGGGCCATCCTGTTGAGCAGGGAGCGAAACTCGGCCTCGACGCGGGTATAGGGTGCGGCGAGCATTTCGCGGCGCGGCACGACGACCACGTCCACCGCGCTTTCCGGCTTGTGATGGCGGAACAGCTCGCGAACGAGCCGTTTCGCCCGGTTGCGCTCGACCGCCGCGCCCATCTTCCGGGTCGCGGCAATGCCGAGACGCGCGTTCCCTGCCTCGCGATCCCTCGTGAACATCGTCATGAGGCGGCCGGAACGCTTGAAACCCGTCTTGTAGATGAGTTCGAAGTCTGCCCGCTTCCGAACGTGCTCAGATGGTCGGAAAACGGGCATGGGATCGGCCCACAGGCGAGTCTACGAGACCCGCCCCTACTTCTCGTCGGAAACCGTGAGCCGCTTGCGGCCCTTGGCGCGGCGGCGCTTGAGAACCTGCCGGCCGTCTTTGGTTGCCATACGAACCAGGAACCCGTGCGTTTTCGCTCGGCGCCTGGTGTTTGGTTGAAACGTACGCTTGCCCTTCTTGGATCTCGCCATATTTCTCCTCGGTCGAACCTACGATTATGTTCCGCTAAGTTACTGGCTGTAAAGCCCGGAAGCTGAAACGACCCGGGCGCAAGAGGGCGCGACAACCGAAGCGGTGGCCGCATGTTAGAGTGGGCCTTCGCCCGGAGGCCTCCTCGGGGAGATTTCCACACCTGTGGAAAAGCTTGTGGAAAAGCCCGGCAATCCGAAATACTAAGTCTTTTAGAATCAAGTTCTTGCAGTGATGCTAAGCTCGACCATTTGGGACCAGGTCCTCACCCGTATCGAAGGCCAGGTAGGCCGGCATAGCTTCTCGACCTGGTTCAAGCCCACCTCGCTCATGGTGGACGGCGGGCAGACGCTTTCCGTTCGCGTTCCCAACCTGTTGTTCGTCGAATGGCTCCCCAAGCACTACTCGGTGGTGCTGGCCGAGGCCATGCGGGAAGTGGGGCGGCCGGACGCCAAACTGGTCTTCATTCCGGACGCCTCGACCCAGGCGGCCCCTCCTGACGGGGGACGCCGCTCCCCGGGATCCCCAGCGCCAGACGATGGCGGCGGCAACGCTGCAAGGGCGCCTGAGATGCCCGACGTCAGCGTGGTCAACCGCGAGCCAGAACCGCTTCGCGCCGGCAGCCTGATCCCGCGCTACACCTTCGACTCGTTCATTGTCGGGCCCTCGAACCAGTTCGCGCACGCTGCCTGCCGCGCGGTGGCGGAGACGCCGTCGCGCTCGTACAACCCGCTGTTCATCCACGGCGGTGTCGGCCTCGGCAAGACGCACTTGATGCATGCTATCGGCCACTACGTGGTCCAGCACCATCCCAGCCTGGTGCTCACTTACATCTCGTCGGAACGGTTCATGAACGAGATGATCAACGCGGTGCGCTTCGACCGCATCCTCGACTTCCGCTCGCGCTATCGCAGCGTGGACGTGCTGCTGGTGGACGACATCCAGTTTGTGTCGGGCAAGGAAGGCACGCAGAACGAGTTCTTCCATACCTTCAACGCGCTGCACGACGCGCAGAAGCAAATCGTCATCAGCAGCGACCGTCCTCCCCATGAAATTCCCGCCCTTGAAGAGCGCCTGCGCTCTCGTTTCGAGTGGGGATTGATCGCCGACATCCAGTCGCCTGATCTCGAGACCAAGGTGGCCATTCTCAAGAAGAAGGCCGAGGGCGAAGCGCTGCAGCTGCCCGATCACGTGGCGATGTACATGGCGAGCCGGATCAAGTCGAACATCCGGGAACTCGAAGGCTCGCTGATCCGGTTAATCGCGTATGCCTCGCTCACCAGCAAGCCGCTGACCATCGAGCTGGCGCAGGACGTGCTGCGCAACGTGCTCGATCACGATGAGAAGGCCGTGACCATCGAGCAGATCCAGAAGTTTGTGGCCGACTACTACCAGATGAAGCCGGCTGAAATCCGGGCGCGCAACAACTCGAAGTCAGTGGCCATGCCGCGGCAGATCGCGATGTATCTCTGCAAGGCGCTGACGCACGCCTCGCTACCCGAGATTGGCCGCAGCTTCGGCGGCAAGCACCATTCGACGGTGATCCATTCGATCAAGAAGATCGAAGAAATGCGCAAGAACAGCCCTGAATTCGACCACCAGGTGAAGAACCTGCTGGACCAGTTCAAGTAGCGGGCGCGCTTTTCCACAACACCACCTGTGCACCGTTTGTGCACGCCTGCGGATGGGGCGAAAGACCCCTGTTGCGGCGTCGGAAGTCCCGCACTTTACCCACAGAAGAATCCACAGTTTAAATATTTGATTAGAAAGGGTTTACGCTGGCTGGAAATTTTGTAGACAGGACCTATTTCCTGTATACTTTATTGTCCTTCTCTCTTCCTTATTTACAGAGGTACGCCGCGCCATGGAACTGGTCGCCAGGAAAGCCGATCTTGTGCGGGAACTGCAATTTTTTCAGCAGATCGTCGAGCGCAAGAACACCATCCCCATCCTGGCGAACGTGCTGCTCGAAGCCACGGGCAACGAGGTGACGCTGCTCGCCACCGACCTCGAAGTCGCGCTACGCAGCCGCTGTGAAGCTGCAGTGGCCAAGCCTGGCTCGGTCACGCTCCCCGCGAAGAAGTTCTACGAAGTAGTCCGCTCGTTGCCGGACGGCGACGTCAACATCGAGACCGACAAGGGCGGCACCACGGTAAAGGTTTCGGGCGGGCAGTTCAGCTCGAAAATGCCGACGCTGCCCCGCGAGGATTTTCCGAGCCTGCCGGAAGCCGGCGCGGGCGCCAAGGCGACCATTAAGGGCAAGTCGCTCCTGCAGATGGTGCAGAAGACGCAATTTGCCATCACTGGTGAAGACACGCGGTATTACCTCAACGGCGCGCAGTTCGTGCTCCGTCCCGACTCGATGACGTTTGTCGCCACCGACGGCCACCGGCTGGCGCTGGTGAACGTGCCGCACGAAGGTGCCAAGGGCGACGACATCAAGGCCATCCTGCCGCGCAAGACGCTGGCGGAGCTCGGCCGCCTGCTCGCCGACAGCGACGTCGACGTCAAATACGAACGCGGCGAAAACCACCTGTTCTTCGAGATCGGTCCGCGGCTGCTGATCTCGCGGATGATCGACGGGCAGTTCCCCGCCTACGAAAAAGTCATTCCTAAGGGCAACGACAAGCACATCGAGTTCGAGCGCGACCGGCTGACGCAGGCGGTGAAGCGCGTCGCCATCCTCTCGAACGAACGCTCGCGCGCGGTGAAGATGGTGCTCGACAAGGGCAAGGTCGAGGTCACCTCGAGCAGCCCGGAGTTTGGTGAGGCGCGCGAGCCGATCGCGATCGAATACAGCGGCCCCTCGCTGACCATCTGCTTCAACGCCCAGTATGTCCTCGACTTCCTGGGTGTTGTCGAAACGGAAGTGGTGGCGCTCGAGCTCAAAGACGAGGTGAGCCAGGCCGTGATGAAACCCGTGGGAGCCGACGGCTACGACTACACCTACGTGATCATGCCGATGCGCGTGTGAGCAGCCGGCGCCCCGTAAAGGGGCGCCCTACAAAAAATGTCCCAAACGGAACAACCAGAAAACCAGGCCGGTCTCGGCGGCGCCAACGGCAACGCGAGCAACGGCCACGCCGACTACGGCGCCGAAAGCATCAAGGTCCTCGAAGGCCTCGAGGCGGTCCGCAAGCGCCCGGCGATGTACATCGGCTCGACGGGGCCGGCCGGCTTGCACCACCTCGTCTACGAAATCGTCGATAACTCGATCGACGAAGCGCTGGCTGGTTACTGCACCGAAGTCAACGTCACCATTCACCTCGACAACTCGGTCACGGTCATCGACAACGGCCGCGGCATTCCCACCGACATGCACGAGAGCGGCCGTCCCGCGGCCGAAATCGCGCTCACGGTGCTGCACGCCGGCGGCAAGTTCGACAACACCAGCTACAAGGTGTCCGGCGGCCTCCACGGCGTCGGCGTCTCGGTGGTCAACGCGCTGTCGGAACGGCTCGAGCTTGAAATCTGGCGCAACCACCAGACCCACCAGCAGAGTTACGAGCGCGGCAAGCCGATGAACGATCTCGTCGTCACCGGGACGACGCAGCGCCGCGGCACCAAGGTCACGTTCAAGCCGGACGTGCAGATTTTCGAGATCACCGAGTTCAGCTTCGACACGCTGGCGCAACGCCTGCGCGAGCTGGCGTTCCTGAACGCCGGCCTCATCGTCACGCTCGACGATGAGCGGGAGAGCGGCAAGAACCACCGCTTCCACTACGACGGCGGCATCGCCTCCTTTGTCGAGCACCTGAACAAGAACAAGGGCGTGATCAACGAGAAGGTCGTGTTCATGCACGGCAACCGCGACGGCATCGACGCCGAGATCGCGTTGCAGTGGAACGACGGCTACAACCCGCAGGAATTCTCGTTCGCCAACAACATCAACACGCACGAAGGCGGCACGCACCTGTCGGGCTTCCGCGCGGCGCTGACGCGCACGGTGAACGCCTACGCCAACGGCAACAACCTGACGAAAGACCTGAAAGACGCGACCATCAGCGGAGACGACATCCGCGAGGGCATGACCGCCGTCATCAGCGTCAAGATTCCGAACCCGCAGTTCGAGGGCCAGACCAAGACCAAGCTCGGCAACACCGAGGTCAAGGGCATCGTCGAGGCGATCGTCAACGACAAGCTCGGCGCCTTTCTTGAAGAGAACCCGGCGCTGGCCAAGAAGATTGTCCAGAAGACCGTGGACGCGGCCCGGGCGCGCGATGCGGCCCGCAAGGCGCGCGACCTGGTTCGCCGCAAGGGCGCGCTCGACGGCCTGTCGCTGCCCGGCAAGCTGGCCGACTGCCAGGAACGCGACCCCGCCCAGGCCGAGATTTACATCGTCGAAGGCGAGTCGGCAGGCGGTTCGGCGAAGCAGGGCCGCGACCGGCGCTTCCAGGCCATCCTGCCGATCAAGGGCAAGATCCTGAACGTGGAGCGGGCGCGGCTCGACCGCATGCTCAGCTCCGACGAAATCAAGACGATGATCGCGGCGCTCGGCTGCGGCATCGGCACCGACGATTTCGACATCGACAAGCTGCGCTACCACCGCGTCATCATCATGACCGACGCCGACGTCGACGGCTCGCACATCCGCACGCTGCTGCTGACGTTTTTCTACCGGCAGATGCCGATGCTGGTGGACCGCGGGCACATCTACATTGCCCAGCCGCCGCTGTTCCGCGCCAAGCGGGGCAAGTCGGAGACGTTCATCAAGGACGAGCGCGCGCTCGAGAACTTCCTGGTCCACCGTGCGGTTGATTCGCGCCTGGTCCGCTCGGCCGACGGCATCGAATACAGCGGCGCCGAACTCGAGAAGCTGCTGCACGGCATCATCGCCTACCGCAACGTGCTGTCCACGATCGAGCGCCGCGGGCACGCCCGCGACCTGGTCGAGGCGCTGCTCGATCGCGAGGTCCGCGAGCGATCGTTCTTCGAACAGCAGCCGGGCCTCCAGGGGCTGGCCGACCAGGTGACGACGCCGATCCGCGACGTCACGCTGGAGCGGGACGAGGAACACAACACCTGGTCGCTGCGCATCGACGACCGCGCCTCCGGCTACTCGCGCATCGACAAGATTGGCTACGAGTTCGTGACTTCCGGCGAGTACCGCACGCTGGCGGCCAGTTATTCGGAAATCAAGAACGTGGTCCGCGCCCTGCGTATCGGCCCGGTCGAAGCGCGCGTGACCGCCGGCGCCAAGCCGGTGGAGGACGTCGAGGAGGCCGAAGCCGATGAGGGCTTGAGCGCCGACGAGAAGGACGCGCTCGGCGCCATTGGCCTCACGCCCGGCGCGACACCGCCGCCCGCGCCCGCGGCCAAGGGCGGCCCGGTGGCGATTCGGTCGATCGACGAGTTCATCGAGCACTTCATCACGCTGGGCCGCAAGGGCGTGGCCATCAACCGCTACAAGGGCCTCGGTGAAATGAATCCCGAAACGCTCTGGAGCACGACGATGAACCCGGAGATCCGGACGCTGTTGCAGGTGCGGGCCGAAGATCACACCGAAGCGGATTCGATGTTCACCACGCTGATGGGCGACCAGGTCGAGCCGCGGCGCAAGTTCATCGAAGACAACGCCCTCGACGTCAAGAACCTGGATATTTAACGCCGCATGCCGCAGACCGAGCAGAACCGCACGCCCGTCAACATCGAAGACGAGATGAAACGCTCGTACCTGGATTACGCGATGAGCGTAATCATCGGGCGCGCGCTGCCAGACGTCCGCGACGGCCTCAAGCCCGCCCATCGCCGCGTGCTCTACGCGATGAGCCAGATGGGCCTGGCCTCCAACCGCGCTTACCGCAAGTGCGCGAAGGTGATCGGCGAAGTCATCGGTAATTACCACCCGCACGGCGACCAGCCGGCCTACGACACGCTGGTCCGCCTGGCGCAGGACTTCAACATGCGCAAGACCCTGGTCGATGGCCAGGGTAACTTCGGTTCGGTTGACGGCGACCCGCCGGCCGCCTATCGATACACCGAAGCCAGGCTCGAGGCGCTTGCCGAAAGCCTGATGGAAGACCTCGATAAGGACACGGTCGACTACGTCCCGAACTTCGACGAGACGACGACCGAGCCGACGGTGTTCCCGGCGACCTATCCGAACCTGCTGGTGAACGGCTCGACCGGCATCGCCGTGGGCATGGCCACCAACATCCCGCCCCACAACCTGGGCGAGGTGATCGACGGCGTGATCTGGATCATCGAGAACACGCTGATGGGCGGCGAGGTCACCTTTAGCCGCGAGCAGAAGGTCAAGGAACTGATCCGGCTGATCCCCGGCCCCGACTTCCCGACCGGCGGCAGCATTGTCGGCAAGCGCGGCATCCACGAGGCCTACCTGACCGGCCGCGGCTCGATCCAGGTGCGCGCCAAGACTGAGATCGAGACCACCAAGAAGGGCGATCGCCAGCAGATCATCGTCCACGAGATCCCGTATCAGCTGAACAAGACGCGGCTGCTCGAGCGGATCGCGGAACTGGTGCGCGACAAGGCGATCGAAGGCATTTCGGACCTGCGCGACGAGTCGGACCGCGACGGCATGCGCATCGTGATCGAGCTGAAGCGCGGCGAAGTCGGCGAGGTGGTGCTCAACAACCTCTACAAGCACACCCAGCTGCAGCAGTCGTTCGGCATCATCACGCTGGCCATCGTCGCCGGCCGCCCGAAGGTGTTGAGCCTGCTCGAGGTGATCGAGCACTTCATCGACTTCCGCCGCGAGGTGGTGCGCCGCCGCATCGCGTTCGAGCTGCGCAAGGCCGAGGCCCGCGCGCACATCCTCGACGGCCTGAAGATCGCGCTCGACCACCTCGACGCGGTGATCAAGCTGATTCGCGCGTCGAAGAACCCGCCCGAAGCCAAGGCCGGGCTGGTCACGCAGTTCGGGTTGTCGGAGGTCCAGTCGCAGGCGATCCTCGACATGCAGCTGCAGCGCCTGACCGGCCTCGAGCGCGACAAGATTCTCGGCGAGCTGGCGGAACTCAAGGAGCTGATCGCCCGGCTCAAGAACATCCTCGCCAACCAGCCGCTGCTGCTCAAGATCATCCTCGACGAGCTGCGGGCGGTGAAGGCGAAGTTCTCCGATCCCCGCCGCACGCAGCTGATCGAGGACGAGAGCGAGCTGAGCATCATGGACCTGATCGCCGACGAAGACGTCGCGATCTCGGTCACCGACACCGGCTACATCAAGCGCACGCCGATCACGACCTACCGCACGCAGAACCGCGGCGGCAAGGGCCGCATCGGCATGCGGACCCGCGACGAGGACGTGGTCAATCACCTGTTCGTCGCCTCGACGCACTCGTTCCTGCTGGTGTTTTCGGATCGCGGCCGCGCTTATTGGCTGAAGGTCCACGAAATCCCCGACGTCGGCGCCGACAGCAAGGGCAAGTCGGTGGCCAACCTGGTGCAGATGGAGGCCGGCGAGAAGATTGCCTCGCTGCTGGCGGTGCGCGAGTTCGACGACACGCACTTCATCGTGATGGGCACGCGCAAGGGCACGATCAAGAAGACCGAGCTGTCGGCCTACTCGAACCCGCGCGCCGGCGGCATCATCGCCATGGGCATCGACGAGGGCGACGCCGTGATCGACGTCCAGCTGTCGGACGGCCTGAGCGAGATCTTCATCGGCACCAAGGACGGCAAGGCCATCCGCTTCGCGGAAGGCGACGTCCGCGGCATGGGCCGCACGGCGTATGGCGTTCGCGGCATCCAGTTGCGCGAAGGCGACGAAGTGGTCGCGATGCAGGTCGCCAAGGCGGGCGGCACGCTGCTGACGGTCACCGAAAAGGGCTACGCCAAGAACACCTTGATCGACGAGTATCGCGTCACCAACCGCGGCGGCCTGGGCGTCAAGAACGTCGAGGTGACCGACAAGAACGGTCCCGTGGTGGCGATTACGCAGGTGCACGACAACGAAGAGCTGCTCGTGATCACCGAACAGGGCAAGATCCTGCGCACGCCCGCCAACGAGATTCGCACCATCGGCCGCGCCACGCAGGGCGTGCGCCTCATGGACCTTGAGGGCGAAGACAAGATCGTGTCGGTCGCGCTTGTGGAGAAGGCTGAAGAGGTTCAGAACGGTTCTGGAGAAGTTCAGGACGGTGCTGAAGAGGTTCCGAAGGGTTCTGATCCAGGAGAAACAGAATGAAGAAGCTGGCCGCCGCGCTCCTGCTCGTCCCGGCGACGATGCTCGTGGTCGGCTGCTCGAAGCCGCCCGAGCAGCAATTCCTGACGCAGTACTTCCGGGCCGCGAAGGCCCGCGACAACACCACCGTCGGCCGCATGTCGGCGGTGCAGATCGATCCGCGCACGCAGGGCTCGGTCGACGACTTCTCGATCACCAGCATCGGCGAGGAGCAGCGCACGCCGCTCAGCTTCAAGCCGCTGTTCGAGGCTGAGGTGAAGGCGAGTGAGGAAGAGAACGCCTTCCTCAAGACCAAGATCGAATACCAGAACGCCAACATCAAGGTGATCGAGGAAGTGCTGAAGATCGAGCAGATGAACCCGTCCGCGAAGCTGACGCCCGCGCAGGAGAAGATCAGGCTCGAATGGAACAAGTGGCGCGAGGGCATCTCGGCTCACGCCAGGGCGACGGCGTCGGCAGCCACCGCGATCAAGACCTCCACCGGCCTGGCCGAGGCGTCGCTGACCCAGCCCGGTCAGCCGGCGCTCGACCCGAAGACGTTCGAGGGCGAGACGATCAGGAAAGACGTGGTCGTGGCCGCCACCATGAAGACGCCAGACGGTGCCAGCGCGCAGAAGACGCTGACCATCACCATCGAGCGCGTCGCCGGCAACGGCCGCGAAGGGCGCCCGATTATTACGAAGATTTCCGGGCTCTAAGCTCGCTCGAGCTTCGCGTACTTCGCGCGGAGTGTCTTCGTTCCCACCGTATTGAACCGGACGACCAGCTTCTGGTCGTCCTCCAGATCCTCGACGCTTACCACCGTGCCGGCGCCGAACTGCGCGTGCTTCACGCGCGCGCCTGGGCGTAGCCCCGGCGACTGGTCCTCTTCCTCGTACTTGAAGTTCTGCGTCGGGACCTTTGCGTCATCGTCCTGCCGTCCCGCTCGATAGCCGGCCGCCGGTTGACGGGGACGCCCGTATGGGTTGGCGCGGTACTCACCCCACTGACTGCGTGAACCCGACGAGTAAGACGACTGCACTGCCGGCAGGTCCTGCTCGACCAGATCCAGCGGTATCTCGTCGATGAACCGAGACGCCTCGGTGTTTTGATACTCACCGAAGACGCGCCGCCGGGCGGCGCTGGTGATCACCAACTGCTTTCGCGCGCGCGTGATGCCGACGTAGAGGAGGCGCCGCTCCTCTTCCATTTCCGCCTCGTCCTCGCGCGAGCGCGAATGCGGAAACAGACCCTCTTCCAATCCGGCGAGGACGACGGTCGGGAACTCGAGGCCCTTGGCGGAGTGCAAGGTCATCATCATCACGCGCGGGTCGATTTTGCCCTGTTCCTTGTCGACGTCGGACAAAAGCGAGAGGCGATCGACGAAGCCGCCGAGCGACGGTTCGTGCTCGCGTGACTCGTACTCGCGCGCGGCCGACACCAGCTCCATCAGGTTCTCGATGCGGCCTTCCGACTCTTCGCTGCGGTCGTCGCGCAGGTCCCGGAGGTAGCCGGACTGGTCGAGCACCTTGCCGAGCAGGATCGAGACCGGCTCGTTCCGGGCGACTTCCGCCAGCGCGGTGATCATGTCCTTGAAGGCGCCCAGCGAGGCCCCCTGGCGCGGGGTGAGCCGCCGGCCCTCCACGGCCACCACGAGCCTGGTCCACAGGGAGTTGGTCGCGACCATCGGCGCCAGGCCGGCAAAGAGCGGCGGCAGGTTGGCGTCTTCTTCCGACACGTCCACGGCCTCGAGCGCATCCATGACGCCTTTGCCGATGCCCCGGGTCGGCGTGTTGATGACGCGGCGCAAGGCGATGTCGTCGTGCGGGTTGAGGATCAACTTCAGGTAGCCGAGCGCGTCCTTGATTTCGCGCCGCTCGTAGAAGCCGACGCCGCCGAGCACCACGTAGGCAATACCCGCGGCCCGCAGCGAGTCTTCCACCGCCCTCGACTGCGCGTTGGTGCGGTAGAGAACGGCGGTCAGGGAATTGGCGTCCTCGTGAATTGCGGCCCGCGCCACCTTGGTGATGTATTCCGCTTCGTCCAGCTCGTCGGCGCCGCGGAAGTAGCGAATCTTGTTGCCGCCCTTCTGGTCGGTCCACAGCGCCTTTTCCTTGCGATTGCGGTTGTTGGCAATCACGGTGGAGGCGGCCTTCAGGATCACTTCCGTCGAGCGATAGTTCTGCTCGAGACGGACGATCACGGCCTCCGGAAAATCGGTTTCGAAGTCGAGGATGTTGCGCAGGTCGGCGCCGCGCCACTTGTAGATCGACTGATCCGGGTCCCCCACCACGGCCAGGTTGCGGTGGGCGCCGGCCAGCTGCTTGATCAGCAGGTATTGCGGCCGGTTGGTGTCCTGGTACTCGTCCACCATCACGTACTTGAACCGCCGCGCATAGCGCTCGCGAACCGCCGGGGCCTGGTCGAACAGTTCCACGGTCTTGAGCAGCAGGTCGTCGAAGTCAAGCGCGCTCGCGTCCTTCAGGGCCTTCAGGTAGCCCTCGAACAGCTTGCCGATCTCGCGATCGCGGGGGTTCCAGGTGCCGGCAAAGGTGTCCGGCCCCTCCATGCGGTTCTTCGCTGCCGAGATGCGGCTCAGCACCATGCGGGGCTGATAGGTCGCATCGTCCATGTGGTATTCACGGAGCAACTGCTTGATCACCGATTGCTGGTCGGCGGAGTCGTAGATGGTGAAGTCACGGCTGAGGCCAATGGCCGGGGCCTCGCGCCTGAGCAGGCGCGCGCACAGCGAGTGGAACGTGGACACCCACATCGAACGGCAGTCGGTGTCGAGCAGCTTCTCGACCCGCTCGCGCATCTCCTGCGCCGCCTTGTTGGTGAAGGTCACGGCCATCACCTCGTCCGGGTGCGCCAGCCGCTCCGACACGAGATAGGCAATGCGATGCGCGATCACGCGCGTCTTGCCCGAGCCCGCTCCGGCCAGGATGAGGAGCGGGCCGTCCGTCTGTTGTACTGCTTCTTGCTGAGCAGGGTTTAGCGAGGAGAGAAGATCCAACCCCTCTATTCTACCGTGACACTCTTGGCGAGGTTCCTCGGCTGATCGACGTCGCATCCGCGGCGCACGGCGATGTAGTACGACAAGAGCTGCAACGGGATCGACAGCACCACCGGCATCAACAGCGGACTGGTCGCAGGAACTGCCACCAGCGAGTCCGTCTCCGGGCTGAGCACCTGCTGGAGCGTGGTGTCACCCGCCGTGGTGATGGCGATGATCGAGCCGCCCCTGGCCTTGGCTTCCTGGATGTTGCCCTGCATCTTCTCGAACACGTGGTCGTGGGTGGCCAGCGCCACTACCGGCATCTGCTCGTCGATCAGCGCGATCGGCCCGTGCTTCATCTCGCCCGCCGGATACCCTTCGGCGTGGATGTAGGAGATCTCTTTCAGCTTGAGCGCGCCCTCGAGCGCGATTGGATAGTTGATGCCGCGGCCGAGGTAGAGGAAGTCCGACCGGTTGTGGAACCGGACCGCGATCTCTTCAATCTCCCGGGCCGACTTCAGGGTGTCTTCGAGAATCTGCGGCAGCTGCATCAGCGCCTGGATGTGCGCGCACCGCTCCGCCTTGGTCAGGGTCTCGCGGACTTCCGCCAGCTTCAGCGCGAACAGGTAGAGCGCCACCAGCTGCGTGGTGAAGGCCTTGGTGGAGGCGACGCCAATCTCGGGGCCCGCGTGCGTGTAGATGGTGCCTTCGGCCTCGCGCGTGGCCATGCTGCCGACGACGTTGCAAATCGCCAGGCTGCGGGCGCCCTTGCCCTTGGCCTCGCGCAGCGCCGCCAGCGTGTCGGCGGTTTCGCCAGACTGCGTGATGGCGACGGCGAGCGTCGTGGTGTTGATGATCGGGTTGCGGTAGCGGTATTCGGAGCCGTAGTCCACTTCCACCGACAGCTTGGCGAGTTCCTCGATCATGAACTTGCCGACCAGCGCCGCGTGCCACGACGTGCCGCAGGCGAGCAACGTGATCTTGTCGATGGCGCGCAGGTCCGCGTCGGAAATGGCCATCTCGGCGAGGTGGACCTGGCCGGTCTCCACGGAACAGCGCCCGAGCACGGTGTCGCGCACGGCATGCGGCTGCTCGAAGATCTCCTTGAGCATGAAGTGCTTGTAGCCGGCTTTTTCCGCGGAGATCGGATCCCACGTGACGCGGGTGGGCTGGCGCTCCACGACCGTGCCGTCGAGCGTCATGAAGGTCACGCCCGCCGGCGTGAGCACGGCCATCTCGCGGTCTTCCATGAAGACCACGTTGCGCGTGTGGCTCAGGATCGCCGGCACGTCCGACGCCACGAAGTACTCGCCCTCGCCAATGCCGACGACGATGGGCGGGCCGTTGCGCACCGTCACCAGCTTCAGGGGATCGTCGGCCGACAGCAGCACCAGCGCGAACAGGCCGCGCACGCGCTTCATCGCCCGCAGCACCGCGTTCTCCAGGCCGTCGCCCTGCCATTCCTTCTGGACCAGGTGCGCGACCACTTCGGTGTCGGTCTCGGACTCGAACTTGTGGCCTTCGGCGATTAGCTCGCGCTTGATCTCCAGGTAGTTCTCGATGATGCCGTTGTGGACCACGACAATGCGGCCGGTGCCGTCGCGGTGCGGATGCGCGTTCTCCTCGGTGGGACGGCCGTGGGTGGCCCAGCGCGTGTGGCCCAGGCCATACTCGCCCACCATCGGCTTGGCCTGGATCGAGGCCTCCAGGTTGATCAGCTTGCCGGCGCTGCGCCGGATGTCGATCACGCCGTCGTGCACCACCGCCACGCCTGCGGAGTCGTAGCCGCGATATTCCAGCCGCCGCAGGCCGTCAAGAATGACGGGGACGACGGGTTTGGGACCGATGTATCCAATGATGCCGCACATAGCTGCTACTGACTGCCCTTCTGTTTCCGCCTGACGACCCAACCCGGCTTGTTTTCCTGCCGCGCGCGGCCGATGGCCAGCGTGCCGGCGGGCACGTCCTTCGTCACCGCGGACCCGGCTGCAATGTACGATCCATCGGCGAGCGTGATCGGCGCGACCAGGGTGCTGTTGCTGCCGATGAACACGTTGTTGCCGATCACGGTCTGGTGTTTCTTCTCGCCGTCGTAGTTGCAGGTGATGGTGCCGGCGCCGACGTTGGTGGCCGCGCCGATGGTGGCGTCGCCCAGGTAGGCCAGGTGGTTGGCCTTGGCGCCCTTGCCGATCGCGGTCTTCTTCAGCTCGACGAAATTGCCGATGTGGGCGTCCTCGCCCACCTGCGATCCCGGCCGGATGTGGGCGAACGGACCGAGAAAGGCGCCCGCGTCAATTGTGGAATCCGTGACCACAGTGTGGTTTCGCACACACACCCGGTCGCCGAGCGTGGAGTTGACGATGCGCGACCCGGAGTGGATTTCACAGGCGGCGCCGATCTCCGTGGACCCCTCGAGAAAGACGCACGGATGGATGACCGTGTCGGCCCCCACGACCACGTCGCTGTCCACATAGGTGGTGGCGGGGTCGATGAGCGTGACGCCCGCGGCCATCAACTCTTCGTTCTTCTGCTGGCGAACCATGGCACTGACCTCTGCAAGTTCTGTGCGGCTGTTGATGCCGCGAATCTCTTCTGCGCGCTCGACCGTCCAGGTGGCAACGGTGCGCTTCTGCTTCCGGAAAATGGCGACGAGATCGGGCAGGTAGTACTCGCCCTGGTTGTTCGAGGTGCCGATCGAATCGAGCGCGGCGAACAACGGTTCCAGGTCGAAGGCGTAGATGCCCGAGTTGATCTCGGTGACTTTTCTCTGCGCCGGTGACGCGTCACGTTCCTCGACGATGCGGGTGATGCGGCCGTTGGTGCGGATGATGCGGCCGTAGCCGAACGGCCGGGGCATCTCGGCGGTGACCACCGTGGCGGCGGCCTCCGACTGCACGTGCGTGTCGATCAGCGACTTCAGGGTGTTGCGGGTCAGCAACGGCACGTCGCCGGACAGGAGCACGACCACGCCGGACTTCCCTTCCAGCAACGGGCGGGTCTGCAGGAGCGCGTGGCCGGTTCCGAGCTGTTTCTCCTGAACAACAAACTGAAGGTTCCGGCCGGATCCCAACAACGCCCTGACTTCATTCGCGCCGTGGCCGACCACCAGGGTGATGCTCGCCGGCGCCAGCGCATCCGCGGCCCGCAGGACGCGCTCGATCAGGGTGAAGCCGGAGATGTGGTGCAGGACCTTGGGCACCTGCGACTTCATCCGCGTGCCCTTGCCGGCGGCGAGCACGACGACGTGAATGTCAGCCACGAGTAATCTTGACCCGTTCCAGGGCGTCGTAGACGACCTTTGTAGTGAGGCCCAGGCGTTCCGCCACCAGTCTGGCGGTATCGCGTTTGGTGGCGCCCGCTCCATTTTCTGTCAATTGACCAAATAATTCAGCGATGTCGTCATCCGTAGCCGCAATTGGTGCGTCGTCGGCCCGCAATCCAGGGGGAATGACGAGGGTGAACTCGCCTTGGGGCGAGGAGAAGCGCGCCAGAAGCTCGGCCGGCGTGCCGAATACGCACTCCTCGTGAATCTTCGTCAGTTCCCGGGCGACCATTATTGGTCGTGTGACCAATAAACTAAGCTCCTCGAGGGTCTTCTGCACCCGGTGAGGGGCCTCGAAGAAGACCACGGCCCGGTGTCGACTGGCCTCAACCAGGGCCAGGAACCACAATTTTCTGTCTTTTGCCTTAATTGGAGCAAACCCATGAAAACAAAAGCCTTCCGACTTTATACCTGCCGCTGATATGGCCGCCACGACCGCGCTCGGACCTGGAATGGGCTCCACCCTGAAGCCGGCCGCCCTGACTGCGGCGACCAGAGTCGCACCAGGGTCAGAAACGCCCGGCGTGCCGGCATCCGTGACCAATGCGATGGAGTCTCCGGCCGCCAGCCGGTCCACCAACCTGGCGACCCGGGCCAGCTCGTTGTGTTCGTGGACGCTGAGGACGGGCGTCTCTATCTGATAGTGCCGGAGCAGGTTTCCGGTCCTCCGCGTGTCTTCGGCGGCGACCAGCTGAACAGTTTTGAGAATGCGGAGGGCGCGAAGCGTGATGTCTTCGAGGTGGCCGATGGGCGTGGCGACGACGTACAGCGTGCCCTTCGACTCGCGGCGCGACCCTGACGCGTCGTGCCGCTCGCTCAGGACAGGGCCCTTCATCAGCCGCATTTTATTGTACCATTGCGAGATGGCCGCTTTCCCGTGATCGCGGCCGTTGTCATTCATGCACGCCGCTGAACCACTACCCCACTTCGTCGACGACTATCTTGCCTATCTCTATGAGGTCCACCCGACAGGGGCGACCATGGACGGTGTTCACGTCCATGACGACCTGATCGAGGACTACCGGCGTACGGCCATCGACTCCCACACCAGCGCCCTGTCCGGGTTCGCCCGGCGGCTGGACGCCATCCCGCACGCGGCCTTGCCGCTTCGGGAACAGGTCGAGCACCAGATTGTAGGCGCCAACATCCGCGCCCGGCAGTTCGAGCTGGAGGCGACGCGGTCGTGGGAACGCAACCCGCACGTCTACGCCGACACGCTCGCGTCGAGCCTCGCCGCGCAGGCGATCTTCAACTATGCGCCCGAAACCGACCGGGCCCGCCGCGTGCTGTCGAAGCTCCGCCAGGTCCCGCGCCTGGTGCAGGCGGCGCGCGACAACATCAAGGATCCGCCCGCCATTTTCGTGAAGGTGGGCATCGACACCTGGCGCGGCGCGATGTCGTTCATCGACACCGATCTGCCCCGCGCCTTCTCGAACGTGGACGACATGCACCTGCTCGGCGACCTCGCTGACGCGTGCACCGAGGCGGTGCAGACCATTGGCGCCTACGCCAACGACCTCGAGACCGAGATCCGGCCCAAGGCCAAGGGCTCGTTCCGCCTGGGCCGCGACAAGTTCGAGCAGAAGCTCCGGCTCGAGGAAGGCATCACGCTTCCGGTCGATCGCCTCCTCGCCATCGCGACCCGCGAATTAGTCGCCACCCAGGAAGAATTCCGGCAACTGGCCGGACGCCTCAACGGCGGCGATCCGATCGAGGCGTGGCGCAAGGCGAAGCAGCAACATCCCGCGGCGGGCGAGCTCATCTCCACCGCGCGCGCCCAGGTTGACGAGCTCCACACGTTTCTCTCGCGGAACCCGGTGGTGGGCATTCCCGACGGCGCCGGAATCACGGTGGCGCCCACGCCAGAATTCTTCCGGTGGTCGGGGGCCAGCATGTGGACGCCGGGCCCGTACGAATCCAAGCCATCGCGGGCGCTCTACTACCTGACCGACGTCGACCCGAAGTGGGAACCGGAGCGGAAGCTCGAGCACCTGCGCGACCTGAACACGCCCACGCTCTGGACCATCTCGATCCACGAGGTCTACCCTGGCCACTTCCTGCACTACCAGCACCTCCGCCGCGTCGAGTCGAAGGTCCGCCGTTCGACGATGTTCGCGCCGGCGTCGTACATGGAGGGCTGGGCGCACTACTGCGAGCAGATGATGCTCGAGGCCGGCTTCGGCCGCGGTGACCACTCGCTCAAGCTCGGCCAGCTGGCGGAGGCCCTCGTTCGCCTCGCCCGCTTCATCGTCGGCATCCGCCTGCACACCGAGGACTGGTCGGTGGAGCAGGGCGTGCGGTTTTTCCGCGACGAGGCGTTCCTGGAAGAGGCCAACGCCCGGCGCGAAGCCGAGCGCGGCACCTTCGATCCGACGTATCTTGTCTACTCGGCAGGGAAGATGATGTTGTTGAAGCTACGCCGCGACTGGTACGAGCAGCAAGGCGGCAAGCCCTCGCTGCGCGCGTTCCACGACGCGCTCCTGTCCCAGGGCTCGGCGCCGTTCTGGGCGCTGAGGCGCCTCATGCTTGATGGATCGTCCGACGTGGTGCTGGAGTAACGACATGCCATTGTACGAATACGAATGCAACGCCTGCGCGCACCGCTTTGAAGTGATCCAGAAGTACTCGGACGCGCCGATCGACATCTGCCCGAAGTGCGGCGCGGCGGTGACCAAGCTGTTCTCGTCGCCGGCGATCCAGTTCAAGGGGTCGGGGTTCTACCTGACCGACTACGGTCGCGGCGGCAAGAGCGACATCGGCACGGAGACAGCGAAGGCCGCCAAGGAATCGTCGGGTTCGAGCGGAACGACGGCTGAGACCAAAACCTCGGAAACCAAGACCGAGACCAAGGCCGAAACCAAGACCGAGACGAAGCCGGCCGCAAAACCTGCCGATTGATTTGGCGGAACTAAAGTTCCGCCCTTCTGGTGACCTCTTTCAAATACTCCAGGAAGGGGCCGGCGAGCTCGGGCCGCTTCATCGCGAAGTAGACCGTCGCCTTCAGGAAACCCAGCTTGTTCCCGGTGTCGTGGCGGACGCCATCCACTTCATAGGCATAGATCGGCCGCGTCTGCAGGAGCTTGCGCAGGCCGTTGGTCAGCTGAATCTCGCCTGACTTGTCCTTGGCGGTGTCGTGGAGGGCGGCGAAGATGTCGGGCGTGAGGATGTAGCGCCCGATGATGGCGAGGTCCGACGGCGCGTCTTCGCGGGCCGGCTTCTCGACCAGGTCGGTAACGCGGTAGACGCCCTTGCCGAATTCCGGCGCCGGCACGCCGGCGATCACGCCGTAGCTCGACACCTGATCCATCGGCACCCGTTCGACGGCAAGCACCGGTCCGCCCGCGCGCTCGAACACCGCGATCATCTGCGCCAGCGCCGGCGGCGTCGCGTCAATCACGTCATCGGCGAGGATCACGGCGAAGGGCTCGTTGCCGATGATGGTCTCGGTGACGAGCACGGCGTGGCCGAGGCCGAGCGGCTCGCCCTGGCGCACGTACGAGACGTTGATCAGGTTGGTGATCTTGCGGATTTCCTCGGCCAGGTCGCGCTTGCCGCGGCTTTCGAGAAACGACTCGAGCTCCTTCGAGACATCGAAGTGATCCTCGATGGCGTTCTTGCCCCGGCCGGTGACCAGGATGATGTTCGGCACGCCCGACAACACGGCTTCTTCGACGCCGTATTGAATGGTCGGTTTGTCCACCAGGGGCAGCATTTCCTTGGGCTGCGCCTTGGTGGCTGGGAGAAATCGCGTTCCGAGGCCCGCGGCGGGGAACACGACCTTGCGAACAGCAGCGCTCATAGCCATTAGAATAGTTCACTGGCGGCGCTAAAGTGCCGCCCTCCTGGATACCCACACCATGCTTGACCCCATCTACGTGCGCGACAACATCGAAGCGGTGCAGCAAGGCCTCGGCAACCGCGGGCTCGACGCCAAGGCGGAACTGCAGCAATTGGCGACGTTCGAGACGCAGCGCCGCCGCCTGATTCCGGCCATCGAGGGGCTCAAGCGTGAGCAGAACGCGTCGGGCGACCAGGTGGCGCGGGCCAAGCGCCAGGGCGAGGAAGTGCAGCACCTCTACGAGGCGAGCAAGCTGCGCAGCCAGAAGATCAAGATGATGGAAGTGGAGCTCGACGCGGCCGAGCGCCAGCGCACGCTGATTCTCGAGACGCTGCCGAACCTGCCGCACGCCAGCGTGCCGGTGGGGAAGAGCGCCGCCGACAACGTGGTGGTCAGGACGTGGGGTGATCCGAAGCGGTTCGACTTCGAGCCGAAGGCGCACTGGGACCTCGGCCCGCAGCTGGGCATCATCGATTTCGAGCGCGCGACCAAGATCTCCGGATCGCGGTTCGCCATCCTGATGGGCGCCGGCGCGCAGCTCGAGCGCGCGTTGATCAACTTCATGCTGACCCTGCACACCACGGAGCACGGCTACACCGAGGTGCTGCCGCCGTTCCTGGTGTCGTCGGCGACGTTGTACGGCACCGGGCAGTTGCCGAAGTTCGAACCGGACCTCTTCAAGATCGCCGGCGAATGGGACCTCTACCTCATTCCCACCGCCGAAGTGCCGGTCACCAACCTCTATCGCGGCGAGATCATCGACGGCCGGCTGCTGCCGCTGAAGTACACCGCCTACACGCCGTGCTTCCGCAGCGAAGCCGGATCGTACGGCGCCGACGTGCGCGGCCTGATTCGCCAGCACCAGTTCGACAAGGTGGAGCTGGTCAAGTTCGCGTCGCCTGACACCTCGTACGACGAGCTCGAAAGCCTGACGGCGAACGCCGAGCGCGTGCTGCAGCTGCTCGGGCTGCCGTACCGCACGGTGGCGCTGTGCACCGGCGACATGGGCTTCTCGTCGGCGAAGACCTACGACATCGAAGTGTGGCTGCCGAGCCAGAAGACCTACCGCGAGATCTCGTCGTGCTCGAACTGCGAGGGCTTCCAGGCCCGCCGCGCCAACATCAAGTTCCGATTGGGCGGCACCGGCAAGGCGGAGCACGTGCACACGCTGAACGGGTCGGGCCTCGCGGTGGGGCGCACGCTGATTGCCGTGCTCGAGAATTACCAGCAGGCGGATGGCAGCGTGCGGATTCCCGAGGCGCTCAAGCCCTTCATGGGCGGGCGCGAAGTGATCGAGGCAAAGCAGGGGTGAGCGGGGAATAGTCCCCGCTTTTTCCCGCTCAATCCGAAAAAGGGCCGTAAAACGCGGCCTCGTCACTGGCGCGATCGTTGCACTCCGGAGGAGAGTCCTCTCCAAAGGAGTCGCAATATGCCGCGGACCGTCACCCACATCGCGCGTAGCCTGGCATTACTCGTTGCCGTCTTTGTTCTCGCCGGGCTCACGCCCGGGTTACTCGGACAGACCCCCGCCCCTGGTTTTCCCAGCAAGTCGAACGGCGAGTGGGCGAGCTACAACAGCGACATCACGGGCAGCCGCTACATGCCCTTCGACCAGATCAACGCCTCCAACTTCAACCAGCTCGAGGTTGCCTTCCGGTTCAAGACCGACAACCTGGGCCCGCGCCTCGAATACAAGCTGGAAGGCACGCCGCTCATGGTGAAGGGCACCCTTTACATGACCGGCGGCACGCGTCGATCGGTGGTTGCGCTCAACGCGAAGACCGGCGAGCAGAAGTGGGTGTACAGCATGGACGAAGGCCGGCGCGCGGAAATGGCGCCCCGAGTGCTCTCGGGCCGCGGCCTGTCGTACTGGACCGACGGCAAGGGCGACGAACGGATCATCTACGTCACCATCGGGTATCGCCTGGTGCAGTTGAACGCGCGGACCGGCCAGCCGATTCCGGGCTTCGGCAAAGGCGGCGTGGTTGATCTGAAGGAAGGCGTCCTCTACGGCAAGAAGGTCAACGGCAAGTGGCAGCAGGTGCAGATCCCCCTCGTCGAGGGCGAAATCGGCACCAACTCGACGCCCCTCGTGGTCGGCGACATCATCGTCGTGCAGTCGGCGATGGCCGAAGGGTTGCGCTACGAGTTCTCGAACAATTCCAAGGGCCTCGTGCGCGCCTATGACGCGCGGACCGGCAAGCAACTGTGGCGGTTCGACACCATGCCGGGCCCGGGCGAGCCCGGTCATGAGACGTGGGAGAACGGCTCGTGGCACTGGACCGGCAACACCGGTGTGTGGACAGAGATGTCGGCGGATGCGGAAGCGGGCCTGTTGTACTTGCCCGTCGAGTCGCCGACGATCGACGCCTACGGCGGCAACCGTCCCGGCAACAACCTGTATGCCGAGAGCCTGGTGGCCGTGGACGTGAAGACCGGCAAGAAGAAATGGCACTTCCAGATCACGCACCATCCGCTCTGGGACTACGACCTGACCGGCGCGCCGCTGCTGATGAACGTCACCATTGACGGCAAGGCCCGCAAGATCGTGGGACAGCCGAGCAAGCAGGGCTGGCTCTACGCGTTCGACCGCATCACGGGCGAGCCGATCTGGCCGATGCCGGAGAAGGCAGTGGCGCAGTCCGACGTGCCCGGCGAGAAGACCTCGGCGACTCAGCCCTTCCCGTCCAAGCCCCCGGTCTACTCACGCAACTACCTGGCGACCGACGACGTGATCGATTTCACTCCGGAGTTGCGCGCCCAGGCGCTGTTGAACCTGAAGAAGTTCCGGTGGGAGCAGGCACCGTTTGCTCCATACGTGGTTCCGAATGACAAGGTGTTCGGCAGTGTCCAGGTCGGCAACACGATGGGCGGCGTCAACTGGCCGGGTTCCTCGTTCAACCCTGAGACCGGCGTCTTCTACACGCAAGCCAACAATTCATCCATCGGCACGGGGAGCCTCGGGCCCGAGTACCACGAGAAGATCAAGCCCGAGACCAATCCCGATCACATTGCGATTTGGGAAGCGGCGGGCTTTGCCCAGCCCGGCTTCGAGGCGCCCTCGACCAGTGGATATCGCGCGCCGGCCCAGGCCGGCGGCGGTGGCGGTGGCGGCGGCGGCGCCAACCCCATGAGCACGGGTCTTGGCGGGCTGCCGATCGTCAAGCCGCCGTACGGCGTGATCACGGCGCTCGACATGAACAGCGGCACGCTCAAGTGGCAGGTGCCGCATGGCGACACACCCGACGCCGTGCGCAACAGCCCGCTGCTCAAGGGCATGACCATCCCCAAGACCGGCCAGACCGGCATTGTCGGGGTGGTGCTCACCAAGTCGCTGGTCATCGCCGGCGACCCGCAGGTGACGGCCTCGCCGGATCGGCCGCGTGGCGCGATGCTGCACGCGTACGACCAGCAGACGGGCAAAGAAGTCGGCGCGGTGTGGATGCCGGCGCAGCAGAGCGGGAACCCGATGACCTACATGGTCGACGGGCGCCAGTACATCATCGTGGCGATCGGCGGCGGCATCTACTCGAGCGAGTACATCGCGTTCGCACTGCCGCAGAGCGAGCTCAAGAAGACGACGGAGCGGTAGCCATGACAATGGGCCGACGGAGCAGTGCGGGTTTTGTTGCCATCTGGGCGGCCGGGATCTTCTCGGCCGCCCTCGGCGCCCAGCCGCCGCGAACGGTGTGGGACGGCGTCTACACGGTGGAGCAGGCCAAGCGCGGCGCGGTGTTGTTCGACGAGCGCTGCGCGGAGTGCCACGGGCCCTCGGGTGCGGGCGGCGGCATGGCCGGAGCGCTGGCGGGGGCCGCCTTCTCAGCCAACTACGACGGCCAGACGGTGGGTGACCTGTTCGACAGGAACCGCACCACGATGCCTCCAGGCAGGGAAGGACAGCTGCTGGGGCCCGACAACGCCGCCATCATTGCGTTCATGCTGCAGTTCAACGATTTCCCCGCGGGGCAGACCGAGCTGCCGAGCCAGGGCATGGCGCTCAAGGCGATCAAGTACGTCGCGCAAAAACCCGTGGCGGCCGGCCCCCAGCAGGGCGACAGGCCGCCCGGCACGCACCAGGACAACACCGGCGGCCAGGAGTGGATCCGGCGGCTGGAACGGCCCGAGCGAATCCCCGGGCTCAAGATCGACGAGGTCGTCGCGACGCTCAAGCTGAAGCCAGGCGACGTCGTCGCCGACATCGGGTCCGGCACCGGCGCGTATACGCTGCCGTTTGCGAAAGCGGTCGCGCCGACGGGGAAGGCGTTGGCCGTGGACATCTGGCCCGAGCTTCTCGGTTACATCAAGCAGAAGGCGGCGAACGAGAACGTCACCAACCTCCAGACCGTGCTCGCCGCGCTTGATGATCCCAGGCTGCCTCCCAATGTGGTTGACGTCGCTTTCTTCCACGACGTGTTCCACAACACGAACGATCGCCAGGCCTACCTTCGCGTGCTCGCCTCGCAGCTCAAGCCGAGCGGCCGCATCGTGATCGTCGAGCAGGAATTCGACGATCCCATCGCGAAGAAGTGGGACAAACCCGAAGACCGCATTACCCGCGAGCAGGTGAAGGGCTGGATGGCCGCGGTGGGGTTCGCGCTCAATGCGGAGTTCGACATCTTCAAGGGCGCCAGCAACCCACAGGGAACGGGCATGCCAGAGAGGTGGTTCGTCGTCTACGCGCGCTGACTAATGGGGTGATGCCATGGATGAAGCTTCCAGCGTCGAATCGTGCCGGTGGGCCAGTATGACCGTCCTCCTGCCATACCCGTTGTGGCTGGATAGCGAAGACAAGCCATGGGCATGCCTTCGCGATTCTGAGCCGCGTCCCCTCGACGACACGGCCGTCTGCCACGGCTGCCCGCGGTGGGAACCGCGTCCCGTCCCGGTGACCGCGAACTGAAAGGATGCATCGTGTCCTTACCCAGCGAAGGCTTCTTCGAGTTGCGATTCGAGTCGATTGGCGGCCTCGGCGCCCATGGCGCTGGACAGATCCTGGCCACCGCCGCGGTGCTGCGCATGGGGCTCAACGGCGCGCAGTTCTCCTCGTACGGATCTGAAAAGAAAGGGTCAGTCGTTCGATCGTTCGTGCGGCTTGGGGCGGCCGGCCGCCCGGTCCGCACGAGCGCCCCGGTCGAGGCGCCAGACGGCATTATCGTCTTCCACGCCGCGCTGCTGCGCAATCCGGCGACGTTTGGCGGCCTCCGGAAAGACGGCTTCCTGATTTACAACGCGCCGGCGGGCGCGGTGCCCGACGCGCTGACCGCGCTGCCTCGTGAGGCCCTGGCGATTCGTGTGGACGCGCTCGGGATCGCCGTCGAGGAGAAGTCGCGGCCGAACGCGGTGCTGCTCGGCACGCTGTGCGCGGTAGTCCCGTTCCTCGACGCCGCCCACGTGCGCGGCGCGCTCGCGGACGAGTTTGCCGGCAAGCATCCCGAAGCGGTGGCGTCCAACGATCGGGCGTTCCGGCGCGGCGCGACCGAGTTCGAAGTGCACGAGGGTGTCGGCCGTGCGGAGGGCGACCTGCCCATCGCCCGGTTCGAACCCGCCTGGGGCTACGAGACACAGCCGGTGGGCGGGATCATCCCGGAACCGGGCAACACCGCGTGGAACGACCTCTCGCTGTCTCGCACCGGATGGATGCCGGTGCTGCATCACGACCAGTGCATTCACTGCGGCACCTGCGATCTCGTGTGTCCCGATCTGTGCCTCGTGTGGCGAGACGGCGCGCCCGACAGCACCTACGAGCGCCAGTTGACGGGCATCGACTACCGCTACTGCAAGGGCTGCATGCGCTGCGTCGAGTCGTGCCCGGCCACCGCCCTCACGCGGGAGGCCGAGACGCCTGGCCTCGCCGATCGGCTGCGGGTGCCACAGTTCCCGGGTTTCATCAGCTAGGCGGAAGAATCCATGGCGACCCAGACCCTCACGCCACCCATCGACGGCGCCCGCGCACCGGGTGTCATCAAGCAGACGGTCGACTTCAAGAGCGGCAACGAAGCCGCCGCGATGGCCGCCCGCGACATCGGCTTTCACGTGATGGGCTACTTCCCGATCACGCCGTCCACCGAGGTTGCCGAGAACCTCTCGAAGATGCAGGCCGACGGTGAGCACGAGATCGTGATGATCGCCGGCGACGGTGAGCACGGGGCCGCCGGCATCTGCTACGGCGCCGCGCTCGGCGGCGGCCGCGTGCTGAATGCCACGAGCGCCAATGGACTGCTGTTCTCGCTCGAGCAACTGCCGGTGCAGGCGGGCACGCGCGTGCCGATGGTGCTCAACGTCGCCGCCCGGGCGGTGTCGGGCCCGCTCGACATCCGCGGCGATCACTCCGACATCTACTTCGCGCTCAACACCGGCTGGATCATGCTGTGCGCGCGAGATCCGCAGGCCGTTTACGACCTGAACTTCGCGGCCGTGCGGATCGGCGAGCATCCCGACGTGCGGCTGCCGGTGATGGTGTGCTACGACGGCTTCGTCACCAGCCACCAGAAACGCCGCATCGAGGTCTTCGACGACCGCGACGCCGTTCGCGCGTTCCTCGGCACCCGGCCGGACTATCCGACGCCGTTCGACCTCGAGCACCCCAAGACCTTCGGGCCGTACATGAACGACCCGGACCTGATCAACAACAAGGTCCAGCTGTCGCGGGCCATGGACGCCGCGCGCACCGTGATTCCCGCCGTGTTCGCCGAACTGGAAGCGCTGAGCGGCCGCCCGTATCCGGTGCTCGATGCTTATCGCATGGCCGATGCGGATGCGGCCGTCGTGCTGCTGAATTCGGCGGCCGAGACGGCGAAGGAAACCGCCGACGAGCGGCGGGCGCTCGGCGAGCGCGTCGGCGTGCTCTCGCCGAACGTGTTGCGGCCGTTTCCAACCGAGATGTTCCGCCAGGCCCTGGCGTCAGTGAACGCCGTGACGATCGGCGACCGCGCGGACTCGTACGGCGCCGACGGCGGCAACCTGTCGCTCGAGGTGCGGGCGGCGCTGCAGGTCGATCGCCGTAACGACACGCTCGTGGTGTCGCGAATCTACGGCCTCGGCGGCAAGGACTTCGTCGCCGCCGACGCCCGCGCCTTCTTCGCCGACGCCGTCGCCGCGGCGAGCAGCCGGCAGGTTGACACCCCGTTTGCCTATCACGGCGCCACCCCCGGCCAGCCCGGTCGTGGTCCGCGCCCGGGACTGCCGCCAATCCCGCTCGAAGCGACGCGCGGAATGGCGCACGTGCATCGGGACGAGGCCACCGGCAAGCTGCGGGTGGAACTCGAGCCGATCTGGAAGATGACCTCGGTGCCCAGCCGCATCGCGCCGGGCCACGGCGCCTGTCCGGGCTGCGGTTACTTCCCGACCTTCCACCAGATCAGCCGCGTCCTCGAGGGCGACATCGTCGTCCTCTACCAGACCGGCTGCGCCATGGTGGTGACGACGGGATATCCGGCCACGGCGCACCGCGTCAACTACGTCCACAACCTGTTCCAGAACGGCGCCGCCACGCTCTCGGGACTGGTGGAGATGTATCACGAGCGCGTGCGCCGCGGTGAGCTTCCAGAGGGGAAGGACGTCACCTTCGTGATGATCTCGGGCGACGGCGGCATGGACATCGGCATGGGGCCGGCGCTCGGCGCCGCGCACCGCAACCACCGGATGATGATTCTCGAGTACGACAACCAGGGCTACATGAACACTGGCGCGCAGTTGTCGTACTCGACGCCCTTCGGCCACCGCACGTCGACCAGCGAGGTGGGGGGGGCGGCGACGGGCAAGCGATACCACCACAAGGACACCGCTCAGATCTTTGCCGCGTGCCACCTGCCATACGTGTTCACCGCGAGCGAAGGCTACCCGGAAGACCTCATGCGCAAGGTGGCCAAGGCGCAGTGGTACGCGAAGCACGAGGGCCTCGTCTACGGCAAGATCCTCTCCTTCTGCCCGCTCAACTGGAAGACGACGGACGACGCCGCGGAGCCGGTGCTGCAGGCCGCCATCGACACCTGCTTCTTCCCGTTATACGAGGTCGAGCACGGACACACCGCCCTGACCTACGACCCCGACGCCATCGGCCGCCGTCAGCCGGTCTCCGAATGGCTGAAGCTCATGGGCAAGACCCGTCACCTGGTGAAAGCCGAGCAGGCGGGCGTGGTCGCCGGCATCCAGGACGAAACCGATCGCCGGTGGCGTCGGCTCAAGGCGATGCACGAGCACCCGGAGCTGTGAGGAAGGGAATCGCATGACACGCATCATCGACGCCCGCCAACTGACGCCCGTCACCAAGCTGTTCCGGCTCGACGCGCCGCTGATTGCCGCGTCGGCCAGGCCGGGCCAGTTCGTGATGCTGCGCGTCCGCGAGGGCGGCGAGCGAATCCCGATCACCATTGCCGACTACGATCGCGCCGCCGGCACCATTACCATCGTCGTGCAGGAAGCCGGCGCGACCACGCGGCGGGTCTGCGCGCTCGAGCCAGGCGATTCGCTGCTCGACGTGGCCGGCCCGCTCGGCAGCGAGATCGACCTTCCCGCCGGTGGTCACGTTTGCGGCATCGGTGGCGGGTTCGGATCCGCCGCGCTGCTGTGCTTCATGCGCGAGCGGAGTGCCCTCGGCGACCGCACGACAGCCATCCTCGGCGCGCGCAACCGGGACCTGGTCATCCTCGCCGATGAGCTCGCTCGCGTCGCGGACCGCGTCGAAGTCTGCACCGACGATGGCTCGGCCGGCTTCCATGGCTTCGTCACCCAACGGCTGGCGCAGTTGATCGATGGCGGCGGCGCCGGCCGCCCCGACGCGGTCGTGGCGATCGGTCCGATGGCGATGATGCGGGCCGTGGCCGAGACCACGCGCCCTCACGGCATCAGGACGCTCGTGTCGATGGACCCGCTGATGGTCGATGGCACCGGCATGTGCGGCGGGTGCCGCGTGACGGTGGGCGGGCAGGCGCGGTTCGCCTGCGTGGACGGCCCGTGCTTCGACGCCCACGAGGTGGACTTCGATACCGCGATGCGGCGCAACAAGGCCTACGTGCGCGAGGAGGGGATCGCCTCCGAACGCGCCGCCTGCCAATCGGGAAGGAGTGGGGGCCATGCCAGTCAGGCGCACTGACAAGACCGCGATGCCGGTGCAGGACGCGCAGGTGCGCGCCCACAATTTCTTCGAGGTGAACGGCGGCTATTCCGCCGCGCACGCGGCCTTCGAGGCCGAGCGCTGCCTGCGCTGCCAGCATCCCCTCTGCATGGACGGGTGCCCGGTCCACATCCCCATTCGCGACTTCATCCACGCGGTGGCGGCCGGCAACCTGCCCGACGCCGCGCGGATTCTGCGAACGGCCAACCCGATTCCCTCGATTTGCGGACGCGTGTGCCCCCAGGAATCGCAGTGCGAAGCCGAATGCAGCATGGGCGGTCGATTCAACCCGGTGGCCATCGGACACCTGGAACGGTTCGTGGCGGATTGGGAACGGACGCAGGCGCTGTCGATCGAACCCGCGATCACCAGGACGCAGAAGGTCGCGGTCATTGGCGCCGGGCCCTCCGGTCTGGTGTGCGCGGGCGAGCTGGCGCGGCTCGGATACGCGGTGACGATCTACGAGGCGCTGCACGCGCCCGGCGGCGTGCTGCGCTACGGCATCCCGGAGTTCCGGTTGCCGAAGGCGATTCTCGACTGGGAAATCGACATGCTCAAGGCGATGGGCGTCGAGATTGTCTGCAACGTCATCATCGGCAAAACGCTGACGCTCGACGATCTCACGGGAAAGCTGGGCTACGCCGCGGTCTTCATCGGCACCGGCGCCGGGCTGCCGCAGTTCCTGGGCATCCCCGGCGAGAACCTGAACGGCGTCTACTCGGCCAACGAATTCCTCACCCGCATCAACCTGATGCGGGCCTACGACTTTCCCAACACCGACACGCCGGTGCGGGTCGGCAAGCGGGTCGCCGTGATTGGCGCCGGCAACACCGCGATGGATGCCGTGCGCACCGCGCTCCGCATGGGCGCGGACGAGGCGATGATCGTCTACCGCCGCAGCGACGAGGAGATGAGCGCGCGCGTCGAGGAATACCACCACGCCATCGAGGAAGGCGTCACGTTCCACTGGCTCACCAGCCCGCTCGAAGTAATCGACGACGGCAGCGGGTGGGCGGCGGGGCTGAAGTGCCAGCGGATGCAGCTTGGCGAGCCGGACGCGTCGGGCCGCCGCCGGCCGATCCCGATTCCAGACTCGGAGTTCGTGCTTCCCGTGGACAACGTCGTGCTGGCCATCGGCACCACCCCGAATCCGCTCCTGACCCGCACCACCTCCGGCCTGGCCGTCACCGCGAAGGGGTGCCTGCTGGCGGATGACGCAACCGGACTCACCTCGAAGACGATGGTCTTCGCGGGTGGCGACGCCGTCACGGGCGCCGCCACGGTGATCCTCGCGGCCGGCGCCGGCAAGCGGGCCGCCCATGCGATCCACGCCAATCTTCAGCCCTCGGCCTAACCACCCACACGTTAGAATATTGGACGGCGCGGAGGGATGGCCGAGTGGTTGATGGCGGCGGTCTTGAAAACCGCTGTACCTGAAAGGGTATCGGGGGTTCGAATCCCTCTCCCTCCGCCACTCTCTCGACTTAGTCTCGTTCGGGCGGAGGGCGAGGGACTCGGGTTCAATCGCCGGCGCGTTGCGCCGGCGACAGTGCGAATCCCCGAAGTGTGGGTACCACACGTTCGCCTTCGGCTCACTCGGGCGGAGGGAGAGGGCGTTCGGGTTCAATCGCCGGCGCGTTGCGCCGGCGACAGTGCGAATCCCTCGAGTCCGGTTACGCGCTCGGCTTCGCCTTCGCTGGGCGTATTACCGGTGACGCGCTCGGCTTTCGCCTTCGCTGGGCATATTGCCGGTTACGTGCTCGGCTTCGCCAGGCAGAGTGCCACATCTAGACAGATTGACAGGTAGAGACATCAGATGAAGAAACTCACGTTCGCGTCGCTGCTCTTGTGCGTCACCATTGCGTGCGGCGGCTCCACTCCGAAATCCGAGACCACTGAAGGGGCACCCATGGCTGAGACCGGCATCACGCAACTGCAGATCGTTGACACCAAGACCGGCACCGGCGACGAGGCGCGGCCCGGCCGCGTGGTCCGCGTGCACTACACCGGCTGGCTCTACGACACCTCGAAGGCCGACAAGAAGGGCAGCAAGTTCGACAGCTCGAAGGACCGCAACGATCCGTTCGAGTTCCCGCTCGGCGGCGGCCAGGTCATCCCGGGATGGGACCAGGGCTTCGCCGGCATGAAGGTGGGCGGCTCGCGCGTGCTGACGATCCCGCCCGACATGGGCTACGGCGCGCGCGGCGCCGGCGGCGTGATTCCGCCCAACGCGACTCTGCTGTTCGAAGTCGAACTTCTGGAAGTGAAATAGAGATCACACCAACAGGCCACAGAGGCGCAGAGGTGTCTCTGTGCCTCTGCGGCCCGTAAGTGACAAGCAATGCAGTGCCAACATTTCGGCGTTTGCGGGGGCTGCACGCTGCCGGGCGTCGAGTACGCCGAGCAGCTGGTCCAGAAACAGGCGCGGCTGGCGCGCCTGCTGGGCATGCCCGTGCCGCCGCTGCTGCCGTCGCCGCGCGAAGACCGGTTCCGCACCAAGGTGGCGTTCGTGTTCGGTCCGGAAGGGCAGGGCCGCGGCCTGGTGATGGGCCATTACGCCCGCGGCTCGAAGCAGATCATCCGCATCAACGAATGCCCGGTCCACAGCGATCGCGGCAACCGCATCGCGTTCGCGCTGCGCGATAGGCTCATCCGCGCCCGCATCTACGGCGCCGGCGCCCAGCGCAACGGCCTCGTCCGCCACATCATCGTCCGCACCACCGAGGACGATCGCCAGGCGGTAGCCATGCTGGTGGTGACGAAGAACGACAAGGCGCTGCGCACGCCCATCCGCGGGCTGCTCGCATCGCCGGATCGCCCGGACGGCTTCTTCGTCAACATCCACGACAAGCCGGGCCCCTACATGGTCGGGCCGGAGACGATCCGCATCGACGGGCACAGCCACGTCAAGCAGGACGGGATCCTGGAGACCTCGTTCCTGGTGTCGCCAACGGCGTTCTTTCAAACCAACATCGGCGTGGCCCGCGAGATCGTCAAGCTGGTGATCGAAGGGGTCGGTTCGTCGCCACACATCCTCGACCTTTATAGCGGCAGCGGCTTGTTTGCCTTGCCGCTGGCGAAGGCCGGCGCCCGCGTCACCGCGGTGGAAGAGAACCGGCAGGCCACCAAGGACGCGGAAGCCAACATTCGCCTCAACCGCATTCCCGACGGCCGGGTCCGGTTGATGACCTCGTCGGTGGAAGACGCGCTGCCGCGCGTCGGCCGCGACCCGTGGGACGCCGTCATCCTCGATCCGCCGCGCCAGGGGTGCCCGCCGGAGGTGCTGGCCGCCGTGTTCGAAGGGATCGTGCCGGCTCGCGCGGTCTACGTGTCCTGCAACCCGGAGGCGCTGGCGGCGGAATTGCCGGTTATCCTCAAGGCCGGTTACCGCGTGACGCGCATCCAGGCCGTTGACATGTTCCCCCACACCGACCACATTGAAACCGTGGTGGCCCTCGCGCGCGGATGAATCAGCTCACCAAGGGCGTGGTGATCGCCTCGACGCTGGCCGCGGCGTTCGTCCAGTTGTACCTGTCGACACGGCTCATCTATCCGCAACTCATCGTCGCCACCGCCGCCGTGTTTGTCGTCGTCGCCATCGTGGGCGCCTGGCGGCCCGGTCCCGCCACCGCCGTCCTGCTCGCGGCGTCGTACCTGGCTCCGGCGGCGTACGTGGTGTGGCCCGGGTTCGAGAACTACGGTTTCGAGATCCTGTGGTCGTTGCCGCTGCTCGGGCTGGCAGTGTCGGGCCGCGATGCGTGGCGCTGGCACCTGCCGGCGCGGTGGCGGTGGCCCCTCGTGTCGTGGGCGCTGGTGGTGGCCGCCTCGTGGCCTTTCGTGTTCCTGCGCGAGGTGGACTTCTACCCGGGCATCCTGCCGTTGTCAGGCGTGGCCAACACCAGCATCGGCATCACGCCGTGGGATGCCGTGACGGCGGTGACCTACTGGACGCTGGTCCATAACATCGGGCTACTGTGGTTCGATCGGCTGTTCGCGTGGTACGCGAACGGCCCCGCAGTCCGGCTGGACGCGTTTCGCTCGGCGGTGCTGCTCCCGGCCGGCCTTGCCATCGCGGTGGCGTGCCTGGTCGGAGGCTACCAGGGCTTCGTGGACCTGCGGTTCCTCAATCCCCACTTGTGGCCCCACATGGGCCGTGCCTCAGGCACGCTGGGCGACGCCAACACCTTCGGCATGATCGCCGCGTTCTGGGGCCCGGCGGCGGTCGTGCTCGCGCGCCGTTGGCCGGCACCATGGTCGATTGTCGCCGGCGTGGGCGGCGTCGCGCTGGCGATGATGGGCGTGCTGACCTCCGGATCGCGCACCGCGCTGATCGCCATCAGCATCGGCTTTGCGGCGATTGTCCTTGGAAGCGTGATGACCTGGCGCCGCGCCGATTCGGTGTCGCGGCCCTCCATCAAGCGGCTGGCGCCGGTGGTGGCAGGCGTGCTCGTGCTCGCCGCGGTGGTGCTGCTGGTGGCGCGCGGATCATCCATCACGAGCGTGGTCGGGCGCGGGAGCCTCCGCTACATCGGACTTGGCGAGATCTCACTGAGCCAGTCGGCGCGCGAACTGCTGTGGGACCGATTTGGCTACGGGCCCGCCGCCATCCTGATGCTGGAGGAACACCCGGTTGCCGGTGTTGGCGTCGGCAGTTTCCATACGCTCGTGCACGATTTCGCCAAGGCCGCGAGCGGCAAGGACATCGTCCCGGACAACGCGCAGAGCTGGTATCGCCACCACCTGGCTGAACTCGGGTTGCTCGGCAGCCTGCCGTGGCTCGCGTGGTGCGTGGTGTTCGCGTTCACGCTGTTCTCGCCAGCCACCGGCACCGGCGATCGATTCTCGGTCGGTGTGCTCCGCGGCGCGCTGGTCGCCTTCGGCGCCATTTCGTTGCTGGGCATGCCGGGCCAGTCCCTGCCGGTGGTGCTGACGTTCTGGACGTTCGCATTCTGGTTCGCCTGCATCAAGGGCGTGCCGTCATCGCCGTCAACGCCGTGGTCCACCGTTGGCTGGAGTGCCGCGCTGGTGGTCGTGATCCTCCACGCCGCCGTCACCTTTGCCGACGCGCGCGGCGACCTGCGGCCGCGAAATCGCTCGATGCGCTTCGGATGGGAGTATCAGTACGGCCTGGGCAACGTCGAGTTCGGTGCCGACGGCAAGCCGGAACGCCGGACCTCGCGGGACTACCGGTCGCTGGCGGTGAATCCGGTCCAGGGGAAGGTGTTGAAGTTCGTCGCGTGGATCGATCATCCCGACGGCGACGAGCACCCGGTGCACGTTCGGGTGTGGGCCGATTCACGGCTGGTACAAGAAACCGACTTGAAGCGCAGCGCGGCGATCTTCCTGGACATCCCGGCCACGCCTGGCCGCACGCACATGGTGATCGAGACCGAGATCAGCCGCTTGTGGCGGCCGAAGGATCTTGGCCGGAACGATCCGCGCACGCTTGGGCTGTCGATCCGCGATTGGGTGTGGGAATAACGTGGAGGGCGGCGTGGACCGGGGCGTGACCCAGGTTCCGGCGACCGTGGCCACCTGGATCGTGATCGTCGCGGCGACAGGTGTCGCCGCGTTGGGACTCTGGAAAGGGACTTATTCGGCCGGCGACGGCGATGCATTCGGGTACGTCAGCCAGGCCAACCTGATTGCCCATGGATCCCTCCACGTCGAGCAGCAATTCGTGCGCAGCCTGCCATGGCCGTTCGCGGACTGGTCGTTTGCGCCGGCCGGCTACCGCCCCGGCACCGCCCGAGGAACCCTCGTGCCGGTCTACCCCGTGGGTCTGCCGCTGACGATGGCCGGGTTTCAGCGAGTGGCCGGCCCGTTGGCGGTTTTCTACGTGGTGCCGCTGTTCGGGGCGCTCTGCGTGTGGATGACCTTCAAACTGGGGACGGCCGTTCACGGGCGGCTGACTGGCATGCTCGCGGCCGTGATGCTCGCCACCAGCCCGAGCTTCCTGTTTCAACTCGTGCAGCCGATGAGCGACGTGCCCGCCGCCGCCTGGTGGACGCTGACGCTGGTGCTCGTGTTGCGTCACAGCGGGCCCGCGGCGCTCGGCGCCGGCATGGCGGCCTCGGCCGCCATCCTGACGCGGCCGAACCTCGTTCCGCTCGCCGCGGTTGTTGGCGCCTACCTTGTGGTCTGCCTCGCGCGCCGAGACGGAGACCGCCGCCGAGCCGCCATCCAGTTGGCGTGTTTCGCGGCCGCCACCGTGCCGGGTTGCGTGGTGGTGGCGTTCCTGAACAGCAGGTTGTACGGCTCGCCGCTCGCCTCCGGCTACGAACCGTTCAGCGCGCTGTACTCGCTGGCCCACCTCGGACCAAATCTCGATCGGTTCCCGCGATGGCTGGTTCAGACCCAGTCGCCGTTCATCCTGCTGGCGCTGGCCGCGCCCTGGCTCGCCCGTCGCGGGCGTTCGCACGCCACGCAACCTCCGGTTGCCACCGCCCATGCCGGGCTGCTGCTCGCGTTCATCGCCGTGGTCTTCCTGTCGTACCTGTTCTACACGCCGTTCGGCCGTGAGGACTGGACTTACCTGCGATTCCTCCTGCCCGCATATCCAGCCTTGCTGGTCCTGGCCGTCGCGGTCGCGGTCGAGGCGGTGCGGCGCATGACGGCAGACGAGCGGGCCGCGGCCAGGGTCGCGGCGATCCTGTGCCTGGCGCTGTCAGCCTGGCTGATGCGCGAAGCGATCAGCGGCGGCGCCCTTCGCCTTCAACTGGTCGAGAGCCGCTATCGCGACGTGGGTCGATACGTGGCCGCGATCCTTCCGGCCAACAGTGTCCTGATCGGCCACCTCCACGCCGGCAGCATCCGGCACTATTCGGGACGTCTCACGATGAACTACCGGTGGCTCGAGCGCCGATGGCTTGATGCGGTCGTCAAGGAGCTGCGTGAGAGGGGCTACCATCCGCTAATCGCCCTCGAAGAAGGTGAGATCCCGTCGTTCCGAGAGCGATTCGCGGCGCAGAATGACCTCGGCCGCCTCGACTGGCCGCCGATGGCGGAACGTACCGAGCCGATTCAGGTGAAGATCTTCGACCCGGCGGATCGCATGCGGTTCCTGCGTGGCGAGACCATCCAGACACGGACCATCGAGCGAATGACCCTGAGCCGGCAGTAGGGCCCCTCGTAGTTGCTTACGGACGCTTGGCGACCGCGGCGTAGTCCTGGAAGGTAAACATGTGGCTGTTCAGCCGATCCATGTTCCGGTTGAAGGCCGTCACCAGCTCATCGACGCGGTCCGCCTTCACGCCCTCCGCAAACCGCTCGACGCCCGGCGTCACCTTCTGCAGCCGCGCCTCTTCCGCGATCGGCGCCCGATAGACGATGTTCGCGGAGCTGAAGCCGCTGGCGTGCAGCAGATACTGCAGCGTTTCGGGATGGATCGGGCGCACGTGCGTGAGGTCGCGGATGTAGCTCTCGAAGAACGCCACCCAGCACGCCGGATTGATGGTCTCGAGCACCATGATCCCGCCCGGCCGCATCTTGTAGAACGCCGTCTGCAGGAACTTCTGCAGGTACGCCGGCTCGAGATGCTCCACCACCTGGATGGCGAGCAGGCCGCCGAGTGATTCGTCAGGCAGTCCGGTCAGGTAACGGAGCGCGTCGCCGGCCGTGGCGTCGAGCCCACGCGCCCTGCAGACTTCCACCATCTCGGGGTTGAGGTCGAGGCCCCGCGCCGACACGCCGGCCTGCTTCATCAGATCGAGAAACTCGCCCCGGCCGCATCCGACATCGAGCACGTCGGACGCCCCGGCGAAGTACGGCACGTAGTCGGCAAGGCGTGAGCGGATCTCGTCCTCGGAGCCGCGGAAGCGATCTTCGAAGCCGACGTATTTGAAGGCGTCAACGGACGGTTCAGAGAGGTTCTGAACGGTTCTGACGGGTTCAGAGAGGTTCGACGGAGCCGGTGCGCTGCTGCCCAGCCGCTCGATCTCGCGCCGCGCCATGGCCGCCGCGCGTTGCGCCACCTCGGCGACATTCCGCAGTTCGTCCACCGCGTCGGCGATCGCGCGATTGCGCGTGTCCACGAACGGCGTGATGGTCTGCAGGAAGTGGACCGTGAGGTGCTCGAACAGGCACAGCCCGTTGAAGCCCTCGCGCAGGCCGGGGACGATCTGCGCGATCGCGTCGTTGGCCTGGCGGTGCGCCTCGATGTTGCGGTTCAGGTGATTGACGACGTTCGAGTTGAACTCGCGTTGTTGCCTGAGGATCGGCTCGAGGATCGGCCACACGGCGTCGAAGATCGGGCCTTTCAGCCCGTCAGGCCGCTTGACCGAGCCGTCGGGCAGGATGTCCCACTGCGTGTTGACGACGTGCAGCTTCTCTTCGTCGTAGCGCGGCGGCGCCTCGGGCCATTCCGGCGACTTCTGCCGGGCGCGGTCCACGAGATCGAAGGCCTCGTTGTATTGACGATGGGCTTCCGCGCGCTCGGTTTCGGCGCGGCTTTTCAACGGGGATTCCGGCTCGTCCGCCACAGGTGAATAGTAGCGTTATTTCTTGCCGACGGTCCGCTCCAGATACGCGCGGATGGTGTCGTAGGTGTGCGGCTGCAGCCACGCCTCCACGACGCGGGCGTTGAGGCCGGCGTGGCGGGCGGTGCCTTCGAGAATCGGCGTGGTGAACGCCTCCTTGGTGAGCGCGAACGCGCCCGCCGGGATCGCCGCCAGCCGCGTGGCCACGGCGATCGCGCGGTCGAGCAACGCGTCGGCACCGCACTTCTCGTCGATCAATCCCAACGCCAGTGCCTCGTCCACCTGGACGGTCCGGCCGCTGAACACCAGATCCCGTAGCGCGCCATCGGGCACCCGGGCCGCCATGATCTGCAGCGGCAGCGCCGGGAAGGGCACGCCGACCGCCAACTCGGGAATGCCGATGCGGCCGGCGCCATCCGCCATGATGCGGCGATCGCAGGTCGCCGCCAGGATGCATCCGCCGGCAATGGCGTGCCCGTTCACCGCCGCGACCAGCGGCTTGGGGAACGTCAGCGCGTCGCGCAACATGGTGTCGAGCCGGGGAAGAAAGCGCTGGCCGTACGCGGGACCGTCCTTGACCAGGCGGAACAGGTCAACGCCGGCGGAAAACGACGAGCCGGTCCCGGTGATCACCATCGCCCGCACCGACGGGTCGGCGGCGGCCTGGAGCTCGGCGATGAACGCCTCACCCAGCTCGATGTCCATGGCGCTGACCTTGCCATGCGCCAGGCGCAGGATGCGAATGCCGCCGAGATCCTCCCGTTCGATCATGGCCGCAGATTATCCTAAGAGCATCAGGGCCGCAGATGACACAGATTGCACAGACTTCAGGACAGCCAATTCCCGCCCGGCCCGCCTCCACGGTGATCGTGCTCCGCGACGGCGAGCCGTTCGAGCTACTGCTGGTCCGCCGCAACGACCAGGTCGCCTTCATGGCCGGCTCCTACGTGTTTCCGGGCGGGCGCGTTGATGACGCGGACCGCCCCGCCCCCGGGGCGCCGCTCGTGCCGGCCACGTTCGCGGACCTCAGCGACGAGGAGGAAGCCACCTACCGGCAGGCCGCCGTCCGCGAGTTGATGGAGGAGGCCAACGTCAGCGTGAGCCCCGCCGACCTCGCGCCCCTGGCACACTGGGTCACGCCGGAGATCGAGATTCGCCGCTACGACACGCGCTTTTTCCTGGCGCGCATGCCGGAGGGCCAGTTCCCGCGCCATGACAACAGCGAGATGACGGCGCTCGAGTGGATGTCGCCGCGCCACGCGATTGCGAAGTTCGAGCGGCGCGAGCTGCTGCTGCCGCCGCCGACGTGGACCACGATTCGCCAGTTGGAGAAGCTGGCGTCGATCGACGAGGTCTTCGCGTGGGCGCGGGCGCGGAAGATCGCGCGCGTGATGCCGGGCGTCGTCAAAGACGAGACGGTGACCATGCTGACGCTGCCGGGCGATCCGCTGTTCCCGACTATTCCCGATTGGGACGTGCCGGAAGAGACCCGGTTCGTGCTCGAAGAAGGCGCCCGCTGGCAGCCGCTCAAACCCTGACCGGGACCATCGATCGGGTGATCGCGCTCAGTCCGGATTGATGAAGCGGTAGAGGACGCGGATGATGCGGTAGGCGTCGGGCATCGACTCGCGCGTGAACTCCACCGTGTCGGGCGCCACGAGCTGGATCTCGCGGAACGCGGTGGCGACTTCCGGAATGGTGAAGTTGCGGAGCTGCATGCGCACCTTGTAGGTGGCCAGCCGTTCGCGCGCCACCTTGCGGGAACCCGACACGCCGTCTTTTGCCGCGGCCTGGATCTCGCGCCGCGCTTCCGCCGGCGACTTGCCCTCGACCGCGCGCATGTTGATCGCCCGCTTGACCACCACGCCGCGGATGCCGGGCGTCCACTCCTTCTGCTGCTCCACCGCCACGTCGTCGCCGGTAATCATCACCACGGGCACGCCGTACCACTGCGCCATCAGCGTGTTCAGCCCGCCTTCGCCGGCTGACTTGCCGTTCACCTGCACGTCTTTCACGACGCCGGAGCCGGTGTGCGCGAAGAGGCCGCGCGGCGAGTCGGCCTTGGCGTGGTAGCCAACAAAGATGACGGCGTCGAACGTTTCGTCGAGACCTTCCACCATGCCGTGGCGCTTGAAGCTGTGGCTGATCAGGCGGGCGCGAGGATCGAGGTCTTCGGGCAGCAGGTTGCGCTGGCTGCCATGCGAGTCGTTGACCACCACTTCGGTGGCGCCGCCCTCGAACGCGCCGCGGATGGCGGCGTTGGCGTCTTCAGACATCAGCTTGCGCGAGCGGTTGTACTCCGCGCCGCCGGCGCTGGTCTGGTCGTCGCCGACGACACCGCTGATGCCTTCCATGTCCACGGAGATGTAGACCTTCTTGCCCTGCGCGGAGGCGTCAAGAACAACCACGAAGGACACGAAGAGAACCACGGTGGACACGAATACGCTTTTCAAAGACCTCAAGGCCATTTCGGCTCCCCCCAAAGTTAGCTTCGCGTGCTTCGTGATTCTTCTTCGTGCTCTTCGTGGTTACAAACTGTCCGGCAGCTCCAGCGCGGCGCGGACGAAGTCCTGCTCCGGCAGGCCGCCGAGAATCTCGATGGTCTCGTTGACGATCGTCTTGGGGACGCCGGTGACGCGATACTTCCGGCTCAGGTCCATGAACTCGGTCGCTTCAACCGCGTCCGCCGTGATCATCTGGTTGGCTGCTGCCATCTTCAGTGCGAGGACGACCGCCCTCGGACAGTGCGGTCAAGTGGGTGTGGAAAACACCTGGATGTGCGTGGGCGTGTTGACCGCCTGGATCCACGCCATGGTCTCGGGCTCGAGGTCGATCTTGCCGGTGCCGGCAATGATGATCGCCTCGACCAGCCCCACGAACTCGTAGCCGGTCGGCGCGCCGTACATGCGCATCCGCGTGTCCACGCCGTCGCCGAGAATGACGATGGCGGGCGCCTTGTCGATTTTGTATTTCGCCTTGTCGTCGAGGTCGAGGACGAAGTTCTTTTCGACCACCGTGATCTTGTCGTTGAGCGACGCGATCTCGTTGAGGATCTGCTTGGCGACCGGGCCGCTTTCCGATCCCCCGAACGCCTGGGTGAACAGCAACAGCTCGACCGGTTGGGTGATGGCGGCGAGGTGTTGCTTGAGGACGACTTCGTCTTGCGGGGAGAGTAGGCCCATAGACAAATACTACCGGGAGTTTCCGGCGGGTCGGGAGGAAACCTCCTGCCGAGAGGGTGTTGCGGGCCGGGATCTAGAACTTGAACAGGTCGTCGAAGGCCTTTTTCGCGCCGGTGGGCTCTTTCGGGTTCTGGCTGAC